>NZ_JAMSGY010000004.1:0-384541 GCF_024608385.1 Paenarthrobacter sp. UW852
AACAGCTCAGGTACTGTCATGGGATGAATCTCACCCGGAACATCCCCTTTGACTCCGCCGACACCGCGGACGGACGCGGGCCATTGACCTTGCGCCCGTTGGAGTTCCAGGATGCCGGCCCCTTGGCGGCGGCCTACACACGGAACCGGGAGCACCTGGCCCCCTGGGACCCGCAACGGAGCGAGGAGTTCTTTAGCGCTGCTGGACAGGCCAAGGACGTGGAAGCCAAACTAAACCTGTTCGCTGCCGGCAGCGAGGTGCCCTGGGTTATTACCGCGGGCCAGCGGGTCATCGGCCGAATCACGCTCTCCGGCCTCGTCCGCGGACCGTTTCTCAGCGCGAACATGGGGTATTGGATTGACCAGGAGTTCACGGGCAGAGGCCTGGCATCTGCCTCCGTGGGTCATGTCCTGACCATGGCTGCGGATGAGTTGGGACTCCATCGCGTGCAAGCCGCGACCCTGGTCCACAACCTGGCCTCGCAGGCGGTACTCAAGCGCTCCGGGTTCGAGCGGATCGGGATGGCGCCAGAGTATCTTCAGATCGCCGGTACGTGGCAGGATCACGTCCTCTTCCAACGCATCCTGTTCTGACAGGACCGGACGACGGCTCCCTGCCGACGGCGAAGGGTACGCCAAGGGCGTAAAGCGGTCCCAAAAACCCCTAAATTGCGGTGATTTTGGTCAAAAAGGCGCGGAAACACGCGGAATTTGCTGGCCATGGCTGCCCAAGCTGGTAAGTTTTCGAACAGTGGCTTGCTCGCATTCCGCTTGAAAGCTCAAAAACGTATGAGTCCAGGAGGACGTAAATGGCTAAGAACCGTAGTGAACTCGTTGCAGAGGTAGCAGGCAAGGCTGGCACCAGCCAGGCAGCAGTCAACTCCGTGCTCGATGCACTGTTCGAGGTTTTCGAGACTTCTGTCGCCGCTGGCGAAAAGATCACCATCCCGGGCTGGCTCGCAGTTGAGCGCACCGACCGTGCAGCTCGCACCGGCCGCAACCCGCAGACCGGCGAAACCATCCAGATCGCAGCCGGCCACAGCGTCAAGCTGACCGCTGGCTCCAAGCTGAAGGCAGCTGTCGCCAAGAAGAAGTAATTACTCTTCGGCGAACGCCTTGAAGGGACGGCAACCTGATGGTTGCCGTCCCTTTTGCTGTTAGTTAATGCACATAGCGCCCCTTACGATTCGCAGCCCGGGAGCGGGTAGCGGACAATGGATAGGTGCCGTCAGCAAGAAGCTCCGCAACTGCCCCTTCGCCCGTTCCCAAGCCGGGAACGCGTGGAGGTGACTCCGTCGCGGGAATTTCCATTCCATGGCAGCTGGCCGGCTTGGCGGTCTTGTTCCTGGTTCTGGCCGGGGCACTGATCTTCTCCGGAGCTGCCGCAGCCCGGCAGGTCTCCGATCCCGGCGCTCTGGTCCGATGGGGTCTTCCCATTGCAAAAGCCGTACACAACATTTCTGTGGCCACCGTCGTGGGTGGGCTGATCTTCGCCGTCGGCATCCTGCCCAAGAACCTCGGCGGCTCCCGGTCACGGGAGAAGGACCTGGACGCTCCGGAGCATCCGGCGTTTACCCGGGCCCTTGGAGTTGCTGCGGCCGCCGGTGCCGCCTGGACGTTGTCGGCCGTAGCGGTTCTCGTTCTGACGTACGCGGATGTCGCTGGCCAGGGACTCTCCGGTGACGCCGAGTTCACTCGGGCGTTGGTGTATTTCATGACCGATATCGACACCGGTAAGGCGTGGCTCGCGGTCACCATTATCGCCGCAGTGGTCACCACGGCACTCTTCGGCGTCAGGTCGTTGACGGGCCTGGCTTTCACTCTTCTTTTGGCCCTTATTGGTCTCGTTCCTACTGCCCTCATTGGGCACTCTTCAAGCTCCAGCGACCATGAAGGTGCCATCAACTCCCTGGGCCTTCACTTGGTGGGGGTCTCAACATGGGTGGGTGGCATCATCATGCTCGCCGTCCTGTCAGGACTCCTCACGGGTTCACGAAGCCAAGGGCGCCCGGACATCACGGAGCAAACCCTCCGGCGCTTCTCCGCCCTGGCAGGCTTCGCGTTCGTTCTTGTGTTCGCCTCGGGTGTCATCAACGCAGCCATCCGGGTCACCAACCCGGCGGACCTTTTCGGTTCGCCTTACGGTCAGCTGATCGTCGCCAAGGCGCTGGCCACCCTGGTCTTGGGCGGCATTGGTTTCATGCACCGTCAGTGGGTCATCCCCCAGCTCGGCAAGGGCGGTTCGATGTCCGCGCGCCGCGTGCTGTGGCAGTTGGTGCTGGTTGAACTGCTCGTGATGGGTGCGACGTCGGGCCTCGCCGTTGCGCTTGGGCGCTCGGCACCACCGCAGCCCACCACCTACGCGCCGGACGCGTCGCCGTCGTTCATCCTCTCCGGATACGAGCTGCCTCCCGAACTGACGCCCGAGCGGTGGCTCACTGAGTGGCGTTTCGACTGGCTGTGGGTAGGTGTAGCGCTCTTTGGCGCAGTCACGTACGTCATGGGCGTCGTGAAGGTCCGCAAGCGTGGAGACAAGTGGTCCTGGTTCCGGGCTGCGAACTGGACGATCGGCCTGGTGGTACTCACGTACATCACGTCAGGTCCGCCCGCTGTCTACGGCAGGGTGCTGTTCTCCGCGCACATGGTGGACCACATGGCCCTCACCATGGTTGCGCCGATCTTCCTGGTCCTCGGGGCGCCGGTAACCCTCGCCTTGCGCGCCCTCCCGGCCAGGGGCGAAGGAGCCCAGGGCTCCCGGGGACTGCGCGAGTGGTTGCTGTTGTTTGTCCACTCCAGGTTCTCGCAGATCGTTACCCACCCGCTGTTCGCCGCAGCGAACTTCGCAGGGTCGATCGTTTTGTTCTATTACTCGGATCTCTTCGGCCTGGCGATGCGCGAGCACGTTGGCCACGAGCTGATGAATGTCCACTTCCTGCTAACGGGCTACATTTTTGTGCTCAGCATGATCGGCAGCGATCCCCTGCCACGCCGTGCCCCTTATCCAATGCGCCTGCTTCTGCTGCTGGCCACGATGGGCTTCCATGCCTTCTTCGGCGTGGCCATCATGGGTGGTACGGGCCTGCTCGCCGCGGACTACTTCGGAAACCTCGGCCGTGCGTGGGGCCCGTCGGCCTTGGGAGACCAACAACTGGGTGGAGCCGTGGCCTGGGGCATCGGCGAGATACCCACGCTGCTGGTGGCGATCGGGGTGGCTGTCATGTGGTCCCGTTCCGATGAGCGCGAGACCCGCAGGGTGGACCGGGCGGCCGACAGGAATAACGACGCCGATCTCAGTGCTTACAACGATATGTTTGCCCGCCTGGCTGATCGTGACGCCAAGATGGCGGGCCGGAGCACGCAACCTGCCCGGACGGACCCCACCACGGACCCCGCCGGGCAGACTGAACCACAAACCAAGCTGGAAGGACGCTGATGAGCGAAACCGTACGCACCCAACTCCGGGTCCGGGCCTCCGAACTGGAGGGCCGCGGCTGGCTCAACACGGGCGGCAAGTCACTGGATCTCGAATCCCTGCGGGGAAAGATCGTGCTGCTCGACTTCTGGACGTTCTGCTGCATCAATTGCCTGCACGTCCTGGATGAGCTCCGCCCGCTCGAGGAAAAGTACTCGGACGTCCTGGTGACGGTAGGCGTGCACTCGCCCAAGTTCGAACATGAGGCCGATCCGGTGGCCCTGGCATCAGCCGTTGAACGCTACGAAATCCACCACCCGGTCCTTGACGACCCTGAGCTTGCCACCTGGAAGGCCTACACGGCCCGCGCGTGGCCAACGCTCGTCGTGGTCGATCCGGAGGGCTACATTGTTGCCCACCTGTCGGGCGAGGGCCACGCAGGCGGCCTTGCCGTGCTCCTGGAGGAGCTCGTAGCCGAGCACGAAGCCAAGGGAACCCTCCACCGCGGCAACGGTCCGTACGTGGCTCCAGAGCCGACGTCGGGCACGTTGCGCTTCCCCGGGAAGGCCACCCAACTGGCCAATGGCAACTACCTCGTGGTGGACTCCGGTCACCACCGGCTGGTGGAGCTCCGCCCGGACCTTGAGACCGTGGAGCGCGTTATTGGCTCGGGGACCAAAGGCTACTTGGACGGACAAGCTGAGATCGTTCAGTTCAACGAGCCGCAGGGCGTAGCTTTGCTCCCGTCTGAGCTCGCATGGAAGCTCGGATACGACGCCGTGGTGGCCGATACGGTCAACCACCGGCTGCGCGGAGTGACGCTCAGTTCCGGCTATGTGCAAACCGTTGCGGGCAACGGAGTGCAGCGCCTGCTGGACGCCGGTCCCGCCCGGGTCACCGACTCGGGTGCGGGTACGTGGTCCGAACACCACGACGACGGTCCGGCCGACTTTGCGGCGGACTCCGTGGACGTCGGAGCACTGGGACTTGGCACTGAAGTTTCCCTGTCCTCGCCCTGGGATGTGGTCTGGAGCCAGAAGCTGCAGAAGGTCGTCATTGCGATGGCCGGAACCCACCAGATTTTCGCTTTCGACCCCCTGACCAACGAGGTTTCGATCCTTGCCGGTTCCGGGCTTGAAGGCCTGTTGGACGGCAAAGCCGAGGAAGCCTGGTTCGCCCAGTCGTCCGGCCTTGCGATCGACGCGGACGACAACATCTGGGTTGCCGATTCTGAGACGTCCTCCCTGCGCCGCCTGGTTCTCAGCGACTCCGGCGTGACCGTCGAGACCGCCGTAGGCAAGGGCCTGTTCGACTTCGGGTTCCGCGACGGTGACTTCGCGGAGGCCCGTCTCCAGCACCCCTTGGGCGTCACGGTCCTCCCTGACGGTTCAGTGGCCATTGCCGATACGTACAACGGCGCCGTTCGACGGTACGACCCCGTCGCCAAGTCCGTCTCCACGTTGGCGAGGGGCCTCGCCGAGCCGAGCGACGTCGTCGTGGTTCAGGTGGAAGGCAGCGAGCCGCTGCTTGTCGTGGTGGAGTCGAACAAGCACCAGCTGGTCCTGGTTCCCATCCCGAAGGAAGCCCAGCAGGTGGACGAGGGCGCGTCGCAAACGCACCGCCCCAAGAGCCCTGTCACGCCGGGAAACCTTGAGCTTGCCGTGCGGTTCAAGGCCCCCACAGGCCAGAAGCTTGATGATCGCTGGGGTGACCCGACGCAGTTGAAGATCTCCTCCACACCCCCTGAGCTGCTGGTTTCAGGTGGAGGGACGTCGGTGGGCTTGCTCCGTACCCTTGAACTGTCGGCCGACGTTCCCGAGGGCATCCTGCACATCACGGCACGTGCTGCCGCGTGTGATGGACCCGAGACCGAAGACGGCGAAATCCCGGACCACGCTGCATGCCACCTCTATCAGCAGGATTGGGGCATTCCCGTGGTCCTGCAGGCCGATGGCGAGTCCGAGTTGGTGCTGGACCTCCGCGGCATGGACTAAGAACCCGCGGGCAGGCCTCAGAACGTCAGCATGGGCGTCACCGTCACGGTGTCGCCGCTGACGTCCAACTGGGTGGTGAAGCTGAAGTCGTGCTCAACGCTGAGGTCTTTGCCTGCGCCCGTGAAGAGGTCGATTTCGCGGGCGGTCAGCGTGGCCTTGCCATTCAAAGGCGCTACGACCCACTTGCCGCCAAAGGGCTCAATGGTGACCTTGGGGTATTCCGTGATGGCCCATTTGATGGTTCCGTCCACTACCCGGGCATTGCTGACGTGGTAGAAGGGGCAGTCCGGCTGGAGGCGTTGCTGTTCCGTCGCCTGGACCGCGCACGTGTCCAGGAACTCCTTGACTTTGCCCGCGACGGCGTCATTCATGGCCTTCGTGGACCTCGTCAAGAGGTTCAGGGGGGCTGTTCCGCCGTCGCGCGTAGAAACGAGCGCCGACGCAGGAGGAGCCTCGAAATAGGTGCCGTTCAGGCTTGCTTCGTATTTGCCGGGGAAAAAGACGGCGAAGGTGTTGTGGCCGTTGGGCATGTTGACGGGGACACCGTTGAGCGTCGCTTCGCTGGCATTGACTACCGTGACGTCAATGGTGGGCAAGGTGGTGGGCACGAAGGCCCATTTGGTGAAGAACAGCCACTGGGTTCCGGTGCGCTCCATCAGGAATTCGGTGTGGAGGCGGTTGCCGTCCAGGGTGTATTCCACGGGCACGGCCATCCGGTTGCTGCCACGGGATTCGGGGTTCCCCACCTTGACGTCTGACATCTTGGAGGCGGCGGTTTGTAACGCGGTTCCGTCGAGCATTGCGGCGTTGGCGCTGGGAACTTTGGCCCTTAGCAGCCCCAGTGCTTGTGCGCCGTCACCCTTTTGCAGGGCTTGGAGGTATTCCTTGACGGGCTGTTGGGGACTGGCCACCGAGGAGCTCACCAGGTTGATGCATACTATGGCTCCGGCGGCAGCAAGCATCAGACCGAGCAGCCACCCGGCTGCGGTCCTGACCATCGCTTGACTCAACTGCACGCCCTTTACGTTACCTGCCGCAGCCGAAATCACTGTGCACGAAGGCGTCGGAGCGACTTATGTCCACCGTGTGGAGAAGGCACGACGGCGGGCGGCAGCGATGCATGCCGCCGCCCGGGGCCGCTGGACAGGGCTAGCGACGCCGACGCGACGAGGTGCCGAAGACTCCGCGCATGAGGTCGCGGCCGAGCTGGGTGCCCATGGAGCGGACCATGCTCTTGAGGCCACCGCCTAATGCGCCTCCCAAGGCGCCGGCTATGTCGCCGAACATCCCGTCCTGTGGGGCGGGCGCGGGAGCCGGGGCAGGGGCGGGCGGGGCCGGGTAGGACTCAGGGGTGGAAGCCCGCGAGCTTGGACGGCCCAGGATTTCCTCCTCGATACGGCGGGCTTCGGCGTCGATGTCTGCCTGCGATGCTCCCGTAGCGGATGAGGGAACAGGAGGCAGGCCCGGTGCGGGGTCGCCTGTGGGGGCAGCGACCTGGCCGTTCAGCTTCTCGTACGCGGAGACGTTGTCCACCGCAGTGCCGTATTTGACCAGCAACGAGGACGCAGCCACGGTGCTCCGGATGAGCTCGTCAGTACTGGGTCCCATGACGGATTCCGGCGCCCGGAGCCGGGTCAGGGCAACCGGAGTGGGAGCGCCTTTTTCGTTCATGACGGTGATGACGGCTTCGCCGATGCCAGCTGAGGTGAGTGTCTTTTCCAGGTCGTAGTCGCTGACCGGGAACGTGGACACCGTCGCTTTGAGCGCCTTGGCGTCCTCCGGGGTGAAGGCCCGCAAGGCATGCTGCACCCTGTTGGCGAGTTGGCCCAGGATGTCGGCGGGAACGTCCTTGGGTGTTTGGGTGACAAAGAAGATGCCCACGCCCTTGGAACGGATGAGCCGGACCGTGGTGGTGATGGCTTCAAGGAAGGCCTTGGAAGCGTCGTTGAAGAGCAGGTGGGCCTCGTCCAGGAAGAAGACCAGCTTGGGCTTGTCCAGGTCGCCGGCTTCGGGCAGGTCTTCGAAGAGGTCGGCCAGGAGCCACATCAGGAAGGTTGAAAACAGCAGGGGCTTCGTCTGCAGCGTCGGGAGTTCCAGGCAGCTGACCACTCCGCGGCCGTCCGGTGCTGTGCGGAGCAACTCGGCGGTATCGAACTCCGGTTCGCCGAAGAATTTCTCCATGCCCTGTGCTTCCAATCCCACCAGTTCGCGCAGGATCACGCCGGCCGTGGCTTTGGAGAGGCCGCCCAGGTTTTCGAGCTCCGCTTTGCCCTCGTCGGAGGTGAGGAACTGGATGACGGCACGGAGGTCCTTGAGGTCGATCAGTTCAAGGTTTTTCTGGTCGGCGAAGTGGAAGATCAGCTGGAGGCTGGACTCCTGGGTGTCGTTGAGGTCCATGATGCGCGAGAGCAGGATGGGCCCGAAAGAGGTAATGGTGGCGCGGACCGGGATGCCGTTGCCGTCGCCACCGAGCGACAGGAACTCAACGGGGAAGTTCTTCGCGGACCAGTCCTGGCCCAGCGCAGAGGTACGGGCTGTCAGTTTCTCGCTCCCGGTTGCGGGCGTCGCCAGCCCGGACAGGTCGCCTTTGATGTCGGCGAGGAAAACCGGGACACCCGCCGTCGAAAGCTGTTCGGCGATCATGTGCAGCGTGACTGTCTTGCCGGTACCGGTGGCGCCGGCCACCAGACCGTGCCGGTTCATCATGGCCAGCGGGAGGCGGACCTGCGCCTCCTTGTGGACTTCGCCGTCCACGATCGCTGCACCAAGCTCAATGGTGGCACCTTCCAGGGTGTAGCCCTGCTGGATGGTGGCTAGTTTTTCGGCAGTGCTTTTGTTGGCCATGCGCATAGCTTAGCGGGGCGCGGCAAGATCCTTGCTGAAAGCCAAATGCTTGATTTCTTCGGGGTCTGCGGCGAGGTCGAACAGCGCCGTATACCCTGTGGCCAGGTACAGGTTTTTGGCCTCCGGCTGCCGGGGACCCGTGGTCAGGTAGAGCTTGGAGTAGCCGCGGCGCAGGGCCTCGGCTTCGAGCTCAAGGAGCACCCGTCGTGCCAGGCCGCGACGGCGATGCGCTGAGTGCGTCCAAATCCTCTTGAGTTCGGCGGTGTCCTGGTCATAACGGCGGAAGGCGCCGCCGGCCACTGATTCGCCATTCTCCTGGAGGATGATGAGCGCACCGTGCGGAGCCGCGAACTCTTCGGCAGGGTAACGGTTGAGTTCCTCGGCCGCGCCCTCACTGCTGAACAGATTCCCGTAGCGCGTCTCATATTCGACGGCGAGCTCGTCCAGGAGCGGGCGGACGCGAGGATCGTCCATGGGCAGGCTCAGGACGGTGATGTCCGACGTCGAGAGGGTCGGCGAAGTGGTCATGTCATGCCTTTCGTGAACGGATACCAACCAGGTCACAGCTGCGAACTAGTTGGGTTGGAGCGCGGGGACGGCGGCAACCGCGGACAGGATCCTCCGCGCCAGGGCGTCATTTTCCCGGAACGGAGCTGCGTTGGTGTTGGGACGGGCAAAGGCGCCCGCGCCCCAACCGGAAGTCCATGGTCCCACCGCAAACAAGCCCTTCTGTGGAATACCAACAGGGGACAATACTTCGTGATTCCCGGAAACCAGGAGTTTCCCCGTTGAGTGGGTTCCTTCGGAGGTGAGCAGCCGCTGTTCGGTTCCCCATCCGGCGTCGTGCAGGTGCAGCAGGGCAGGGTTGGCGGACCGTTCCACCGACGCCGAGGGCAACCGCGCCTCGATATATGCGGACGAGTCAACCACCACGGGGGACTGGAAGGAGCCCGCGACGAACCGGCCGAGGGATTCATCAGCGCGAACCCACATGCCCGGGCCCATGAATTTCAGGAGCCCGGCCCTGTGCAGCGCAAGCATTTCGCGGAGGCGGTGGGAAGGGGGCCCGGAGTCAACGAAGCTGAAGAAGCCGTGCCACCAGCCGTGGATAGCCTGCTGCGAGCGGGCGTTGAGCCGCTCCTGCGGGACAAGCCGGCCCAGATCCATGTAGACAAACAACAACGCGGTGAACAGTGCGAGGGTTTCGGAGTGGTCGCTGCTGGTGCGGAGGTTGAGGTCGTTCTGGATGTACGCGGCCACCGAACGCTGCACGGCGTCATGGTCGGCGAAAGCGCAGCCGCTCAACGGGTGGTCGAGCTTCTCCAGATCCAGCCGGAGGGCCGGATCCGGCACGGATACGGCCACCAGCTCTTCCCGTGCCGAGCTGTACCACTGGACGGCGTCAAAGTGCGCTTCGAAGCTCTCCCACGTCCCCAGCACACGTGATGGGTAGCCGGTGAACAGTTCCCGGTAGTAGGCGTAGCCGGCATCCTTCGCGATCAGGGGCCACAGTTGGGTGCGGAAATCGAGCTCCTGATGCTCGGCCAACAACGACTGGACAGCCTCTGCAGTGAAATACCGGGGGCGGGCAATCGGCTCGCCGCGCAGCTCCGAGGAGATCTTGGAGTGATACGGCACCCCGCGCCGCGACCCTGCCCAGACCCGGGGTTCGGCGCCGGATGGCACGTAGTCGAGTTCGCCGTCGGGCCTTTCCTCGAACCTTCCGCCGCGACCTTCGAACAACAACACCAGCAGGTCAACGAACGCGAGCCCCATTCCGGAGACAATCACGTCCTGGCCTGCTTCCACGGCGGAGTAGTCCACATCAGTGGTGTACGACGGCGGCGCATGGAACCCGCCGTGGGTGGCAGCGAAATCGCTGAGGCGGGCGGACTCGGGATCCAGCAAGGAGTCGGTGTGGCCGAGCGCGTAGACCACGACGTCGGCGACCACCACAGCGCCGGAAGCCAGCTTCACGTGGTGGGAACCGTCGTCGGAAGCGCGTTCGACGGCGGTTGCCGTGTCCTGATGGACCGTGACTGTCACATCTGTGCCGAGCGAAGAGACAGCCCGACGGAAGAACCACTCAAGGTACTTGCTCTGGAGTTGCCTGGTGGGAAAGGACGACGGCGTCAGCGAGCGGAGCTGTGCAAGCAGGTGCGGTTCCAGCGCGGGAACGTCGCGGATGGTGCCATCCAGCACTCCCGCGGCCCAGGTTGCGAGGCCCGGCCCATCGACGGAGGGTCCATCGCACGCCACCGACGCGTCAGTGAACATGGTGACGTCCGCTGCCGTTGAGTTGAGCAGGAGGCCGGGGTCCTGGTCGTAGCGCCAGATCCTGCCCGAGCCCGGCTGATGCGGCTCGATGACGTGGATGTCCAGGGGGCCGTCGAACAACGCGGGGCGGTTGGCTGCCAGCCGTTCCAGGACGCCGGCCGTGCGCGGACCGCCGCCAATGAAGGCGAGGGCGGGAACTCGTGACGGCATGGGATCTCCTGGCAAACAGTGGTTGGTGCAGTCCAATCTAGGGACCTCGGAGCGCGCCGGTCGAGGAGCGGGTAACGGCCGTTCACCACGCGTAACGCCGCGTTAAGGCACGCAAAATCCCGACGCATATGGCGCTTGATGACGGTGATTGTGACGCCGCGCGAAGCCTTGCGAAGCCCCGCGAAGTCCAGTGAAGAAGTGCAAATTCCCGCCTTGCTGGCGGCTTCGGCGCGCCCATAGATTGGCAGCCATCCACTAGACAACAACCGATCTGAAATGAGGTGGCGCATGAGTGCAATAGCACCGCCTGCCACGGCGGACACCGCACCGCCCACCCCGGACTACTCCGAATACAAACTGGTCCCGGCCCGCCACCCCTGGCGTTGGGTGGGTACCGTGCTGGTTGCCGCCGGCGTTGCGGCCATCGCCTGGTCGCTGGTGACCAACCCCCGTTGGGAGTGGGGCGTGGTGGCCCAATGGTTCACCGCGCAGTCCGTTGTCAACGGTTTGGTGGAGACCCTCAAGCTCACGGCCATCTCCGGTGTCCTGGGCTTTGTGCTCGGGTTCATCCTTGCCCTCATGCGCTTGTCTGCCTCGCCGTTGCTGGTTTCAGTGTCCTGGACGTTCTCCTGGATCTTCCGCTCCACACCGCTGCTGGTCCAGCTCCTCCTTTGGTACAACCTGGGCTACCTGTACGAGAAGATCAGCCTGGGCATCCCCTTCACGGACGTGCGGTTCTTCGAGGCCCAGACCACCACGCTCATCAGCCAGTTCGCTGCTGCCGTGCTCGGCCTCACCCTGAACCAGGCGGCCTACTCTGCGGAGATCATCCGCGGCGGCATTCTCTCCGTGGACCAGGGCCAGCTGGAGGCAGCATCGGCATTGGGCATCCCTGCCTGGAAGCGTTCTACCCGGATCGTGCTGCCGCAGGCCATGCGCGCCATCCTGCCCAATGCCTTCAACGAAATCATCGGCCTGGTCAAGGGCACATCGATCGTCTACGTCCTGGCCTACTCCGAACTTTTCTATACCGTCCAGGTCATCTACAACCGGACCCAGCAGGTGCTCCCGCTGCTCCTGGTTGCCACCCTCTGGTACGTGGTGATCACCTCCGTGCTGAGCGTCTTCCAGTACTACATTGAGCGCCACTTCTCCAAGGGCGCCCTCCGGACGCTGCCGCTCACGCCGCTGCAGAAGGCCCGGAAGTTTTTCGCCACCCACGTTGCCTCTTCCCCCACGAAGGACGCCCGATGAGCATCATCGCCGCACGCAAGCAGAAAACGACGGCGGCACAGGCTGCCGCTGAAACCGCAGCCGGGGAGGCGGCCGGGGCAGCCGGCGAAACCACGGGCTCTACCGGGTCAGCCCAGGCCGCCAACGACTCAGCCCAGTCCAAGGCCGGCACCCGCGGCCAGGTCGATATCGCCAATGTCCGGAAGTCCTTCGGCGCCACCGAGGTCCTCAAGGGAGTTTCCCTCACCGTGCAGCCTGGTGGCGTGGCTGTGATCGTCGGACCGTCCGGGTCCGGCAAATCCACGCTTCTGCGGACCATCAACCACCTCGAAAAAGTCGACGGCGGATACATCACCATCGACGGCGAACTGGTGGGCTACGAGGTGCGCGGCAACAAGCTCCACGAACTGCGCGAGAAGGACATCCTCAAGCAGCGCACCAACATTGGCATGGTGTTCCAGAGCTTCAACCTGTTCCCGCACCTCACAGCCCTGGAGAACGTCGTTGAGGCGCCGATCGTGGCGCAGAAACGCTCCAAGGCCGAGGCCCGGAAACGCGGGCTGGAACTCCTGGACCGGGTGGGCCTGAAGGACCGTGCCGACGCCTACCCCCGGCAGCTCTCCGGTGGCCAGCAGCAGCGCGTCGCCATTGCCCGTGCGCTGGCTTTGGACCCCAAAATCCTGCTGTTCGACGAGCCCACCTCCGCACTGGACCCTGAGCTGGTCAATGAGGTCCTGGACGTCATCCGGGAACTGGCCAAGTCCGGGACCACGCTGATCATCGTGACCCATGAGATGGGCTTTGCCCGGGACGTGGCAGACACCGTGGTCTTCATGGACGACGGGTTGATCATCGAATCCGGTTCACCTCAGGAGATCTTCGCCAACCCGCGCGAGGAACGCACCCGGAGCTTCTTCTCCAAAGTCATCGAGCCAGCTTTCAACATCTAGGACACCCCATGCTTCGCACTACCTCCGCCGTCGCCGCGCATGAAACCACGCTGCGCCCCACCAAACGCAGCCTTCTGGCACTCGCTGTACTTCCCGCCGTCGTGCTTCCCGTGCTGGCCGGTTGCTCCGATCCCGGAGCGTCGGCAGCCAAGCCGGAATCGGCGGCCGCCAAGAACGGCATTGTGTACAACACCTCTGCTGACCAGAACCGGATCCGCGATGAGAAGGACGCCGCAGCGTCCGCCAAGGTACCTGCCGCCATCGCCAAGGACGGCAAGCTGACCGTGGCCACCACGGCGGGCTCCATCCCGCTGTCCTTCCACGCCACGGATGACAAGACCCCCATCGGCGTGGAGGTGGACATCGCCCAGCTCGTGGCCGACAAGCTCGGCCTGGAACTGGACCTCCAGGTGACCTCGTGGGAGAACTGGCCACTGAAGACGCAGTCAGGCGACTTCGAGGCTGTGTTCTCCAACGTGGGCATCAACGCCGCCCGCGTGAAGTTGTTCGACTTCTCCACGTACCGCGCCGCCTACATGGGGTTTGAAGCGAAGAAGAGCTCCAGCTACGACATCAAGGGCTCGGACGACATTTCCGGCCTGAAGGTCTCCGTAGGGTCCGGCACCAACCAGGAGAAGATCCTGCTGGCGTGGAACAAGGAACTCGAAGCCAAGGGCAAAGCACCGGCCACGCTGCAGTACTACTCCTCCGACGCGGACACCATCCTGGCGCTGTCCTCCGGCCGCACGGACCTGAACCTCGCTCCCTACCCGTCAGTGACGTACCGTGAAAACACCCGCGACGACCTCAAAGTGGTGGGCAAAGTCAATGCCGGCTGGCCCGCTGAAACCCTGGTCGCCGCCACCACGCTCAAGGGCAACGGACTGGCCCCGGCCATCACGGACGCATTGAACTCCACCATCAAGGACGGCTCCTATGCCAAGGTCCTGGAACGCTGGGGCCTCTCCGAGGAAGCCGTGACGGAATCGAAGACCGTCACAGAAGCGACGTTTGGTACCGGCAAATGAAGTTCCAGGTCCTGGACATCATCCCGCACCTGAAGAATCCGGTGACGGGGGAGATCGTCTCCACTGCTGATCGGCTCAACCAGGTAGTGGAGACGGCCCGCCGCGCAGAGGAGCTCGGCTTCGACAGCTTCTCCGTGGGGGAACGCCACGCCGGCGAGTTCGTCTCGTCATCCCCGACGACGGTCCTCGCCGCGATCGCCGCCGTCACCAGCCGCATCCGCCTCCAGACCGGGGTCACAGTGCTCTCCGTGCTGGATCCCGTGCGGGTGGCCGAGGACTACGCCACGATCGACCAGCTGAGCCGTGGACGCCTGGAACTGGTGATTGGCAAGGGCAACGAGGTGCTGCAGTACCCGCTATTCGGCCTAAACCTGGACGACCAATGGGACCTGCTCGCCGAAAAGTATGCGCTGCTGCGCACGTTATGGCGCAAGGAAAGTGTCACTTGGTCCGGCCGCTTCAGGCCCGCACTCACCGAACCAACGACGACGACGCCACGCCCCTTTGCGGGGTCGCCCCGGATTTGGCACGGCTCGGCTACAACCCTGACATCAGCTGCGCTCGCCGCCAAGTGGGGCGATCCACTGTTTACGGCCAACGCCATCCAGCCGCGGGAAAACTACAAGGTCCTGATCGACCACTACCGGGAAGAGTACGAGCGCCACGGCCATGATCCACGGCACCAATACCTTGGCTCGGGCAGCGGCGCAGGTGGAGTGTTCATCGCGGACACCACCCAGGAAGCCATCCGGCAGTACGGTCCCGTGTATGAGGGCCTGACCGCCGGGCGCAACGTTCCAGGGAACAACTCGCCTTTCCGGGATATCCAGCACGCAGTCGCCGAGGGCCCGGCATTGGTGGGCAGCCCGGAGCAGGTGATCGACAAGATCCTCAGCTACCACTCCTTGTACAGCCACGATCTCCAGTCAATTTCCTTGCCAACCACCCTGCCTTTCGAACAGCAGCTCGAGATCCTGGAACGCTTTGCCTCTGAGGTCGTCCCGGCCGTCCGGGCTGCGGCCCCCACCACGCTGTGGGAAGCAGGGGATCCTTTTGGTGGCCGCCCGGAGTTCGCCGGGGCCACCGAACCGGATGCCGCAGCAGCAGTCACCTCCGACCACGCATTGAACAGGAGCGACACCGCAAATGTCTACGCACACTGAAACTGCCCGTGAAACCTTTGAACAGGACTGGCAGGACTGGCACGACGCCCACGAACGACACCGCGCCCACCCGCACGGGTTCCTTGCCGTCACCCACCTGCACTGGCTCAGCAGCGAGGCGACCCGGCTGGAAGGTGCGCCTGGCATCTGGAGTGCGGAGGACGACGTCGTAAGTGTCGTCCTGGAACCGGGCGAAAGCCTGGAGCAGGACGGTGTCGCGCTCAGTGGCCGCATCGCCTTGGGACCCATCGCCGAACGCGGCGGGATCAACCTGGTCTCCGGCGATACCGTGATCGAGGTAGCCAAGCGTAGTGGCGAGTACATCGTGCGACCGCGGAATCCCGAAAACCAACTGCTGAAGCAGTATCAGGGGACGCCCGCCTACTCGCCCAACGCTGCCTTCGCGGTGTCCGGTACCTTCGTGCCGTTCGAAACACCGCGCGCAACCACGGTGGGTGCCGCCGTCGAAGGTATCCAGCACGTGTACGAAGCCCCGGGTGAGATCCGCTTCAAGCTGGCCGGTGAGGAGCTGGCACTGACTGCGTTCAACGGCCACGCGCCGGGATCGCTGTCCGTGCTGTTCACCGATCAGACCTCCGGTAAGACCACGTATGCCGCCAACCGCTCGCTGTCCGTGGTTCCCGCCGCTGATGGCTCCGTGCAGCTCGACTTCAACCGCGCAGTGAACCTGCCGTGCGCCTACACCGACCTTGCGACCTGCCCGCTGCCGCCCGCCGAAAACCGGCTTCCGGTGGCCATCGAAGCCGGCGAAAAGATCCCCTACGAACGTCAGGACCAGAAGTGAGCAGCAACAACAACCAAGCAGGTTTCCTGGCCATTGAACTGGACGGGGCGGGCTACGCAAACCTGGCCGGTGCCGTGCTCGCCGCAGAATCGGCCGGGTTCCACGTGGCAACATTCAAGGACGCACCGGCGGCCGGCCGCGTCAACGCACTCCAGCGCGCAGCTTTCGCCGGGCCCATCACCCGCACCATCGCCGTCGTGCCGGAAGTGGACACCGTCTACACGGAGCCGTTCCACATCTCCACCCAGCTCGCCAGCCTGGACTACGTCTCCGGTGGCCGTGCCGGGTGGATCGCTACCGCCGCGGAATCGCCCGAGTCAGCTGCCGCCGTCGGACGCACCTCCGTTGAAGGTGCAGCCTTGGCGCAGGAAGCCGCCGCCTCCATCGAAGTCGGCCGCCGCTTGTGGGATTCCTGGGAGGACGACGCCGTGATCCGCGACGTCGCCACCGGGCGCTACATCGACGTCGACAAGCTGCACTACGTCGACTTTGAAACTCCCGCGGACTTTGCCGGGACACCATATTCGGTGAAGGGTCCGTCCATCATCCCGAGGCCGCTGCAAGGACAGCTGCCTGTGCTCGCCGCCGCGTCGTTGGTGGGGGAGGGCCTGGTGCCGGCGGATGTCGTCGACGCAGTGCTCGTCTCAGCGCCAACCGCGGAGCTGCTGGCTGCCGAGATCCGGGACGTGCGGGCCCGGCTTGGTGCCGCTGTTGCGGTGGTTGCGGAGCTCGACGTCGTCCTGGACTCGCGCGGGCAGGACGCCGGCGCGCGTTTGGTGGCCTCCACTGACAGCGGACGGGCGCGGTTTGCCGGCTCCGCGGCCGGGCTGACCGAACTTCTGGACTCGCTCCTGCGGGAGGCCGACGGCGTTCGCGTCCACCCCGCCGAGGTGGACGTGGACCTGGAGGAACTGTCACGTCTGGTCCTCCCGGAACTCAGGCGCCGTGGTTCGCTGCGGGCGCCCATCCAGGACGGGTCGTTCCGCGACGTGTTGGGGCTGGGGCCGGCGGAGAACCGCTATTCGACATCTGCCGCGGCTACCGCCGCCGGAAAGTAGGGGACCACCATGACACGAGACATTTTCCAGCCCAGCGGCCAGATCCAATTCGGCATCTTCTTCCAAGGCGTTAACTCCGGCACCATCTGGAAAGCGGAGGAATCGGGCTCACAGACGGATTTCGAATCCTTCCGCCACATCGTCCAGACCGCCGAACGCGGAAAATTCGCGGCGTTCTTCCTCGGCGAAGGCCTGCGGTTGCGCGAGCACCTGGGGCGTCCGCACGCGTTGGACGTGGTGGGCAGGCCCGATGCACAGACCATGCTCGCAGCGCTCGCCGCCGTGACCCGGAACATCGGCCTCGTTGCCACCCAAAACACCACGTACAACGATCCCGCCGACCTGGCTCACCGCTTGTCGTCGCTGGACCTGATCTCCGGGGGCCGGGCCGCGTGGAACGTGGTGACCACGGACAACGCCTGGACCGGGGCCAACTTCCGCCGGGGTGGGTACTTGGACCATGCCGACCGCTATAAGCACGCGGAAGCCTTTGTGGAAACGGCCAAGCGGATCTGGGACTCGTGGGAGACACCCACCGGTCCCGCCCGTCACGTCAGGCACGAGGGCCAGCACTACACCGTGGACGTCACACCGCGATTGCCGCGCAGCGCCCAGTACAGGCCGGTGCTCTTCCAAGCGGGCGACTCTCCCGAAGGCCGCGATTTCGCTGCCCGCCAAGCCGACGTGATCTTCTCGGCACACCCCAAGTTCGATGATGCCGTGGAGTTCCGTCGCGACATCGTGAGCCGCTCCGTCGCTGCCGGACGGGGTGCCAACGCCGTGCAGATCATGCCTGCCAGCGAGTTCATCCTCGCCGCGACCGATCAGGAAGCGCAGGAGAAAAAGGCCTGGGTCCGCAGCCTGCAGATCGGTCCGCAACAGGCCATCGCGTACCTGGAACAGTTCTGGGGGCGCGAGCTCTCCTCCTACGATCCTGACGGTCCCCTCCCGGAGATCGATCCCGTGGTGGAGGAAACGTCAGAGACCCGCGGCAGCGGTTTCCACGGCGCCAAGGCTCGGCAACTCGCCGATCAGTGGAGGGCCGAGGCCAAGGACAAGGGCCTGTCCATCCGCGGTTTCGTTACGTCCAAGACGGCGCGCATCGACTCAACGTTCACAGGTTCGTACTCAGCAGTGGCAGACCACCTTGCCGAGTACGCACGGGTGGGTGCCGTGGACGGGTTCAACATCTCGCCGTGGCTCATCCCCACAGGCCTGGACGACATCGTGAACCACCTGGTGCCCGAGCTGCAGGAACGCGGCGTGTACCCGACGGAATACCGCGGGACCACACTCCGGGAAAACCTGGGGCTTGAGACGCCGGTGCGGTCCGAAGAGTCGGTACGGGTCTCGTGAAAACGGGCCTCTTGCTGCAGCTTTGCCGTCGCTGGTTCGGTTTCTCGCCGGACCAGCACGGCGCAGCGCCCGACGGCGGCGAAGCGGCTGCCGCCGTCGTCGACCCTTCGCGTGGGACCATCAGCCTGCAGTTGACGGTGCTGGGGCAGCCGCTCTAAAGCAGCTCCTTGAAGACGTTCCAGCCTCGGCCGATGGGCCCATACGGGCCGTACAACGCTCCGGTTGACGCGCCTGTGGTGTAGCCGAGAAGGTTGCCGTCGGCGTCAACGGCAGAGATCTCGTTGTATTTGGAGTGGCCGGAACTGCCGAGCCCGGCCAGGATGGTGAACGACTCCCATCCGACGCCGACCTGTGCAGGCTGCTCCCAGCCGCCTTCGCCGTCGGTGGGATACTGGTACAACTGGCCATACTGATCGCGGCCGAAGATATCCACCGCACCGTCGGCGTTCATATCACCGCCTGTGATGATCTTGTTCATGATCTGCCAACCCCACCCCACCTGCTCGGGCGCAAGCCAGCCACCTTCGCCGTCGCCAGGGTAAAGGAAGAGGCCGCCGGCGGTGTCGCGGGCCAGCACATCGTTGGTGCCATCGCCGTTGAAGTCACCCGGTCCCACGATGGTATTGAAGACGCCCCAGCCTTGGCCCACCTGGCGGCGGGCCAGCCAACCGCCCTCGCCATCGCCGGGGTACAGGAAGAGCTTGCCAGCGGCGTCCCGGCCCAGGAGATCGTTGAAGCCGTCGCCGTCGAAGTCGCCCGGGGAGAACACGATGTCAAAGACGTTCCAACCCTGCCCCACCTGCTGGGGTTCGTCCCAGGAACCCCTGTACGCAGGGCAGGGGCCTTCACACATGCCCTTGTAATACGTGTAGCTCCGTGGGTAAAGGATGAGCCTGCCGTCGGTGGTCCGGGCCAGGGGCTCGAAGTTGCCGCGCCCCGTCCATCCCATCGCCCGGCTGGAGGCTTTGACGGGCAGGGTTTCCGCGCTCAATTGCGTGCCTGTGGGACAACCGGCCTGGCCTGGGGTAAGCGGGTGCACCCGCAGCGATATCCGCCCGTCCCTGTCCTCCGGGAGGATTTTCAGGACGTCGCCCTGACGCTCCTGGGGAAGGGGAACACCGTCCCGCAACCATTCAAGCGTGATCCCGTCGCCGGAACCGTCAGGGTTTCGGCAACCGCTGTAGCTGTAGTCGTATTGGCGGCGCATTTCGGCGCCCACGTAAGGAACGCCGTCGATGGACGGTGTTGGCTGGGACGCCGCTTCAGCAGGGCCCGTACCCAACAGCGCCGCCGCCAATCCCAAGACCGCGGCCGAGGCAAACCTGACTGTGCGCGCTCGAATAATCCCCATTGTTTCCCCCCGGAAGCCGGCATCGATGGTGCGTAGGTTTGTGCTGAGGCTACCGCACCGGGGGTGCTTCAGTCAGGGGGTTGCGGTAGAGACCATGAAAACGTCGATGGGATCCTCGGACTCCAGCACGAAGCCATGGCGTTCATAGAGTCGCCGCGCAGGGCTGCCCTGCAGGACGTCCAGCCGGAACGGTCGGTGGTCCGCCGAACCTTCCATGACGTGACGGAGCACGGAACCGCCCAGTCCTTTGCCCTGATGGGCCGGAGCCACGTAGAAGTGTTCGATCCACAGCGCATCCGCTTCCGGTCGGACCGCGATCACCCCGGCATCCACCCCATCGGAATGGATCACCGAAGTATGTTCCGGCTGGAATCCCTTCAGGAAACGCTCGCGGACCCGCACCGGATCGAATCTTCCAAGGCGCTCCAGGTCCGGGCGCATCACCACCGCACGAAGCTCGGCGATCCACGCCGCGTCGGAGGCTACGCAGGGACGAAGAATGAAATCAGCCATGCGAACCAGCCTATGCGCTCGCTGCAAGTGACAGCGCCGTCACCTTGGCGACCTTAGGATGAAACGGACGAAAGGTGCCTCCCACATGGTCACACGCGAAGAAGTCGAAGCCGCATATTCCCGGACGTCAGGCTGGGTCCGCCACACACCTGTGGCCGAAAGCGGGAGCGCCGAGCCTTACCACCTGTGGTTCAAATGCGAATACATGCAACACACAGGCTCCTTCAAGGCCCGCGGTGCGTTCAACCGGCTGCTGACGGCGAAGGAAAACGGCGAACTGGATCCGGACGTCGGGATCGTGGTTGCCTCAGGAGGTAACGCCGGGCTGGCCAACGCCTACGCCGCAGCCAAGCTGGGCGTGCCAGCAACGGTGTTCGTCCCCGAATCCGCGCCGGCCAACAAGGTACACAAGCTTTATGCCATCGGCGCCACCGTGGTCCAGGGTGGCGCGGAGTACGCGGAAGCCTACGCGGCGGCCGTTCGTTTTGCGGAAGAGAAGGGCGCCGTCTATTGCCACGCCTACGATCAGCCCGAGATTGTGGCCGGCGCCGGCGGTGTGGGGCTTGAGCTGCTGGACGAACTGCCCGACGTCGACACCATCCTGGTCGCTGTGGGCGGCGGTGGGTTGATAGGCGGGATCGCCGCCGCCACCGAGGGCAGGGCACGCGTTGTGGGTGTAGAACCGGAGACGGTCCCCACCCTGCACACAGCGCTCGCACAAGGCCAACCCGTGGACGTGCCGGTTTCTGGAATCGCCGCTGATTCCTTGGGCGCCCGGCGCATCGGGGAGATCGGCTTCGGGGTTGCCCGGCGGACCGGCGTGCACAGCGTGCTTGTCAGTGACGAGGACATCATCCAGGCCCGGCGCAGCCTGTGGGAGAACCACAGGATCGTCGTGGAGCACGGTGCCGCCGCGGCTTACGCGGCGCTGCTCTCCGGAGCATATAAACCGCACGACGGCGAAACGGTGGCGGTCATTCTCTGCGGCGCCAACACTGATCCCGCGCACTTCTGACAGAGCCACAGCGCAAGAATCCCCGCCGGTTGGTGTCCGGCGGGGATTCGGCGTCGGCAGGTCTGCCCTACCACAGCTGGCGTCCTACTTCTTGGGCAGACCCGCCGGGTTCAGTTCGGATGCCGGGATAGCCTCGGATGACAGCCCCCAACGGTCCAGGATCTTGCCGTAATCGCCGTCCTTGATGAGGGTGTTCAGCGCAGCCTGGGCCGCGACCGCCAAGCCGTTGCCCTTCTGGGTGGTGAACGCGATCTCGGCCTTCAACGGCCAGCCGCCTTCCAAGGTGCCTACTTGCTTGGTCTTTCCGTCCTTGGCTGCCTTGTATGCTGCCGAAGCATTGGGGCCAAACGTCAGGTCCGCGCGGCCGGACTGAAGGGCGAGCTGGGAGGCGGAGTCGTCGTCGTAATACTGGAAGGCGACCGGCTGCAGGCCGTTCTTCTTGTTCTCCTCGTCCCAACGCACCAGGATGGCCTCCTGGTTGGTGCCCGAGCCGACGATGATGCGCTTCCCGGCAACGTCCTTGGCTTCCTTGATCTCGCCGATGTCCGAGTCGCTCTTGGCGTAGAAGCCCAGGAGGTCGTTGCGGTACGTGGCGAAGTCGAACTTTTCCTTGCGGGCCTCAGTGACGGTGACGTTGGAGAGAACGGCCTCATACTTGCCGGATTCAACGCCCAACGGCCAGTCCGCCCACGCCACCGGAAGGACTTCGACCTGAAGGCCCAGGGTCTCACCCACGGCGTATGCGATATCCACCTCGCTGCCGATGAGCGTCTTGTTGTCCGTGGCGAACGTGCTCAGGGGCGGGGTGCCTCCCGTGGTCACCACCGTCAACTTGCCATCGGCCTTGATGGCATCGGGGACCAGGGCGGCGGCAGCCGAGTCGACGGCGACTTTGATGCGGTCCTGCTGCGGCGTCAGGTTGAACTCTTTGGTCGTGGAGCCGGACGAAGCGTTCGACGACGGGGCAGTTGCGTTGGTGGCCGCCGTCGCGCCCGGGTCCGAGCAGGCCGCGAGCCCTAACAGGGCGGTAGCGGCCAGCGCCGCAGTGACGCCGGTCTTGACTGCAAAACGTGCCATGGTTACTCCTCGTGTTCCCTCATTGGGAGGTCTGATGCGTGCTGTTGGCTGCAACTATCCGGTAGCTGCGAGAGCCGGGTCAAAGCGCTCTGAAACGCAGGGATACAGGCGTTCATGGCGCTTAATCGGGCGTCGAACGGGGTCACAAAACAGGCCAAGCAAGGCGGAAAAAAGGGGCGCGACGCAACTCACAGAAATAAGGCGGCCATTGTGGTGGTTGTCGCTAGAGTGCCGGCAATCAACCGTGCCGGCACCGCGAAACGTACCGAAAGGCTTTTCTTGTGACTGTTCCTCTTTCCATCCTCGACCTGGCGACCATCGGGAAGGGCCAGACGGTGGCGGAAAGCCTCGCGGGCAGTGTTGCCATGGCGCAGAAAGCCGAAGAACTCGGCTACCGCCGTGTTTGGTACGCCGAGCACCACAACATGTCGGCCATTGCTTCCTCCGCTACGAGCGTGTTGATCGCACACATCGCAGCGCACACCAACACCATCCGCCTCGGTGCCGGAGGCGTCATGCTGCCGAACCACTCGCCGCTGACCATAGCCGAGCAGTTCGGTACGCTGGAGACCCTCCACCCGGGCCGGATCGACCTCGGGCTCGGACGCGCCCCCGGCAGCGACCAGAACACCATGCGTGCCCTCCGCCGGGACCACACGTCCTCGGACAGGTTCCCGCAGGACGTCCTGGAACTGCAGGGCTACCTGACAGGACCCACCCGGATCCAAGGCGTGGAAGCCACCCCGGGCAAGGGCACCAACGTTCCCCTGTACATCCTTGGATCATCCCTTTTTGGTGCGCAGCTGGCGGCCCAGCTCGGCCTGCCCTACGCGTTCGCGTCGCACTTTGCGCCTGCCGCGTTGCAGGACGCCGTGGCCATTTACCGGCGCGAGTTCAAGCCGTCGGAGCAGTTGTCCGAGCCGCATGTGATCGCGGGGGTTAACGTCACTGCCGCCGACAGCAATGCCGAAGCCCAGGCGATACACCTTGCCGTGAAGCGTGCCCGAGTTTCACTGTTCTTTGGCGGCGGCCGTGAGTTCACGGACGACGAAGCGGATATGGTCCTCGACTCCCCGCAGGGACAGCACATTGCCCAAATGATGAAGTTCTCCGCCGTGGGCACCCCTGATGTGGTGCACGACTACCTTGACGAGTTCGCGGCGTTCGCCGATGCCGATGAACTGATCGTGGCGCACCAGAGCATCGGTACCGAGGAACGCCTTCGCTCGGTTGAACTGGTGGCCGAGGTTGCAGGGCTCATTCCCGCCTAGGCTTTCAGGGCTGTTGGCCGGTTACTGTCCCCGGGTCAGGTAGGCCAGGAGTGCTACGTGCAGTGAGGTGCGCGATTCGGGGTCGTCTAGGTCTACAGCCAACAGTTCCTCCAGCTTGGCGAGCCGGGCATAAAGGGTAGGCCGGCTCAGGTAGCCGCTGCGCGCCATGGCGGCTTTGTTGCCGCCGGATCCGAGGTAAAGCCCCAACAGCTCCAGGTATTCGCCCTTGCCCTCGGCGTCAGCCCGGAGGACTGCGGACAACTCCGATTCCACGAATTGCTGGACGCGGGGATCCTTGCGCAACAGGGCCAGCAGCCCGCGAAGGCGCACGTCCGTGGCGCGATAGTAGGGCTTGCCTGTTTCCCGCAGCGTGGCAGCACTTTCAGCTATATGGGCGGC
The DNA here is from genome assembly GCF_024608385.1 of Paenarthrobacter sp. UW852. Classification (NCBI taxonomy): domain Bacteria; kingdom Bacillati; phylum Actinomycetota; class Actinomycetes; order Micrococcales; family Micrococcaceae; genus Paenarthrobacter; species Paenarthrobacter sp. UW852. Next base: position 23,956 of record NZ_JAMSGY010000004.1, read on the forward strand.
TTCGTCAATGCCCGCAGCGGCTTCCAGCAGCGTGGCTTTCATGCGGCCCACTCCGATGATCCAGGCCGGGGGGACTGCGGGCGTCTGGCTGATGCCGGAGCTGGCCTCAACCCCGGGCCCCGCAGCGGCTTCGGCCAGTATCCGCAGCGTGGTCTCCTCTTGCTGCCGGGCCGGAAGGGCAAGGATCATTCCCACCGAACCTGACTGGATGCTTGCCGCCAAGGCTGTTCCGGCGGTGGACTTCAACGCCTTGGCCAGCCGCTCCAGAAGTTCGCGTTCGTCCTGCTGCCCAGCGAGGGGGTCGGCGGGCAGCACAGGTGAACCCCATGCCGGAAAGGCCGTCCGGAAAACGAGCGGCACATAGTAGGCGGAGCGTTTTAACCCCAATGAACCCGCCCGTGCCAGGGCCTCCGCCTCACTGAGGCCACGGGGTTGGCGCAGGGAGTTCAGGAGTCCGGCCTGGGCGTGATGGCTAAGCTCGCGCTGGTCGCGGTCCGCCAGTCGGTTGATCGCCAGGGTCTGGGCGGCCCGCTCAAGAACCATGACGGCCATGTCCTCATCGGCGTCCAGGGCGGCCGGAGGCATTGGCACCACCAGCCTGCCCCATACTTGTTGCCTCACTCCCACCGCTGCCTGCAGCCACAGCTCCGGCCCGGACCGGCCGGTGAGCAACGGAAACGGCGTGGTCCTGGAGCGTCGCTCCCAATCGTCCAGAAGGTCGGTGGTGGTCACGTGCCGGCCCGCATAGGCGAGCACCAGATGCGAGAGGTCCTCCAACAGGACGGGGGCACCGATCATCGTGGCCGCCTGCTCCACGACGCGTTGGGTGTCTGCGCTTTCCAAGCTCAGCACAGTGAATGCCTCATGGACGTCCCGGGCCCGTTCCACGCGCTCAAGTTGGTCCGCGACGATCATCCTGTGGACGATCTCCGTGACCTGGACGAACCGGACCCGGCGTTCAACGATGACCACGGGAATCGAGGCCGTACGGGCTGCTTCCTCCAGGGCTTTCCGGCTGCGTTGCCGCTGGCCGACGAGTTCCACGATCAGGCCGGCCGCTCCGGCGGCCTCCAGGGAGTCAATGAACGACGCCGATGCTTCCGGTGATTTTTCCAGCTCCAGTCCGGTGGTGAGCACCAGCTCCCCGCCCGACAGCAGCCCGCCGACGTCGAGTATTTCACTGACGTGCACCCAGCGTACCGGTGCGTCCAAACCGGCCGGGCTGCCGAGCACAAGGGGGTCCGCGGCGCGCAGCACGGGGAGTTCGAGGACGGCACCGACGGTAGGAAGCATTTACACAGTGTAAGGGTGCAGTCCAATAGCCTTACAGACGTCTCCTTATATAAGCGGTGGTGCGCGGCAAGACTTGTCCCAGGCCACCTACCAAGGAGAACTCTTGAACACCATCGAGCACTGGATCAACGGCAGCTACGTCCCGGCGGGCGACCGCACCGCTTCTGTCACCAACCCTGCCACCGGGAAGGTGACCGGACAGGTCGCCTTGGCCAGCGTCGAGGAGGGCAATGCCGCCGTCGCCGCCGCGAACGCCGCCTTCCCGGCATGGCGCGAAACCTCCCTCGCCCGCCGCACCCAGGTCCTCTTCGCTTTCCGCGAGCTCCTCAACTCCCGCAAGGACGAGCTTGCTGCGATCATCACCTCCGAGCACGGAAAGGTCCTGGACGATGCTCTGGGCGAGGTAACCCGCGGACAGGAAGTCGTAGAGTTCGCGTGCGGTATCCCGCACCTGCTCAAAGGCAGCTACACCGAAAACGCCTCCACCAAAGTGGACATCCACTCCATCCGGCAAGCCCTGGGGCCCGTGGCTATCATCAGCCCATTCAACTTCCCTGCGATGGTCCCCATGTGGTTTTTCCCGATCGCGATCGCCGCAGGAAACACGGTCATCATCAAGCCGAGCGAAAAGGACCCCTCGGCCGTCAACTGGATCGCCGAGCTGTGGAAGGAAGCCGGCCTGCCCGACGGCGTGTTCAACGTCCTGCACGGCGACAAGGTCGCGGTTGATACCTTGCTGACGCACCCGGACGTCAAAGCCGTCTCTTTCGTGGGCTCCACCCCGATCGCCAAGTATGTCTACGAGACCGCTACCGCCCACGGCAAGCGGGTCCAGGCTTTGGGCGGGGCGAAGAACCACATGATCGTCCTTCCCGACGCCGACCTGGACCTGGCTGCCGACGCCGCAATCAACGCCGGCTTTGGGTCCGCAGGCGAACGGTGCATGGCTGTTTCGGCGCTCCTGGCTGTGGGCGACATCGCGGACGCACTGGTGGACAGGATCGCTGACCGGGCCCGGAACCTGCGCACCGGCGATGGGCTGCGCGGTTGCGACATGGGCCCCTTGGTCACCTCCCAGCACAGGGACAAGGTATCGGGTTACGTCGACGCCGGTGAAGCCGCCGGTGCCACGCTGGTGGTCGACGGCCGCGGCATTGTCCCCGACGCCGAAGGCGATGGCTTCTTCGTCGGCCCAACCCTGTTTGATCACGTCACCACCGACATGTCCATCTACCAGGACGAGATCTTCGGGCCGGTGCTCTCGGTGGTCCGGGTGGACAGCTACGACGAGGCGCTCGCCACCATCAACGCCAACCCGTACGGCAACGGCACCGCGATTTTCACCAACGACGGCGGCGCCGCCCGCCGTTTCGAGAACGAGGTTGAGGTGGGCATGGTGGGCATCAACGTTCCCGTCCCCGTACCCATGGCCTACTACTCGTTCGGGGGCTGGAAGAACTCCTTGTTCGGTGACACGCACGCCCACGGCACGGAGGGCGTCGGCTTCTTCACCCGCGGCAAGGCCGTCACTACCCGCTGGCTGGACCCCAGCCACGGCGGGATCAACCTCGGTTTCCCGCAGAACTCCTAAGCGCCAGAAAACTTGTCAGTGCCAACGTCAGGACAATCACTATGACCGCCATCCTCGAACCATCACTCACGGACCCCGAGGCAGCCCAACGCGCCTACGAACTGGACCGCAAGCACGTCTTCCACTCCTGGTCAGCGCAGGACACCCTGGATCCCATGGTCATCAGCGCAGCGGAGGGGTCGCACGTCTGGGACGGTGAGGGCAACAAGTACCTGGACTTCTCGTCCCAGCTGGTGAATACGAACATCGGGCACCAGCACCCGGCCGTTGTGGCGGCGATCGCGGCGCAAGCAGCCAAGCTGTGCACGATTGCCCCCAGCTACGTCAACGACGCACGATCGGAGGCCGCACGTCTGATCGCGGAACGGACCCCGGGGGAGCTGGACCGGATCTTCTTCACCAACGGTGGGGCCGACGCCAACGAGCACGCAGTCCGGATGGCCAGGCTGCACACAGGCCGCCACAAAGTCCTGTCCGCCTACCGCTCGTACCATGGCGGAACACATCTGGCGGTCAACATCACCGGCGACCCACGGAGGTGGGCCAGCGACAACGCATCCACCGGCACCATCCACTTCTTCCCGCCCTATCTCTACCGCACGGCCTTCCACTCGGCCACGGAGGCAGAGGAATCCCAACGTGCATTGGAGCACCTGGAACAGCTCATCGAGTTCGAAGGCCCCTCCAGCATCGCCGCGATCATGATGGAAAGCATCCCCGGAACTGCAGGGATTTACGTCCCGCCGGCAGGCTACATGCAGGGGGTCCGGGAGTTGTGCACCAAGCACGGGATCGTCTTCATTGCCGACGAGGTCATGGCCGGTTTCGGGCGCACGGGCAAGTGGTTCGCCGTCGAGCATTTTGACGTCGTCCCGGACCTGCTGACCTTTGCCAAGGGCGTGAACTCCGGTTATGTCCCGTTGGGTGGCGTAGCCATCACCCCGGAGATCGCAGCCACCTTTGGCACCAGGGCCTATCCTGGCGGTTTGACCTACTCCGGTCACCCGCTGGCCACGGCCGCAGCGGTGGCCACCATCAACGCCATGGAACGTGAAGGCATTGTGCAGCACGCGGAAAGCCTCGGCACAGACGTGATCGGCCCGGCGCTTGCAGGATTCGCTGAACGTCACCGTTCTGTGGGTGAAGTGCGGGGCAAGGGCGTCTTTTGGGCCATCGAGCTGGTCAGGAACCGTGCCACGCGGGAGCCGCTGGCGCCGTACGGTTCCTCCAGCCCCGAGATGAACCAACTGGTGGCGGCGTGCAAGTCGCGCGGCCTCATCCCGTTCGCGAACTTCAACCGGATCCACGTGGTTCCGCCCTGCAACATCAGTGTGGAGGATGCCCGGGCGGGCCTGGCCATCCTGGATGAAGTCCTGGATATGGCGGACGCTTTCACGGAGTAGGCAGTTCCAAATGTTTTACGCATTTGCAACGAATAAAGCATGACGGCGAAACCGTACGGGCGGAAACTGGATCTATCCGCTTCGGAAGGATTCCCCATGCCTACGCCCTTGAACCAGTCGGTTGCCGATTCGGCCCTGCTGATGAAGTCGCTTCCGCTCGGCCTGCTCCGGACAGCCCTTCAGTCTGACTCGCCCAACGGCATCACCCCGCAGCTGTTCTCGGAACTCCGGGTCCTTGCCCGGGTTCCGGGCCTGCTGGTGGCCTGCAATTATGGCGGGACTCTCTGCGCGGCCGAAGGCGTGTCCACTGAAACGTTGCCTTTGGACAGCGCAGCCGTGGCTTTGCGGGCGCTCGCAGCTTTGCCGAACACGCACACCGCCATCATTTCCGGCCGCTCACTCAGGGACCTGGCAGCAGTATCAAGGCTGCCGGCAGAGGTGCATTTGGTGGGTTCGCATGGCATGGAGTTCGACATGGGCTACGCCTACACCCTGTCCCTCGCCACGGAACAACTGCTCCAACAAGTGGCCACGGCGTTGACCGAAGCCGTCGGGTTCGAAAAGGGCATCAGCGTGGTCCGGAAGCCCGTGGGCGTAGCCGTGCACACCAGGCCTGCGACACCGGAAGTCGTGGACCGGGTGGTCTTCGCCTCGCAAAAGATCGCCATTGAGTTTGGTTTGTACTTCATCGTCGACGGCACCGTCCTGGACCTTACCGTCGAGGAGCCCGCCAAGGGGCAGGCCCTGGAGCAGCTCCGGGCACGGCTGGGCGTCAGTGCCGCACTCTTCGCAGGGGATGCCGAGAGTGACGAAAAGGCGCTGGCGACCCTGCGCGGCCCGGACCTTGGTTTGCATGTTGGTCCGGGCGATACGACGGCGGCACACACCATCCCGGACCCGGAAGCCTTCGCGAAGGTGCTGGCCTTGTTGTTCGAATTGCGCCGCGCCTGGCTCTTCGGTGAGGACGCCGTGGGGCTGGAACGACATTCGATGATTGGCAACGGCAGCTCCACCGCCTTGCTCACGCCCGACGCGAAAGTCTGTTGGATGAGCCACCCCCTGCCGGACTCGGGATCACTGTTCGCCCACATCCTTGGCGGGGATCCTGCAGGCCACTTCAGCGTAGAGCCAGTTAAGCCCTCGCAGGTGCTGGCCCAACGCTATGTGGATAACACCATGATTGTTGAAACCCGCTGGGCCGACGTCACAGTGACCGACTATCTGGAACCGGCACCGGAAGGCATCACCAGCCTGGTTCGCGTGCTTTCGGGAACAGGCACGGCCCGGGTGGTTTTCGCGCCGAGGCCCGACTACGCCAATGCACCGTTCGACATGGAGATCCGCGGCGATGACGTCCACATCATCGGCACCTCGGACCCCATCATCCTCTCTGCCCCGGGAGTTGCTTTCCAGGTCACCAGCGACGGCAGGTTCGCAACGGCAACAGCCGACGTGCCCCTCAATAGCGGACCCGTGGTGCTGAACATGCGTTGCGGTGACACCGAGCCGCCACCCGCGGACCCGGTGGGTGAGCCCCACCGGCGTGCCGCCGTCGGACTCGTCACGCGCGAGTGGGTCAAAACGCTGCAGCTGCCCACCATGAAACCGTCGCTGGTGCGGCGCTCGGCACTGGTGTTGAAGTCGCTGGTCCACGAGCCCACCGGTGCTGTCCTCGCAGCCCCAACAACATCGCTGCCCGAGGGTATCGGTGGAACCCGGAACTGGGACTACCGGTACTGCTGGCTCCGGGACGGTTCCATGACGGTCAACGCCTTGGTCAGCCTGGGCTCAACCGAGGAAGCTGAGGGATTCCTCAGTTGGCTGGGCCGGATCCTGGAGAACGCGCCGGGGCCGGAATGGTTGCACCCGCTCTACTCGGTGACCGGGGCTCCACTGTCAACGGAGGCGATCGTTGAGAGCTTGCCAGGCTACGCGGGTTCGCGGCCCGTGCGGATCGGCAACGCAGCAGACCACCAGGTTCAGTTGGACGTGTTTGGTCCAATTGCGGAGCTGATCCATGATCTCGCCGAACGGCGGGGTTTCCTGCCGGACGACCATTGGTTCCTCGTGGAGCAGATGGCGCACGCAGTCATGGCGCGCTGGCACGAACCCGACCATGGTATCTGGGAAGCCCGCCGCGCCCCCAGGCATCATGTGTACACAAAGGTCATGTGCTGGGTGACGTTGGACCGGGCCCTCCGCACTGCGGCGCTGCACGGCCGCGAACCCCACCCTGACTGGGCGCCTGAGGCACGGACCATCCGTGCGGAAGTCCTCCGTGAGGGCTGGGACGATTCGGCCGCGTCATACACCGTTGCCTACGACAGCCCTGACCTGGATGCCGCTGTCCTGCACGTCGGCCTGTCGGGCCTCCTTGATGTCCAAGACCAGCGTTTCCTGGACACCGTCACTGCCGTCGAGCGGGAGTTGCGGGTGGGGCCCACGGTCTTCCGGTACAGGTACGACGACGGTCTGCCGGGTTTGGAGGGTGGCTTCCACATCTGCACCACCTGGCTGATCGAGGCTTATCTGGCTGTAGGCCGCCTGGACGATGCGCTGGAGCTGTTCAACCAGTTGGTGGCTCTGTTCGGTCCCACGGGCCTGTTGCCGGAAGAGTACGACCCCGGCACCGAAACACACCTGGGCAACCATCCGCAGGCGTACTCACACCTGGGCTTCATCCGGTGCGCACAGCTCCTGGACCACTACTTGGCAAGCTCGGATGTGGAGTAAAACCGGCTAGGCGAGCAACAGCGCCACGGCGATCATTGCGGGCACGGCCACGATCGTGGTGATGAGCACGGTGTCCTTGGCCACGGTGATTCCGGCCTGGTAGCGGTTGGCTGCGACGAACACGTTCTGGGCTGTGGGAAGTGCGGACGTCACCACCACCGCAAACAATGCGTGGCCGTCCATTCCCAGGGCAAACCGTGCGAACAGGTACGCGACCAGGGGATGCACGATCAGCTTGAACCCGCTGGCCAGCAGAGTATCGAGCCGCCGTCCGGCGTCCTTTTGCAGGGGCCTGGATCCGTTGAGGCTCATGCCGAACGCCATCAGCATGGCCGGGATCGCTGCTCCGCCGATTAGGTGGATGGGTTCCAAAATCAGCGAGGGCACTTGGAATCCGGTCCCGGCCACCAGCAGACCGAGCGCGGAGCCGACGATCATGGGGTTCTTCACGATCATCAGCAGGAAGCGCAGGGGAGTGGTGCGGTGCGAACTGGTGCTGGCATCCAGTGCCATCAGGTACATCGGTGTGAAGAACGCCAACTGGAAGATCAACAGCGGGGCCACATAGCTGGCATCGCCGAGGACAAAAACGGCGATGGGGATGCCCAGGTTCGCGGAGTTCGCCAACGACGCGCTCATGGAGGACATGAGGGCTTCGGGCATTGAGCGCCTCAGCCAGAACTTCACGATCAGGAAGAACAGCAGCCCAGTGATGACAGCGCCCACGGCCGTGACAAGAAGCGGTGCAGCGAACACGTCGTGCAGCTTGGCCTTGCTCAGTGTTTCAAAGAGCAGCGCAGGGCTCGCCACGAAGAATGTCAGCGAACTCAGGACGGACCTGGCGTTCTCGCCCAGAATGTTGCGGCGTCCAACAAACATGCCCACCAGGATGATGGCCCAGACAACGAAAAACCCCGACAGGACGCCGATCATGGCAGAGTGCGGGCGGGGGCTTTGCGGGTCACGAACTACAGCCTAGCCAGAACCTTCCAGTGAGTAAGCGTTTTCTGCCGGGTGTTCCGTCATATGGACGCCCATAACGCGCTCGACGTCGGCACCCGGACGGGTACCGACGTCGAGCGCTGCTGAGGCTTAGCTGAGGTGCGCCGCGTTGTTCAACGCGTGCGGAGGGCGCATGAGCCCGGGGGTGTGCGCCTCTGCGGGGTCGTTACCCAACTGGAGGATGTGGTTGTCCTCTCCCACGTGGACCACCTTGGGCTGGTACGACCTGGCCTCTTCGGTAGTCATCTGCGCGTAGGTGATGAGGATGACCAGATCTCCTACGTGGACCTGGTGGGCGGCGGCACCGTTGATCCCGATCACGCCGGAACCGCGCTCGCCGGCGATGGTGTACGTCTCCAGGCGGGCACCGTTGGTGATGTCCACAATGGAGACGAGCTCGCCGGGAAGGATGTCCGCGGCGTCCAGGAGGTCCAGGTCGACAGTGACCGAACCGACGTAGTGGAGGTCGGCGTGGGTCACCGTTGCGCGGTGAATCTTGGACTTGAACATTGTGCGGATCATAATGCGACCAGTTTAGCGCGGCACCCTCGTCCGGCGCTGTGACGTACCAGACTCCTGGGCCTTAGGGGAGGACGCCCATGGGGTAACGTCTTTTGCGGTGAAGTGACCCCGATCGAAAGGCCCAAAGCGTGCTGGAGTCTTACGCGCAGGGAAGGCCGCTGGAGTATTGGCTCTCGGCCGATCTGGCCAAGGTCAGTCCTCCCCAAGCCCTTTCCCGTCTGCGCCAACTTGCCGATGCGCAGGGTGCCTTGGCAGCGGCCTGGAGCGGTGCGATCGGCGGTGGCCCCTTGATGCTCCTTATCGGCACCGTTGTTTCCACGCTGACCGGTAATCCCACGTGGGTACTGTCCTTGGGGCTGCCGGGAATTGCCCTGGGCCTGCTTGGTTGGCGGGGCTGGAAGAAGGTCCGCAGCAGGCTGCCGGACACCAACAAGCTGCTCATTAACCGCGGACCGGGATCTGCCAAGGGTGGCGTGTGGGCGACCCTTGGCATGGCAGGGCTGCTGGCTGCTGGTTTTGCTTTGGCGGTTCCCTCGGCATTTGAACGAGGATCACTCGCCACGCTGTTTGGCGTCTACTTCATGATGGTGCTCCTGTTGGTGGTGGGTATCCTCATACCTTCCGTAGTCATGGGCAGGGCGCGTGAGTCGTTCCGGGAGAGGTTGCTGGTGGATCCGGACCTCCGCCGGGCGGTGGAGGCGGACATGGCCACTTGGAGGGACCCGCACGGCGGAAGTACGGCGTACGGGCCACTCTGAGGTTCGACATTAGACCGGGTTGCTCATCAACGCAGGCTGGTACTTTTCCAGCGCAACCCCGGAAGCAACCAGCGACCTCAGTTCGGCCAGGTCGCCTTCCACCACGCCGCCGGCGCGTGCCTGCACCAGGACATTGCCCAATGCAGTGGCCTCTACGGGACCGGCAATGACGGGTTTTCCGGTAGCGTTCGCGGTCAGTTGGCACAGGAGCCGGTTTTGCGAGCCACCACCCACGATGTGCACCACTGTGGTGTTGCGGCCGGTGAGCCGTTCGGCGTCGGCCAGCGTACGTGCGTAACCGGCCGCGAGGCTGTCCATAATGCAACGCACGACGGCGGCAGGACGGTCCGGAAGGACCTCGCCGTTGTGCCGCACGGCTGCGCGGATACGGTCCGGCATGTTGTCCGGTGCGGTGAAGGCGGGATCATCGGCGTTGATCTGCGGCCCGCCCTCGGGGAGTACCGCAGCTGAGCCCAGCAGTGCCGGCAGGGACTGGCTGAATCCTTGTGCGGCCCAGGAACGCTGGCATTCGCTCAACAACCACAGGCCGCCGACGTTGCGCAGGTACCGGATGGTGCCGTCCACTCCGCGCTCGTTGGTGAAGTTGGCCTGGCGGCTTGCCTCGGAGAGGACGGGCGAGGGGAGTTCGACGCCCACCAAGGACCACGTCCCGGAGGAGATGTACGCAAAATCCTGGCCCTCAGCGGGGACTGCGGCCACGGCGGAGGCGGTGTCGTGCGAACCAACGGCCACCACCTTGGTGTCAGCTGAAAGGCCGGTCCGCTCAACAATGGCGGGCAGCAAGGTACCAATGGTCTCGCCGGGCTGAATCAGCGGCGGGAAGATATCCCGAGGCAAGCCCAATGCATCAAGGAACCCCAATGCCCACTGGCCCGCTACGGCGTCGAAAAGCCCGGTGGTGGAAGCGTTCGTGGCCTCGGTCCGCCGTTCGCCGGTGAGCAGGAAAGCGATGAGGTCCGGAATCAGCATGGACTGGAGTCCATCCACGTCCTTTTCCGTGGCTAGTTGATACAAGGTGTTGAACTGCAAGTACTGCAAGCCGGTGGTGGCGTAGAGCTTCTCGGGCGGGATCACTGTGTGTACCCGCTCCACAGAGGCCCGGCTGCGTTCGTCGCGGTAGCTGTAGGGCTGCGCGGTCAGTTCGCCGGCGTCGTTCACCAAGCCGTAGTCAACCGCCCACGTGTCGATGCCGATGCTCGCGATGCGCTCGCCGCTGCCCGCCGCCACGGAAGCAGCGGTAGCGAGTCCCTTGAGCACCTCCGCGAAGAGGGCGTCGAAATCCCAGTGGAGGCCGCCGTCGAGCTCTATGACGCCGTTGGGAAAGCGGTGGATCGTTTCCAGTGCGACGCCGGACGTCGGCGAGACGCGGCCCAGCATGACGCGGCCGGAGGACGCGCCGATGTCGATGGCTACGAAAACCTGGTTTGTTTGCGGAGAGGACACCGCCCCGGCGTGGGCCGGGGCGGTGCCCGTGGTGGTTCCGTTGGTCACTGTTGGTCCTAGCGGAGGAAGGCAGCTGCCACGCCGGCGTCCACGGGGATGTGGAGGCCGGTGGTGTGGGAGAGCTCGTTGCTGGTGAGCACGGACGCGGCGTTGGCCACGTGTTCCGGGAGGACTTCGCGCTTGAGGAGCGTGCGCTGGGCGTAGTACTTGCCCAGTTCCTGCTCGTCCACGCCGTACACAGCTGCGCGCTTGGCACCCCAGCCGCCCGCGAAGATGCCGGAGCCGCGGACCACGCCGTCGGGGTTGATGCCGTTGACGCGGATGCCGTGATCGCCCAGTTCCGCGGCCAACAGGCGGACCTGGTGGGCTTGGTCTGCCTTGGTGGCTGAGTAGGCGATGTTGTTGGGACCGGCGAACACGGAATTCTTGGAGGAGATGTAGATGATGTCTCCGCCCAGGCCCTGGTCGATCATCACCCTCGCCGCGGCCTTGGACACCAGGAACGAGCCCTTGGCCATGACGTTGTGTTGCAGGTCCCAGTCCTTCTCCGTGGTTTCCAGCAGCGGCTTGGAGATGGACAGGCCGGCGTTGTTGACCACCAGGTCCAGGCCGCCGAACGCGAGCACTGCCTCCTGGACCGCGGCTGCGATCTGGGCTTCGTCGGTCACGTCCGCCTGGACGCCAATGGCGACGTCGGAACCCCCCAATTCCTCGGCTACCTTTTGGGCGTTCTCCAGGTTCAGGTCGGCAATGACCACGCACGCGCCGTCGGACGCCAAACGCGTGGCGATCGCCTTGCCGATGCCCGACGCCGCACCCGTCACCAGCGCGATGCGGGTGGCGTGGGACTTGGGCTTGGGCATGCGGGCGAGTTTGGCTTCTTCCAAGGCCCAGTATTCGATGCGGAACTTCTCGGATTCCTCGATCGGCGCGTAGCTGGAGATCGCCTCGGCGCCGCGCATCACGTTGATGGCGTTGATGTAGAACTCGCCGGCCACCCGGGCGGTCTGCTTGTCCTTGCCGAAGGAGAACATGCCAACGCCAGGGACCAGCACAATGGCCGGGTCCGCGCCGCGGAGGGCCGGGCTGTTTTCGTCTGCATGACGGTCGTAGTACGCCTGGTAGTCCTCGCGGTACGCGGCGTGCAGTTCCTTGAGGCGGTTGGTTGATTCCTCGATGGTGGCGTCGGCCGGCAGGTCCAGGACCAGCGGCTTGACCTTGGTACGCAGGAAGTGGTCCGGGCAGGAGGTGCCCAGCGCGGCGAGGCGTGGGTGCTCGGTGGCGGCGAGGAATTCAAGGACGACGGCGTCATCGCTGAAGTGCCCCAGCTGCGGTTTGTCGGTGGAAGCCAAGCCGCGGATCACCGGGGCGAGGGCTGCTGCTTTTGCTTTCCGCTCCGCCTCGGGGAGTGCGGCATAGCCGGGGAGTGCCGGGCCGAAAGGCTGGGACTTGCCGTTGGCTTTGATGTAATTCTCGGCCTGGTCAATGATCCACAGCGAGTTCGCTTCGGCCTCTTCGGATGTGGCACCCCAGGCAGTGATTCCGTGGCCGCCAAGGATGGTGCCGATGGCCTGGGGGTTGGCTTCCTTGATCGCGGCGATGTCCAAGCCGAGCTGGAACCCGGGCCGGCGCCAGGGAACCCAAACAACCTTGTCACCGAAGACCTTGGACGTCAGCGCTTCGCCATCCACCGCCGTGGCAATGGCGATGCCGGAATCGGGGTGCAGGTGGTCAACGTGGGCAGCGTCCACCAGCCCGTGCATTGCGGTATCGATCGACGGCGCCGCGCCGCCCTTGCCGTGGAGGCAGTAATCGAAGGCGGCCACCATCTCGTCTTCACGTTCGACGCCGGGGTAAACGGCTTTCAGTGCCTGGAGCCGGTCGAGTCGGAGTACAGCGAGGTTTTCGGCTTTCAAGGTGCCGAGGTCACCGCCGGAGCCCTTGACCCAGAGAAGCTGGACGTCCTGGCCGGTGACGGGGTCCTTCTCGGTGCCCTTCGCTGACGTGTTGCCGCCAGCGAAGTTGGTGTTCCGCTTGTCCGCACCCAGGCGATTGGAACGGTTGATCAGCTCTTCAACAGTGGTGTTGTCTGTGTTCTGCATGTTCATGCCTTTACGCGCCCCATCCGGCTTGCTGGCCGCCTGCGCGGTCCTCGTTGATCTTCTTCTGGTAACCGCTGGCCTTGTAGGCGGCCATCGGATCGGCGGGCAGGCCGCGGGACTCGCGCCACTGCGCCAGGATCGGGCGGACATCGGTGTAGAAGGCATCGTTGAAGATGCCGTTGGCGGCCAGGACGTCGCCTGCACGCTGTGCTTCGTTCAGTGCAGCGGAATCCACCAGGAGGGCGCGGGCCGTCATTTCCTGGACGTTGAGCACCGAACGGATCTGTCCCGGGATCTTCTCCTCCAGGTTGTGGCACTGGTCCAGCATCAAAGCAACGCCTGACTCCTTGCCGAAGCCACCGCCGCGGATCACCTCGTGCATGATGCGGAACAGCTGGAAGGGGTCGGCCGCACCAACAATCAGATCATCGTCGGCGTAGAAGCGGGAGTTGAAGTCGAAGGACCCCAGCTTGCCCAGGCGCAGCAGCTGCATGACGATGAACTCGATGTTGGTTCCCGGGGCGTGGTGGCCGGTGTCCAGGCAAACGAAAGCCTTCTCGCCCAGCGCAAGGGTCTGCGCGTACGAGGTACCCCAGTCAGGAACATCGGTGTGATAGAAAGCGGGCTCGAAGAACTTGTATTCAAGGACCAGGCGCTGCTGGTCACCGAGGCCTGCGTAGATCTCCTGAAGGCTTTCTGCGAGGCGGTCCTGCCGGCCACGAATATCGTCCTGGCCCGGGTAGTTGGTGCCGTCAGCCAGCCAGATCTTCAAATCCTTGGACCCGGTGGCGTGCATGATGTCGATGCACTCCAGGTGGTGATCGATGGCCCGGCGACGTACGGATTCGTTGGACGAGGTCAGGGAGCCGAACTTGTACTCGTCATCCTGGAAGGTATTGGAGTTGATGGTGCCCAGGCCAACGCCCAACCCTTCGGCGTATTCGCGGAGTGCGGTGTAATCGTCCACTTTGTCCCAGGGGATGTGCAGGGCCACGGTGGGAGCCAGCCCCGTGAGTTCGTGGACCTTGGCGGCGTCGGCGATCTTTTCCTGGACGGTGCGCGGAGTACCCGGGGTGCCGAACACCTTGAACCGGGTGCCGGAGTTGCCGTAGGCCCAGGACGGCACTTCAATGGCCAGTTCCCCGAGGCGGCCAAGGGCCGATTCTGTGGTGTTCATGCTTGTTCCTTTGGGTGTTCGTGGGCTGGGTCTGTGTCTTTGTGTGCGGTGCCGGCGGGGTCTGTGACGATCCCCGCAGCGGCCAGTTGATCGTCCAGGTTGAAAACTTCCTCGATGATTTCGAAGCCCTGGTCGGGTGGGAGGTCGCTGCCTGCGAAGAGGGTCGCCATCTCGGCCTGCCAACGGGCGTTGACGTCGGTCAGGGCCATGCGTGCCTGCGCTGCCCGGTAGTCTTCGCATTCCAGGTAGCCGATCAGCTGGCCATCAGGGGCGAGGAACAGGGAGTAGTTGTTCCAGCCCGCACTCTTCAGCGCTGACAGCATCTCCGGCCAAACAGCCGCGTGGCGCTCCTTGTACTCGTCCATCAGCTCCGGCTGAACGGAGGAGCGGAAACAAACCCTCATATGGGATCTCCGGGTTACTCGTCTTTGAATCGTTTCATTTGTTACGATTCAAATTACCCTCGGAAACGGGAGGGTGTCAAGGCGTTTCCAGCACTTTGACTTCGGCCCACGGAGATCGGAAAGCATGTCCACGACAGCCAGCATCAAAGACGTTGCCACCCATGCACAGGTAGCCGTGGGAACTGTTTCCAACGTGCTGAATTATCCGGACCGCGTTTCCCAGCGGACCAAGGAGCGGGTCCTCAAATCCATCGCTGAGCTGGGTTTCGTACGCAACGACGCCGCCCGCCAACTCCGGGCAGGACAAAGCCGGACCATCGGCCTGATTGTGCTCGATGTCGGAAACCCCTTCTTCTCCTCCGTGGCCCGTGCGGCTGAGGACGCAGCTACGGCCCTGGGAAGCGTGGTGCTGGTGGGGGACAGCGGCCAGGACGCTTCCCGCGAAGCGCACTACATGGACTTGTTCCAGGAACAACGGGTCCAGGGCCTGCTGATCTCGCCCGTCGGCGATGTGGGCCAGCGGATCGATACGCTTCGCGAACGCGGAGTGCCTACCGTCCTGGTGGATGAACTGGCCGACACCGGGCGGTGCAGCTCAGTATCCGTTGATGACCAGGAAGGCGGATATTTGGCCGCCAAGCATCTGCTGGACATTGGCCGCCGTCGTTTGGCCTTTGTCGGAACGCCGACCATCCGCCAGGTGGCCAGCCGACTCAAGGGCGCGCAGCGCGCCGTCGCCGAAGTTTCCGGAGCCAGCATCGAGGTGCTCGACTCCGAGGGGCAGACCGTCCTGACAGGCCGCAAAGTGGGCAACAGCCTGGTGGAACGTTCTCCGGAAAAGCGCCCGGAAGCTGTCTTCTGCTCGAACGATCTCCTGGCCCTGGGCGTCATGCAGTCCCTGACCATGCTGCGGACAGTCCGGATTCCGGAGGACATTGCTTTGATCGGCTATGACGACATCGATTTCGCCATCTCCGCTGTAGTGCCGCTGTCCTCGATCCGCCAGCCCACGGAAGCGCTCGGCCGCACGGCGATCGAGCTGCTCGCGGAAGAACAGGAGAGCGGCGGAACCAAGCATCGGGCCGTGGTGTTCACGCCCGAGCTGGTGGTCCGCCAAAGCACCGCGGGCTTAGGAAGCTAGCGCCCGGCCTGGTTGGATGCCTACAGCGCGTAGATGCTCCACGCTGCTGTGTGTTCAGCCCCGGGCTCAAGCCGGATCAGGTCTGTCCCGCTGTTGAAAGCGTCGGGCGGGCACGTCATGGGTTCCACTGCCAGGCCGATCCGGTTGGGGATGGGTGCGGGCTTGTCGGCTGTGTGGATCTGCAGCCATGGGCAGCTTTCGTCCCATGACATTCCGACGCCGGTGCCCGCCGGGTCCCGCACGGACAACCGCGCCAGCCCGCCGTCGAACGTTATGCCCGTAAAGGCGTGATCGATCTCGGTGCTGCCGATGGCGCGCGGAGCGCGGAAATCGAACTCATGACCTGCCACGGGTGCCAATGAAAGCGGCAGCAGCCTGTCCGGCGTGACCTCCAGGAGCGAGTCCGCGGCGAAATCCAGGACCCACTCATCCAGCGGCGACGAACCGGCCACAAGGTATGGGTGCGGGCAGACTCCGTAGGGTGCTGCCACGTCCGCGGCATTCACAGCCGTTACGGAAGCGTGCAGCCCGGAATCGTCCAGCACGTACCGGGCCGAAAGTTCCAGGGCGAACGGGTAACCCGCGGTCGGACCTACCGTGCACGTCAAGGTGACCGAACCGGCGTCGGACTCCTTAATTGTCCAGTCGAGCGGGAAGGCGAGGCCGTGCAAAGCCGTGCCGCGCTCCGGTTCGTTGACCGGCAACTGGTGCGTGACGCCGTCAAAGCTGTACCTGCCATCCGCGATCCTGTTGGGCCACGGTGCAGCGATGATGCCGCGATAGTCCGGGATGGGTCCACCCTGGGGAAACTGGACCACCAGGTCCCGGCCGTGGAACTGCAGGACGCGGAGCGCAGCCGCGCGGGCGGTCACAACAGCCGTGTAACCGCCCGCGCTTAGCGTGAATTCAGTGCTCACAGGCCGCCGGCCAACTTGTAATAGGCGGCGTTCCAGGCGAGTTCCTTCTTGAACTGTTTGATGGTGGTGTCCTGGTCGATGGTCAGGAGTTCGGTCTTGGCGATTTCGGCGAAGTCCTCGAATACCTCCAGGCCCACCTGCGTGGACAATACCGTGTGGTGCGCCGCGCCGGCGGTGAGCCACGCGGCGGCCGAGGTAGCGAAGTTGGGCTTGGGTTCCCACAGCGCGCGGGCCACCGGGAGGTTGGGCAGCGGCTGGTCAAGGTCGACGACGTCCACCACGTTCGCCACCAAGCGGAAGCGATCGCGCATGTCGGACAGGGCCACCACCACGCCGGGGCCGGCGTCGGTGTCGAAGACCATGCGGACGGGATCTTCCTTGCCGCCAATACCCAGCGGGTGGATCTCAACGCGCGGCTTCTTGGCGGTCAGCGACGGGCAAACCTCCAACATGTGCGCGCCCAGGATCTTCTCGCTGCCGGGCTCCAAGTGATACGTGTAGTCCTCCATCAGCGATGCGCCGCCGGGCAGATCCCCACCCATGACCTTGGCCGCGCGGACCAGGATGGCGGTCTTCCAGTCACCCTCGGCACCGAACCCGTAGCCATCGGCCATAAGACGCTGGACGGCCATGCCGGGGAGCTGGCGCAGTTCGCCCAGGTCCTCGAAGGACGTGGTGAAGGCCGCAGAGCCGTTGGCTTCCAGGAAGCTGCGCAGTCCCAGCTCGATGCGTGCACTGTAGCGCAGCGACTCGTGGCGGTCGCCCCCTGCCTTGAGTTCGTCAACCACCTCGTAAAGGCGTTCGTACTCCGCGACCAAAGCGTCGACGTCGGATTCCGCGGCGCCGTGGACAGCCTCGGCGAGCTCATTCACGGACCAGGTGTTCACCGAGACGCCGAAGCGCAGCTCGGCCTCGGTCTTATCGCCTTCGGTGACTGCGACGTTGCGCATGTTGTCACCGAAGCGGGTGAGCTTCAGCGTGCGGACGGCGGCCCACCCGGCGGAGGCGCGCTGCCAGGCACCCACCTGGCGGGCTACCTCGGGGTTGCTGACATGCCCGACGACGGTCTTCCGCGGCACGCCCAGGCGGGACTGGATGTACCCGAACTCGCGGTCGCCGTGAGCTGCCTGGTTGAGGTTCATGAAGTCGAAGTCGATGTCAGCCCACGGCAGGTCCCGGTTGGCCTGGGTGTGCAGGTGCAGCAAGGGCTTGCGCAGTGCGTCCAGGCCCTGGATCCACATCTTGGCGGGGCTGAACGTGTGCATCCATGCGGTCACGCCGATCACGGAATCGTTGGAGTTCGCTTCCAGTGCGGTGCGGCGGATGGCGTCCGAGTCGGTGAGGACCGGCTTCCAGACGAGTTTGACCGGGACGTCGTTGCTGGCGTTGAGGGCGTTGGCAATCTCCTGCGACTGCGCTGCGACCTGCTTGAGGACGTCCTCGCCGTAGAGGTGCTGGCTGCCGGTGAGGAACCAGACCTCGTACTGCTCAAGTGACGTGTTGTTGGCCTTTGCCATGGGGGTGCTCCTGGGGTTGTGTTCTTGTCCGGGCTGGCTGCTGAGGGCTTAGCGGCCGTAAACGTTTTGGTAGCGGTCGTACAGCGATTCGATCTTGGCCCGGTCAATGGGAAGGGGTTCTCCCAGCTGCCGGGATATGTGTACGGTCCGGGCCACTTCCTCGCACATGACAGCGGCCTTGACCGCGGACCGGGCGTCCTTGCCGATGGTGAACGGCCCGTGGTTCTGCATCAGCACCGCTGGTGAATTGGAGTTTTTGAGCGTCTCGACAATGCCTTGGCCGATCGAATCGTCTCCGATCAGTGCGAACGGCCCTACCGGGATGGGGCCACCGAATTCGTCGCCCATCATGGTCAGGACGCAAGGGATTTCCTCACCGCGGGCAGCCCACGCCGTGGCGTAGGTGGAATGCGTGTGCACCACGCCCCCAACCTCGGGCATGTGCCGGTAGACGTAGGCGTGCGCGGCTGTGTCCGAGGACGGCGAAAGATCCGGATTTCCCCAGTCAACGGTGCCCGCGCTGCCGGTGTTCATGCCCCGGATCGGTGTGCCGTACAGGTCGGTGACCACCATGAGCTCCGGCGTGAGGTCATCATAGGAAACCCCGGAGGGCTTGATGACCATCAGGTCGTGGCCCGGGATGCGGCCCGAGACGTTCCCGGCGGTCCACACCACCAGTTCATACCTGGTGAGTTCTGCATGGAGTTCGCAGACTTCCTTGCGGACCCTCGCGATGGTGTCCAGGAGCGCGCTCATGCGGACACCCGCTCAGCTTCGTCAGTGGAAGGGTTCGACGCCGGTTCGGTCACCGTCGCGGCGCCCTGCGCCTCGCGCTGGATCGCCTTGAGTCGGTGCATGACATTGTTGGTTCCGCGGCCGAAGTAGTCGTGCAGTGTCCTGTATTCCTGGAAGAGGACGTCGTACGCGGCAACGTTTTCAGGAATGGGCGTGTACACCGCGCCCGGAGCTGCGGCCATGGATGCGGCGGCCTCGCGGATGTCCTTGTACTTCCCGGCAGCGACTGCAGCGTGGATCGCCGAGCCGAGCGCGGGTCCTTGCTCAGAGCCGATCGTGGAGAGTTGCAAGCCGGTGATATCCGCGTAGACCTGCATGAGGAAGGTGTTCTTCAGCAGGCCGCCGGCAACGATGAACTCCTTGACCGGGACGCCGGAATCGCGGAAGGCATCCACGATGGTGCGGGTGCCGAACGCCGTGGCCTCCAGCAGGGCCCGGTAAGTGTCCTCAGGCTTGGTGGCCAGGGTTTGGCCCACCACAATGCCTGAAAGTTCGTGGTCAACCAGCACCGAACGGTTGCCCGAGTGCCAGTCCAAGGCGATGAGGCCATGCTCGCCAATGGCCTGCTTCTCCGCGAGTCCGGTCAGGTACTCGTGGATGTTTTTGCCTTCGGCCGCGGCGGCCTGGTGGTATTCGGGAGGAACACCGTTCTTGGTGAACCAACCGAAGATGTCGCCCACTCCGGACTGGCCTGCCTCGTAACCCCACAGGCCGTCAACGATTCCGCCGTCAACGACGCCACACATGCCCGGGACCTCGCGCAGGACGTCGCCGTTCATGACATGGCACGTGGAAGTACCCATGATGGCAACAAGCTGCCCAGGCTCCACGGCATTGGCTGCCGGTGCGCTCACGTGCGCGTCAACGTTTCCCACGGCTACGGCAATCCCTGCCGGAAGCCCCGTCCATGCGGCGGCTTCTTCCGTGAGCTGTCCGGCGGCCTCGCCCAAACGGCCGATGGTGTGCTCGAGTTTGCTGCTGACGAAGTCCTTGAAGTCAGGATTAAGCGCTGCCAGGAAATCTTCCGACGGGTACTTTCCATCCTGGTAGATGCCCTTGTATCCAGCGGTGCAGGCGTTCCGGACGTAGCTTCCGCACAGCTGCCAGACGATCCAGTCGGCGGCCTCAACCCAGTGGTCCATGGCGCCGTAGACTTCGGGGTCCTCTTCCAGGAGCTGCAAACCCTTGGCGAATTCCCACTCGGAGGAGATCAGGCCGCCGTAGCGGGGGAGCCAGGATTCGCCGCGCTTTTCAGCAAGCTGGTTGATGCGGTCCGCTTGGGGCTGGGCGGCGTGGTGGCGCCACAGCTTCACGAATGCGTGGGGTCGGTCAGCGAAGCGTTCCAGTTCGTTCAGCGGCGTGCCGTCCGCCGTCGTCGGAACCATGGTGCAGGCGGTGAAGTCAGTGGCGATGCCCACCACGTTCTTCGGGTCGATGCCGGCATCGGCGACGGCGGCCGGTACAGCATTGCGCAGGACGTCGCGGTAGTCGTTGGGGACCTGGAGCGCCCAGTCGGCGGGCAAGCGCTGGCCGCTGACGGGAAGCTTTTCCGTGACCACGGCATGCGGGTATTCGAACACGCCGCTGCCGAGCTCGGCGCCGTCCGAGACACGAATGACGACGGCGCGGCCGGACAGGGTGCCGTAGTCCACGCCGATGACGAATTGCTCATCGAGCGGGGAATTTTCTGAGGTATTCATGAGGTCTCCATCCGGCTGGCCAGGGCCTCATTGCCGGGGTTCGGGGTGGAAAAGTGAAGAAGGTCTGATGCAATTGTTAGCGCTCACAACTTTGATGTCAAGAGCGGTTCGCCGCTGTGTCCAAGTCCGCCCACGGGTAGGCTGGCAAGACAAACTGTTTGGGGGAACATTGAGGTACCGCGAGATGAAGTCCGCTGCCGCCGCTGTGGCGCTCCTGCTGCTCGCCGGGTTGCTTGCCGGGTGCTCCGGCTACTCCGGGATTGCGGCCGTACAACGGCCCGCCGAGGCAAAAGATGCACTACCCGCCGGTATTCGGAGCGAAAAGCCTGACTTGCCTTCAGACTTCCGGCTTTTGGCCGAGGACAACCGGGTTAAGTACTTCGCAGCAGAAAGCCCCGAGCGCACGACGGCCTGCATCGCTGCCTACCCCGTCGACAAGCCGGACCAATGGATGCTGGCTTGTTCCGATGGGATTACCGGTGAACGGGAAATCGTAACCACCAGCCACATGGGACAGCCCACCGTAAAGCTGGTAACAACCGGGTTCGACACCAAGGCCCTCGAATCAGAGGGCTGGCGCAAGGTTCACGCCAATGTTTTGGTGGGGGCCGTGGCCAACCCCTAAGCCTGCCCCTCGGCAGGGTCCGGGCTAGGCGGTTCGGGCCTGGGCGGTGGTGGAGCGGACAACCAGGCGAGGCGTGACCGTCGCCGGCGCCTGCGATGCGCCCTTGTCCAAGTGCTCGAGCAGCAGATCGATGCAGCGCTGGCCCAACTCTTCGAAGTCCTGCGCAACGGTGGTCAGTGGCGGAATGAAGTACGCGGATTCCGGCTGGTCATCGAAGCCCACCACACTGATGTCGGCGGGAACCTGGACGCCGGTCTCATTGAAGGCCCGCAGGACCCCCAGGGCCATCTGGTCGTTGGCAACAAAAAGAGCCGTCATTGAGCGCTCCGCCGCGATCTTCAGGCCTTCGCGATAACCGCATTCAGCACTCCAATCGCCCTCGATCAGTGTGGCTGGCTCAAGCCCCGCTTCAGCCAAAGTGTCCCGCCAGCCGTCGATGCGTGCCGCCGCGTCGATCCAATCGGCGGGCCCGGACAAGTGGCCGATCTGCGTGTGGCCAAGGTCCAGAAGGTGTTGGACGGCCAACCGGGCGCCCTGCCGTTGGTCGACTGTGGCGCCGCTGAGGTTCTCGTCGCCCACCGACCCGACGGCTACCAGCGGAACCTGGGCTGTAATGTCCCGCAGGACGTCGAAAGTTCCAGGGTGTGGCACCGTCACCACAATGCCGTCCACGCCCTGGTCCATGAAGTGCGCGATGGCGTCCTTGATGGTTTCCGGGGTGACCTCGCGCAGGCCTGCAACGCTGACGAAATAGCCGGCATCCCTCGCAGCCTGCTGAACGCCCAGCAGTGTGTGGGATGGTCCGTACTGCGCCAGCTCACTGCCGAGCACTCCAATGGTTTGGGAGCGCCGCGTCACCAGGCTGCGGGCGGCTACGTTGCGGCGGTAACCCAGATCGGTGATGGCCTGTTCGACGCGCTCGCGGGTCTTGGAACTCACGTTGGGGTGGTTGTTGAGCACCCGTGAAACGGTCTGATGGGACACCCCGGCAACGCGGGCGACGTCTTCCATGACCGGCGGGCGGGTTGGTGCAGTTCGTTCAGAGCTCACCCTGTCACGATAGAGCACTGGCCACGATGATCAGCCGATGGCCGCCCTTGCGGCGTAATGCCGGTACCTCTTAAGAATGGCAGCGGGCGCGTCGCCGTTCCGTGCGCTCACGTTCACGCCTTCCACCGGCCAGTCAGGCAACGTGCCCGCCAGGACACCCGCTGCCTGTCGCGCCGCACCGTCCGCAACGTACTCACCCGGCTTTGGCACGAACACCGGAACATCGAATGCAGCGGCGGCCACTTGCTGGACGGCTTCTGATTGTGCGCCCCCGCCCACCAGGATGATGCGCTGGGCTTCGACACCCTGGGCCTGGAGGGCGGCCAGGCCATCGGCGAGTGAGCACACCACGCCCTCGACTGCGGCCCGGGCCAGGTTGGCAGGGGTGTAGTTGGAGAGGGTAAGTCCGTGGAGCGAGCCGGTGGCGTTCGGCAGGTTGGGTGTCCGCTCGCCCTCGAAATACGGCACCATGGTCAGTCCACCGGATCCCTCCGGCGCGGTCAACGCCAGCTCCCCCAGTTCCTGGAGCGTTACTCCCAGCAAAGCGGCGGTGGAGTCAAAAATCCGTGTGGCGTTGAGCGTGCACGCCAGCGGAAGGTAATTCCCGGTGGCATCAGCGAAACCAGCCACCAGCCCGCTGGCGTCGCGTGAGGAAACATCCGAGACGGCGAATACTGTCCCTGATGTCCCAATGGATATGACCACATCGCCGACTCCGGCATTGACACCCAGGCCCGCGGCAGCGTTATCGCCGGCACCCGGCCCGATCAAAACACCGTCCCGAGTCTTGCCTGCCACTTCCAAAGGCCCCACGACGGTAGGCAGCACCGGCACGTGCCCCAGCGTGCTTCGAAGTACTTCGGGAAGATACTCGCCGGTGGTGGCCGAAAAGTAGCCGGTGCCGGAGGCATCGGACCTGTCGGTGCGGAGGAGCTCCAGCGACGCAGGCCCTGTTCCGGGACCGTTACCTGCCAAGCGCCAAGACAGCCAATCATGGGGAAGGCACACCGCGGCCGTACGGGCGGCGTTTTCTGGCTCATTGCGGGCCAACCAGCGCAGCTTGGTGGCCGTCAATGAAGCGACCGGCACGGTTCCCGTGCTGCTTGCCCACTGGGCGGCACCGGCCACTGAATCGCCATCACCGGCCTCGCGGATGAGATCCTCGGCATCCGGTGCTGAACGTGTGTCGTTCCACAGCAGGGCCGGGCGAACAACCTCTCCGGATTCGTCCAGGCACACCATGCCATGCTGCTGCCCACCGATGGAGACGGCGTCCACATCATCGAAACCGCCCGCGTCCGTGATCGCTTCCTGCAGCGCAGTCCACCAGTGCTCAGGGTGAACCTCGCTTCCCTCCGGATGGGAAGCCCGGCCTTGTCGCACCAAGGCGCCTGTGGCTGAGTCCCGGATGATCACCTTGCAGGACTGGGTGGAGCTGTCTATCCCGGCTACGAGTGGCATGGGTAAATCCTTTGGGGGACATACCGGACGCGCCCTCAAAACAGGGGCACGTCCGGCATGGATGGTGGTGGACGGGAGTGGCTTAGCGGGCGCCGAGGAGGTGCTCGATGGCCAACTGGTTGAGGCGGACGAAGGCGAACGAGCGCTCCGCGGCCTGGTCGGCGTCGAACGTTTCGAAAGCGCTGGCATCAGCCAGCAGGTCCGCGGTGGTCTCGCCGGCGCCAAGAGTCGGCTCGCCCAGCTCGAACACGCCTGAGGTGGCCAGTGCTTCCTGGACCTCGGGATCCGCGCGGAACGCAAGCGCACGCTCCTTGAGCAGGAGGTACATGGACATGTTGGACTTTGCGGATTCCCAAACGCCGTCGTAACCGTCAGTGCGGGACGGCTTGTAGTCGAAGTGGCGTGGGCCGTCATACTTCGGTCCGCCGTTCGGGAAGCCGTTCTCCAGGAGGTCCACGGTAAAGAAGGCGCTGGTGAGGTCGCCGTGGCCGAAAACAAGGTCTTGGTCGTACTTGATTCCACGCTGGCCGTTGAGGTCGATGTGGAAAAGCTTTCCGGCCCACAGGGCCTGTGCGATGCCGTGGGTGAAGTTCAGGCCCGCCATCTGCTCGTGGCCCGTCTCGGGGTTGAGGCCCACGATGTCACCGTGTTCCAGCTGCGCGATGAACGCCAGACCGTGGCCGACAGTGGGAAGGAAGATGTCGCCACGGGGTTCGTTCGGCTTGGGCTCCAGGGCGATCCGGAGGCCGTAACCCTTCTCCTTGATATAGCCGGCCGCTGTGTCAACGCCTTCCTTCATGCGGTCCAGTGCGGCGGAAAGGTCCTTCGAACCGTCATATTCGCTGCCTTCGCGGCCGCCCCACATCACGAACGTCTCGGCGCCAAGCTCGGCGGCGAGGTCGATGTTGCGGAGGATCTTGCTCAGGGCGAAGCGACGGATGGAGCGGTCGTTCGACGTGAAGCCGCCGTCCTTGAAGACGGGGTGGCTGAAGAGGTTGGTCGTCACCATGGGTGTCTTCAAGCCGGTCTCGGCCAGTGCGGCCTTGAAGTTCTTCAGGATCAGTTCGCGTTCGGAGGCCGTGGCATCGAAGGGGATCAGGTCATTGTCGTGGAAAGTGATGCCGTAGGCGCCGAGCTCGCTGAGCTTGTGCACGGCTTCTACCGGGTCCAGGGCCGGGCGGGTTGCGACGCCGAATGGGTCCGCGCCAGTCCAGCCAACGGTCCAAAGGCCAAAGGTGAAACGGTCCTGGGGGGTGGGCTGCAGGGTCATTTTGCTCCTTTGCAAAGCACTGGGAAGGGACGGAAAGTCATGCCCTCCAATTAGTTTTCAATCTGAACTATATGGGGGATGATGGATTATGGTCAATGGAAGCCGGCAAAAAGTTTTTCGAATCCGCAGGGAGGTCCCATACCCGTGATTGACGCAACCGCGCCGGGGCGCGTAGGTGATGTCCGCCGTCGTAATCTTTCGCTCGTGCTGGACTCCATTGCCAAGACGGGCGATGCCAAGCCCAGCCGCGCGCAGCTTGCCGCCGGAACCGGACTTACCAAGGCTGCGGTGTCCAGCCTTGTCGCCGATCTCGTGGAGTCGGGGCTGGTCGCCGAGGTGGGCCTCTACCGCGACGGCGAGCGGGGGAGGCCTGGCCAGGGCCTGGAGCTCAGTTCCCGGCGCGGCGTGATCGGCATGGAAATCAACGTGGATTACCTGGCTGTAGGCGTGGTGGACCTCGGTGGCAACCTGCGCTTCCATTCAAGTGTTGAGTCGCCCAACCGGGGCTTGGGGCCGGCGACGGTGATGGAGCGTCTCGGCGCCTTGGCGGCCGAGGCGAAGGCTGCTGCGGCCGCCGAAGGCATAGCCATCCTCGGTGGCGGCCTGGCTGTCCCCGGGCTGGTGGACGAGCAGCGAAGCGTCGTCCTGTCCGCCCCCAACCTGCATTGGGAAAATGAGCCGTTGAATCCACGGGCCCTCCTGGAGGGGGCCCCGCTTGGAGTGCGGTTGTCCAATGAGGCCAACAGTGCAGCGCTGGGCGAACTTTGGTATGGCGGCGGCCCCGCTGACTTTCTCTACGTATCCGGAGAAGTGGGTGTAGGCGGCGGCGTCATCATCGCGTCCGAGCTGTACACGGGGCCGGGTGGCTCCGCGGGAGAGTTGGGGCATATCGTAGTGAACCCGGATGGACCGTCCTGTTCGTGTGGCGGGGCGGGGTGCCTGGAAACCTTCGCTGGCCAAGAGGCGATATTCGAGGCGGCGGGCATTCCGCCCGGCGCGTTGGAGGAGCGCGCTGAGTTGCTGCTCGCGGCTCTTCGGCAGCGGGATCCGCAGGCCAGGAAGGCAGTCGACGACGCCGGGCGGTACCTGGGCGTCGCCCTTGCCTCCTCTGCCCGGTTGATGGATATCGAAGCAGTAGTGCTCGGCGGACATTTTGCCACGCTGGGAGAGTGGCTGCGCCCGGCCCTGTTGGCCAGTCTGGAGCGCCATGCGCCGGGGCTTTTGGATCCGAGGAACCTGACCTTGTCCAGCCTGGAGCATTCCGGAACCCTTCTGGGAGCTGCCGGCCAGGTGATCCGCTCCGTGATTGAGTCGCCCTTCGAGTTCCTGCTGGCGGCGAAGCTGGCATAGATTCCGGGTTGAAAGTCGGCGTGGGTTCTTCCTAAAGAATCATCAGCATGCTTAGTATTGATGGGTCAGTTGTTCGCGCAACCTACCCCCACGGACGAGTGCCCCATGACTACACAAGATTCAGCCCACACAAGCACTGCGAAGGCGCGGACCGCACCTTCCCCGGAAGACTCGCGCAAGCCGGACAGTCCCAACGACCTCGCCAAGCCCACTTGGATGTACATCGCCAAGAGGACCCTCCGGGAGTTCACTAAGGACCAGTGCCCGGACGCTGCGGCAGGCTTGACGTACTACGGTGTGCTCGCGCTCTTCCCCGCCCTCCTTGCCTTGGTTTCGCTTCTCGGCATATTTGGCGATGCAGGCAAGACCACGTCGGCATTGCTGGACATCGTCCAGCAATTTGCTCCCGGACCGGGCGTTGACACCCTCCGAAAGCCCATCGAGGAGCTGACCCAGTCCAATGCGGCCGGCTTCGCCCTCTTCTTCGGGATCGTGGTGGCCCTATGGTCGGCCTCCGGCTATGTTTCCGCTTTTAGCCGCGCAATGAACCGCGTCTACGAAGTGGACGAAGGGCGCGGCTTCATCAAGCTCCGCGGCACGATGCTGGCAGTTACCGTCGTTGCGGTGGTGGGTGCTGCGCTGGCCGCGGCCATGCTGGTCCTCAGCGGGCCGGTCGCGGAAGCGATCGGTGGTGCCATTGGATTATCCGAGACGTTCCTGACGGTCTGGAACATCGCAAAATGGCCGGTGCTCATCGTCATTGTCGTCGCAATTATCGCAGTGCTCTACTACTTCACTCCCAACGTCAAGCAGCCTAAGTTCCGTTGGATGAGCATGGGCTCCCTCATCGCCCTGGTGATTTTCGCCTTGGCCTCACTGGGTTTCGGCTTCTACGTTGCCAACTTCAGCAACTACAACAAGACCTATGGTGCCCTGGCGGGTGTGATCATCATGTTGCTGTGGCTCTGGATCCTGAACATGTCCTTGCTGTTCGGCGCCGAATTCGACGCCGAGATGGAGCGTGGCCGCCAGCTGCAGGGTGGCATTGAAGCTGAAGAGAGCATTCAGCTGCCGCCCCGCGACACCAAGAAGAGCGACAAGATGCAGGAAAAGGAAGATGAAATTGTCAGGACCGGAGAGGAAATCCGTGAAAATCATGGCCAGGAACCGCGGAAAGACAAGTAGCCGGAACCCTGCCGCCGACGCCGTCACAACCAAGCTCAAAGCGATCAAGCACGGGGATAGCGTGAAGATCCGGAGCGAGGTATTCCGGGTCCGTTCGGTGCAGTCCACGGGAGACTCCTCGAACATCACCCTGGAACTGCAAGGGCCCGACGGCGGTTCGGTCACCTTTATCGGTCTGCCGAAGGCCCGGCTGGAGCTGGCAGGAAGCGGGCCCCTGCCGTGACCGTGGCAGGGACCCGCTGGCTTTGAAGCGATCCTCCCGCGGAGCTTAGGGCATCCGCGGGAGGATCACGTAGTTACGCGAACGGGAGGACGAGCTCCGCGTAGCGCTGCTTCATGGTTTCCAGGACGCTGTCCCCATCGGCATCCCAGATCTCCTGGTTAAAGATTTCAACCTCAATGTCGCCCCTGTATCCGGCGTCCCTGACCCAGGCACCGATGGTCGCGAAGTCGATGACGCCGTCGCCCATCATGCCGCGGGACAACAGCGCGTCAGCGGCGATCGGCAGGTTGAAATCGCACACCTGGTAGGACGCGATGCGGTTCTCCCGGCCAGCACGTTCAATCTGGGCCTTGAGTTCCGGATCCCACCAGACGTGGAAGGTGTCGACGGCGACGCCAACAGCCCTTGCGTCGTAAGGCGCCGCGAGATCGAGTGCCTGGCCCAAAGTGGAGATCAGGGCGCGGTCAGCGGCGTACATCGGGTGCAGGGGTTCAAGAACCAAGCGGACGCCGTTCTCGGAAGCAAAGGGAACCAGCTCTTCCAGGCGATCGGCCACGCGTTGACGGGCCGCAACCACATCCTTTTCGCCGGGGGCGAGGCCACCCACCACCAGGAACAGCTCCTGGGTGTCGAGCGCTACTGCTTCGCGGACGGCGTCGAAGTTGTCTGCCAGAGCGGCGGCCTGTCCTTCGGCATCGGCCGCTGTAAGGAAACCGCCGCGGCACAGCGAGGAAACCCGGAGCCCGGCGTCCTTGATGAGCTTGGCTGCTTTGTCCAAGCCAGACTCGGCCACGCGGTCACGCCAAGGGCCAATCGCGGGAATGCCGGCGCGGGCACAGCCGTCGACGGCCTCGGCAAGTGTCCACTTCTTGGTGGTGGCGCTGTTCAAGGACAGTCGCGAGAAATCGGTGCTCATGCGCCTACTCCGTTGATCCGGAGGTAGTCCGACATGCGGAAGGCTGCCAGTGACGGATCCTTCAACAATCCTGCCTTGTCCGCCAGTTCGAAGGTCTTGGCCAGGTGCAGGACCGACCGGCCGGAGTGGAGCCCGCCCACCATCTGGAAACCGGGCTGCTTTCCGTTGAGCCAGGACATGAACGCGATCCCGGTTTTGTAGTAGAACGTGGGGGCGCTGAAGATGTGCTTCCCGAGCTCGCGGGTGGAGTCCAGGATGGCGCGGCCCTCGGCGCCCTGACCGGCGTCGTACTTCTGCAACGCAACCGAAGCGGCCGGGTAGATGGCGGCGAAGATGCCCAGGAGGGCGTCCGAGTGGTGCGTCTCGTCGCCGTCGATCAGTTCCGGGTAGTTGAAGTCGTCTCCGGTGTAGAGGCGGACGCCTTCCGGCAGGTTGGCGCGGAGGGCGACCTCGTGGGAAGCATCCAGCAGCGAAACCTTGACGCCGTCAACCTTGTCCGAGTGCTCGCGGATCAGGCTAAGGAACGTTTCGGTGGCGACGGAGACGTCATCGGAGCCCCAATACCCGGCCAGTGCGGGGTCGAACATGGTGCCGAGCCAGTGCAGGATGACGGGCTGGTCAACTTCCTGCAGGAGCGTGGAGTAGACGTGCAGATAGTCGTCCGCGCTGGTAGCCACCTGGGCCAATGCGCGGGATGCCATGAGGATGACTTTCGGTCCGGCCTCGCTGACGACGGCGATCTGCTCACGGTAGGCGTCGATGACGGCCTGGATTCCCGCTGCCCCGGGAGGGAGCGCCGAAATGTCCATCTGGTCGGTGCCCGCCCCGCAGGAAACGAGGTCCCGCACGGACTTGCCGGCCGTCGCCGCATTGTTGCCGGCCACGACCGAAGCGGCCTCGGCACCTGTGCGCTTGATGAGCTGCTGGGTTGCTGCCCAGTCCAGGCCCATGCCGCGTTGGGCGGTATCCATGGCGTCAGCAACGCCCAAGCCGTAGGACCACAGCTCGTGCCGGTACGCCAGGGTGGCGTCCCAGTCGAGCTGTGCAGGAGCGCCGGGGGTGTTGTCTGCGGACACTTCGGGAGTGACGTGCGCTGCGGCGTAGGCGCGGCGGGCGGTCAGGGGAGCGGTCGGCTTGGCCCACGATGTGGCTGCCTGGAGGCGGTACTCGCGGGTGCCGCCGTCGTCTGTGGGAAGAATCAGTGACGTCATTAGAGGGTGATCTCCGGGATGTCGATGGTGCGGCGTTCAGCCGAGGACTGCAGGCCGAGTTCGGCCAGCTGCACGCCGCGGGCTGCGGACAGCAGGCCGAAGCGGTGCTCACGGCCGGCGACGACGTCGCGCAGGAATTCTTCCCACTGCAGCTTGAAGCCGTTGTCCAGCTCGGCGTTGGCGGGAACTTCCTGCCACTGGCTTCGGAAGGATTCGGTGACGGGCAGGTCCGGGTTCCAGACTGGCTTGGGGGTGTGGGCGCGCTGCTGTGCAACGCACTTGTTCAAACCGGCGACGGCGGAACCGTGCGTGCCGTCGATCTGGAACTCAACCAGTTCGTCGCGGTAGACGCGGACCGCCCAGGAAGAGTTGATCTGGCCGATGACGTCGTCGCCGCCCGGGGTTTCGAGCTCGAAGATGCCGTAGGAGGCGTCGTCTGCGGTGGCCTTGTATTCCTTGCCGGCCTCGTCCCAACGGGCGGGGATGTGCGTGGCTGTCTTGGCGTTGACGCTCTTGACCTTGCCGATGATGCCTTCAAGGACGTAGTTCCAGTGGCAGAACATGTCCGTGGTCATTCCGCCGCCGTCTTCCTTGCGGTAGTTCCAGGAGGGGCGCTGTGCAGCCTGCACGTCGCCTTCGAAGACCCAGTAGCCGAACTCGCCACGGATGGAGAGGATGCGGCCGAAGAACCCTTCGTCCACCAGGCGGCGAAGCTTGACCAGGCCGGGGAGGTACAGCTTGTCGTGCACAACGCCTGCGGTGACGCCGGCTTCCTTGCCGATCTGTGCGAGCTCGATGGCCTCTTCGAGGGTTTCGGCCGTGGGCTTCTCGGTGAAGATGTGCTTGCCGGCGCGCATGGCCTTCTTCAGGGTGGCGGCGCGGAGGCTGGTCATGGAAGCGTCGAAGATGATGTCCACGGTGGGATCGGCGATGACGGCATCCAGATCGGTGGTCCATTCGGAAACCTTGTGGAGCTCGGCGAGTTCGCGGATCTTCGCTTCGTTGCGGCCTACGAGGATCGGTTCGACCTGGACCTTGGTGCCGTCCTCAAGGGTAAAACCCCCGGCGTCGCGGATGGGAAGGATGGACCGCAGCAAGTGCTGGCGGTATCCCATGCGGCCGGTGATGCCATTCATGGCGATGCGGATCGTCTTTGTTTCGAAACCCATGTTTTCTCTCCAGTACCTTGTGTGCCGGTCGCTCTGCGGTTGCCGGTGCTTGCTTTTGCATGTGTGGGAAAGCGCATTCCCATTGCAAAGAATCATGCACCATGGCGCGACAGCTTGGCAAGCGCTTTCCCGAATTCGCGTATGCCCTGACATAATTTCCCTAGCGCCAGTCCCGACGCCTGCAGACAAGGAGGGCCCCGTGGCCGCCAGCACACTCAGTGAAGTTGCCCGTTTAGCCGGAGTTTCCCTGGCCACAGCTTCCCGGGTCCTCAACGGCTCATCCCGCAAGCCCGCGGAGGACATCGCGGAGCGCGTCCGCGAGGCCGCCGACAAACTTGGCTATGTCCCCAATGCGCAGGCCCAGGCGCTCGCGAAGTCCAGTTCAGGTTTGATCGGCCTGGTTGTCCACGACATTGCCGATCCATACTTCTCGGCAATAGCCCGCGGAGTGCAGGAAGCCGCGCGGCAGCAGAACCGCATGGTGCTGCTGGCAAGCACCTCCGGTACCCCCTCGGATGAGCGCGAGGCCGTAGCAGCCTTCGCTGCCCGCCGCGCGGACTCCATCGTCATTGCCGGTTCACGCTCCGTGCGGGCCGAGGACCGGCAGGGCAACGCCGAGCTCGCCGCTGAGTTGGATCGGTACTGCCGTAACGGCGGACATGTGGGCGTGGTGGGGCACCCTGTCGTCGGCGCTTCCGCCTCGGAGGGCTACCACGTAGTGAAGGTCCCCAACGAGGAACTCGCGGCTGGCCTTGCCGCAGAACTGGCTGCCTCCCACGAGGGCCCGTTCCTGATCATCGCAGGCCCTGAAGGCCTGTACACCTCCGACGACAGGGTCCGCGGATTCCAGCGCGGACTCGCCGACGCCGGCAGGGCACCGGCCGAGGTTATCCGCACCGGCTTCAACCGCGCCGGAGGATACGACGCCGGCCTGGCGCTCGCGGAACGCATCAAGTCTTCCGAAGAGCGGCTCTGCATCTTCGCGGTCAACGACGTCATGGCTATCGGAGTCACAGCGGCGCTGCGGCCGGAAGGGGTGTGGATTCCCCGCGATGCCACCATTGCGGGCTTTGACGATATCGAGACCCTGCGCGACTTCCGGCCGGCGTTGTCCACGGTCCACCTGCCGCTTGAGGACATTGGCCGGCTCGCTGCCGGAGACCCGGATACGCCACCTGTCAGCGGCGTGGTCAAGCTTCGCCGCAGTACTGAGGCCCCGTCGCGGAATCCCGCATAACCATGCCGCCGCGCGGGCGACCCGGGCATTCGCGGTGATTACCGACGTCGGGCGTTCCGGTGTGGTTCCGCCGGGCACGCGGCGTTCGCGCTAGTCCTCGCCCAGGGTGATGGTGTGCAGAAACGCGGCGTCATTGAGGACGTTCTCCGGGAGGTCGTCCTCGACGAATTCCAACATGATGTCCATATCTTTGCCGTTGCCCCGCAGGACGTCGGTGACGGTCTGCCATAGCAACTTGCGGTTCCGCAGGGGGAACCGTTCGGCTTCGGGCCCCCAGGAGAAGCAGTGGACGCCCACCACGTGCGGCAGGATTTGGTGGAGCGAGTCGAGTGCCTGCTGGTCGGAAAGCCCGACGGCGGGTTGCCAGTAGGTGCCGACGTTGGCGTGGTTGACGCGGTCCAGCAACTCGAGGGTGGTGCCGGGGAAGTCGGTGAGGGTGTTGCCGTGGTATTCGAAGGCGATGCCGATCCCGTGCTCGGCCCCGAGGTCGGCAATACGCTGGGTGTCTGTCACCACCGAGTCCCAGTGCTCCGGGCCGGCACCCTCGGATCCGAGTTCCCCGGCCCATACCCGGACCCTGGGGGCGCCCAGTGCGGTGGCTAGATCCAAGGCCCGTCCGAAATCTCCGAAAGCACCGCATCGGTAGTACGAGCCAAGCGACAAGACCCTGAGCCCCGCTTCCTCCGTCGCGCGTTTGGCGTGGGCGGCTGATTCCGTGTCACTGACGTGCACATCGGTGCCCCATTCGATGCCAGCCAGGCCAGCCTCGGCGGAAGCCCGCACAACGTCGTCGATCCCGTGCGCTCTGAGGGTGACGGAACAGATGCCGGGCGTGAGGTCAGCCAACGTGGTGAGGTCGATCATGCTTCACAGGATACCGGGAATGCGCTTACCCAGTAAGGCCGTATCGCCTGCTGAACATTTGCGCCGCGCCCGTTCGCGCCCCGTGCGCCCGGTACGCCCGGGCGCCGCATCCGTTTGCGCCCTGTGCGCCGGAGGTTACTGGTGCGAACGGCGGGAGGGGTTGCCGCGGAGAGGGTGCGCGGGCATGCCGCGCCCTTTCCCGCCCCGTGCGCTGGGTACGCCCGGATACCGCGCCCGTTCGCGCCCGGTGCGCCCGGTGCGCCCGGATACCGCACCCGTTTGCGCCCCGTGCGCCGGAGGTTACTGGTGCGAACGGCGGGAAAGGTTGCCGCGGAGAGGGTGCGCGGACGTGCCGCACCCGTTCCCGCCCCGTGCGCTGGGTACGCCCGGACGCCGCACCCGTTGGCACCTCGTACGTCCGGTTTACGGACGTGCCGCGCACACACACGCTACAGCTGGAACCAGTAACGCCGGATCGCCTCGGTGACTCCCAACTCCGGGGCAAAACTCTCCGGTGGCCGGACGCTTTCAAGAACGCCGCCGCACGCCTCGATGGTGCGGGCCGACGCCACGTTCGGCTGCTTGCAGGTCACGAGCACTCGTTCCATGCCGAGGTCACGACCCTCCAGAAGGGCGCTTTTCAGTGCTAGTTTGGCGAGCCCCCGGCCCCGCGCACTGGGCCGGATGCCGTAGCCGATGTTGCCTCCCACCTCAACGAGGTAGTCATTGACCAACGAGTGCCTGAGGCTGGCAGCCCCCATGTACGCGTTGCCCTCGACAACCCAGATGGTGGTCTGGTTGGCCAAGCCTTCGGGAGGTTGGAAGCTCTCCTTGGGCAACTCGTGCAGCAGGCCAACCCATTCCGCGAAGTCGCTGCTGTCGCGGAGATCCAGGCCGTACCTCGCGGCCACAAAAGCCGCCGAGCCATCCTGATTAAGGGTCCCCCACTCGTTCCAGCTGTCCACCCAGGAAGCATGGAAGTTTGCGGACGGCCTCGTGAGCTTGGCGTCAATCATTGGGTGAGCGTACTACGGCCGCGTCAACGGGACCGGCACACGTGGCCATTAATTCGACTTACTCAGCGTCCGGCCCATGATGGCCTGGGTCAGGGCATCGATCACTTCGGCGTTGGCCAGCGGGTTGCGGATCAGGGTGAAGTCGACATCCCCCACCGGCGGCAGTCCAAACCGCTGGGTGATGACTTTCAGGTCCTCCGGAACCAGTGATGCCGGCATCACGGCGACGCCGATGCCTGCCCGGACCGCAGCCAGGACACCGCTGATCTGCTTGGTACTGCACGTGATCCGCCAGGTGCGGCCCTCGGCTTCCAGCGCATCTATAGCCAGCTTCCGGCTCAGGCTGGGAGCCGGATAGGCGATAAGGGGAACCGGAGCTCCAGGTTCCAGCACGGTCTGCTCGACGCCAACCCAGGCGAAGTTGTCATGCCGGACTACTGTGCCTTCCTTGGCGCCGGCCACCCACTTTACGAATACAAGGTCAAGCTGCCCGGCGTTGAGTCGCTTGTAGAGCTGGTCGCTCTGGCTGACGGTGAGCTCGAGGTTGATTTGCGGGTACAGCTGCCGGAACTCGCGGAGGATGCGGGGGAGGCCCGTGATGGCAAGGTCGTCGGCGGTTCCAAATCGGAGTCGGCCGCGCATGGCAGAACCCGAAAAGTATCGTGCGGCGGAGTCGTGGGCGGCAAGGATACTTCGGGCAAAGCCGGCCATGGCGTCACCGTTGTCCGTCAGCCTGACTTCGCGGGTATCGCGGGCCACAAGCACCCGTTTCGCGGCAGCCTCGAGCTTACGGACGTGCTGGCTGACCGTCGGTTGCGCAAGTCCCAGACGCTCTGCGGCTTTGGTGAAACTCAGCGTCTCTGCGACGGCCAAGAAGGAACGGAGCTGGACAGGTTCGAACACGGAACTCCTAAAGCGCAGGTCAACGCCGGGCCGGAGCACTGCGCCACCGAACACCGCTCATTGCATTCCGCAATGCTAGTTATAGGCGCAATACGCTTCCATAATTGCTGCTGGCAACCATAGCGTTAAACGCATCCCACCGAAACTCTCCATCCGAGGACTACTTTTGGCACCCCCACCGCCTTCAGCGGCACACGTCAGCCAGCCCGTCATCGATTCTCTGTCCGCCCGTCCCTTGCCGGACACAAACCAACCGGACACCGTCACCCAGCCACTCGCCGTCGTGAGTGAAAAGCTGCCCTGGCGGCATACCTTCATCTCCCTGAAGGTCCCCAACTTCAGGATTTTCGCGATCGGCCACTTCATCGCCGTGATCGCCATCTGGATGCAGCGCATCGCCCAGGACTGGATGGTGCTGGAACTTTCCGGTTCCGTCACCGCTGTCGGAATTACCGTGGCGCTGCAGTTCATGCCGTCGCTTTTCCTGGGACCGTGGGGCGGCATGATTGCCGACCGTTTCCCCAAACGGAAGATCCTCATTATCTGCCAGTCGGCAGCTGCGGTGCTGGCTGCCTTGTTGGCCGTGCTGTCACTGAGCCAGCGGGTTGAGGTCTGGCACGTGTATGCCATTGCCCTGGCGTTGGGCTTCGTGACGGTCCTCGACCAACCGGCACGGCAGGTCTTCGTCAATGAACTCGTCGGGCCAAAATACCTGCGCAACGCCATCAGCGTGAACTCAACGACCTTCCAGCTCGGCGGCCTGATCGGGCCGGCCCTGGCCGGTGTGCTGCTCACCGCCGTGGGTGCGGGCTGGGCCTTCGCCGCCAACGCGGTTGCGTGCTGCTCCACCGTGACCATGCTGCTCATCTTGCGCAAGGACCAACTGCACCTCAGCCAGCCCACACCGCGCAAGAAGGGCATGCTGCGCGAAGGCCTGAACTATGCGCTCAGCAAGCCCACCATCTACTGGCCTTGGCTTATGGCGGGCTTCGTCGCAGTTTTCGCGATGAGCCTTCCGGTGCTGTTGGCGGCTTTTGCGGACCACGTGTACGACGCCGGCGCCGGAGGCTACGGCCTGCTGAACGCGATGGTTGCGCTCGGTGCACTGACCGGCGCGGTGGCGTCCACCCGACGTCGGCAGTTGCGGTTACGTTCGGTGGTCACGTCCGCCGGGTTGTACGGCCTGATGCTCTGCCTGTCCTCGATCATGCCGTCCATGGTGTGGTTCAGCGTCATCATGGTGCTCGCCGGATTCTGGTGCCTGATG
Source organism: Paenarthrobacter sp. UW852 (assembly GCF_024608385.1). Classification (NCBI taxonomy): domain Bacteria; kingdom Bacillati; phylum Actinomycetota; class Actinomycetes; order Micrococcales; family Micrococcaceae; genus Paenarthrobacter; species Paenarthrobacter sp. UW852. The sequence continues at coordinate 60,222 of NZ_JAMSGY010000004.1, forward strand.
TTCCTGACCGCCGCCAACCAGATGGTGCAGACCAGCTCCAACATGAGCATCCGCGGCCGCGTCATGAGCCTGTACCTCGTGGTGCTGATCGGTGGCCAGGCCATCGGCGGCCCCATGATGGGTTGGCTCGCCGAACACCTCGGTCCGCACCTGGCTATTTTGATAGCGGGCGGCGTGCCGGCCATCGCGGCCGCGGTAGTCGCCGTCGTACTGGCCAGGAAGTCGTCCTTGCACCTGAAGGTAGACCTGCGCGACCGGCGCCGGGTGCTGCGGATTGTGCAGGAGCCCCAGACGGCTTAACAGGGAAAGCAGCGCCGGCGGTGAACCGCCGGCGCTGCCTTCTGTTTGGTGCTACGACGTTGCGAGGTGCGGGTACTCCGCCGAGCGACCCTGGAACTCCAGGACGTCCAAGTTGCGGATGACGCCGTCGCGGATTTCGATGGCGCGGCTGATGGTCTCGTTGGCATCCCACGCGTCCGGTCCCGCCACCACAGTGTCCAAGAAGGGCAACAAAGCCTCGCTGATTTCCCAGCTGGCCGAGTTCCACAGGTAGGACGGACTGTGGTCCACGGCGTAGTAGTTGACGTGCCCGCCCACGCGGAACATCGGCTCGTCGAACGTGGTGGTCCGCGCCCAGCTGAAGCCCATGCCTTCGTCGCAGGACACATCCACGATCAAGCTGTCCGGCTGGAATTCCGCCAGGTCCTCGGTTCGCAAGTATGTCAGCGGCGCGTTCGGGTCCTGCAGGGTGCAATTGACCACGATGTCGGCCGCCGCAAGGAAGGGCGCCAACGGCTTGCGACCGTTGTTCGTGATGACTTCGCTGAGGAACGGGGCCTTACTGTCATGGTCGAACTGTACGATTCGAACTGAATGGATCGGCGATCCCACGGCAGCGACACCCCGGTTGGTCAGGACCTGCACATCGTGGACGCCATGGGCGTTCAACGCGGTGACGGCACCGCGGGCAGTGGCCCCGAAACCGATGACCACCGCACTCAAGCGCCGGCCGTAGTCGCCCGTGGAACCCGTCAGGGCCAAGGCATGCAGCACGGAGCAGTACCCGGCGAGTTCGTTGTTCTTGTGAAAGACGTGAAGGCCAAAACCGCCGTCCCCTGCCCAATGGTTCATTGCCTCGAAGGCAATGAGCGTGAGCTTCTTATCTATCGCCAACTGGGTGATAGCCCGGTCCTGCACGCAGTGAGGCCATCCCCACAACGTTTGGCCGTCGCGGAGTTCGGCCAAATCCTGGGCCTGCGGCTTCGGGAGCAGGATGACGTCGCTGTTGGCGATCAACTCCTCGCGCGTCCCGAGCCCGCCCACCAAAGATTCAAGTTTGCTGTCCGGGACGCCGAACCGTTCGCCGTAGCCGTATTCGAACCGGAGCTGTTGACGCACTTCCGGAGCAATGCGCTCCAAATGCTGGGGATGGATGGGCAGGCGGCGCTCATTGGGCTTCAGCGAGGAAGCGAGGACGCCTATGCTCAGCTGGCCAGTTGGCGCGGTCACTTCTTGTTGCCGGTGGAAGGCTTCGCGGCCTCGGTGGCGGAGGACTCGGAAGCCCGCTTGTCCGCCCGCTTTTCCTTGATGGACTTACTGGACTTTTTCGATGCAGTTTGGCGCGGTGATTTGTCGCCCATGATGGCTCCCTTAGAGCGGAGTCGACATGACTCCTGACTCCTGACGATACACCTCCGCGGAACACGCTGTGGCCGGGGTCACTGGGGATCTGCGCGCAAGGGAGAGGTGAGCCTCGGGCAGGCGGCCCGCGGGGCGGTCAGCCTCGGGCAGGCGGCCGGAGATCAGGCCTGGGACAGAAGAAACCCCGGATCGCTGGATCAGGGGTTTCCTTGGAGCGGGCGACGGGAATCGAACCCGCGTATCGAGCTTGGGAAGCTAGCGCTCTACCATTGAGCTACGCCCGCACTGCCCCGGGAAAATCCCCTGAGCGAGTCCTAGCTTAGCGCAGTTCCAGCGCTGCTCTTGACCGCGCCGCGGTTCCCGTGCGCCACTCCCTGTGGCATTTACTTGAACAGCTTCATGCCGCTCCAACCGTTGCCCACCTGGCGTTGCGTCGTCCAAGCGCCCAGTCCCAAGCCGTAGCTGACCAGGTAGCCGTCCACGGTTTGGGCCGTGATGCTGCGCGTACCGGGCCCGGACAATCCGAAAGTGGGGACCAACGCCTTCATGGTTCCCCAACCTGAGCCCACCGTGACAGGAAGGCCCGCAAAGCCGCCCGCGCCGTTGCCGCGGTAACTGAGGAGTTGCCCGGACGTGTTGGTGGCAAGGATGTCGTTGGCGCCATCAGCGTCCCAGTCGGCCATGGTCAATCCCATGCCCGCCCACCCGCTGCCGATGTCGACGCGGTAAGTCAGCGCCCTCCCTGACGTGTTGGGGTAATACCGGAGCCCGCCATCCGGGAAGTAACCCACGATGCCCGGGTAACCCTGGGCATTCGACCATTTACCTACCGTGATGGTCATCTTGTCCCAGTCGCCCGTTCCCACCACAATCTGGGTTGAGAAAGCCCCGCCCGGCCAACCTTTGAACAGGCCAAGGGTGCCGTTGTTCCACTGAGCAAGGATGTCGTAGACGCCATCGGAGTCCCAGTCCACAACGAATGCCTGCTTCAGGCCAGTCCAATTGGAACCAATCTGCACGGGGGCTCCGTAGCCTCCCCACGCCTGAGCCGGATAACGCAGAAGCCGGCCGTTCGGGTCTGCGGCCACGAGGTCCGCTCCGGACGTGATGCTTGCATAGGCCGACGGATTGCCGGCGAAATAATGCTCCATGGTGGGAATGCCGCGACGTTTCATATCGGTGGCCAAATCCACGCCCACATAGCGCAGGTGCCACGGCTCATAGCTATACCCCGTGGTGCCCGTGTAACCGTTGGGGTAGCGGACAATGAAGCCGTACTTATAAGCGTTGGCAGCCACCCAAATACCAGCCGCGGTGTCCCCGAAGCACGTGCTCAATCCGCACGAGCCGTTGGCATTCCCGACATCCACGGCCAGGCCTGTCTGATGCTCGCTGTACCCGGGACGGGCGGAGATCAAATCGGCTTGCGCCTGACCATAAATGCTGACGTAGTACGCATACAACTGCTGCTGCTGGGCGTATGAGCGGTAACCGCTGACCACCGCAAGCCCGCCCGTTCCGGCGTCCGCAGCACCCTGGAACAAACCATTCAGCCATGCCGCTGCTTCCGCGCGCAAATACTGCCCCGAGCCGCGGGCATTGACGAGGTCGCCGGGTGCGTAACTTGCCGGGTTGAGCGGTCGCGACTTGTTGACCAGCACAGACAGGCCGGCCGGATCGCCCAAGGGGACCACGCCAGGGAGCGGATTCGCCGCAGCCGGAACCGCTGCCGCGACCCGGGTATCCACCGCCGACGCAGGAGCGGCGAGCACGGCTCCGCCAACCACCGCAAGACTGAGGAAAGCTGCGCAAGCCGCAAGCCGCCGTCGGACGTTCCCCATGGAAACCCGACCGTTATAAACCCGCATTACGCCCCCAATTTTGGTTTTAGCCAGCGGCAGGCACTCTACCGGGCCAAGCCGCGCATGTCAGCCATGCCCCGAAAATTCGCAGGTAACCATTCGGTCAAGGCTCGTCAGTCCTGTGTCGAACACGTTCGAGGCTGACTATTCTGAAGGTGTTAGCTGCAGTGTATGGGGAACCCGGCTACGACAATTGAACCGTGCGCCGAAAGAGGTTTCCGTGGCATTCGCAGCCCATGAAGTGGTGATCAACAAGGATGCCATGACTGTTTTCCAGTTCCTGATGGATGGCACCAACAATTCCCTCTGGCGGTCAGGTGTTCGCAGCATCTCGCTCCGATCCGGAATTCGCGGAGAAAAGGGTGCTGTGTACCAGCAGACGCTCACCGGGCCCGGTGGCCGCCCGATTGCCGCCGACTTCAAAATCACCGACGCCCGACCCGGCGCTGAAGTCCGCTTTGAGGTAGTCAACGGACCGGCGAAACCCACCGGGGGTTATTACCTCAGCACCGAGGGCGCCACCACGCGCCTCCGCTTCGCGCTGGAATACCACCCCAAGGGCCTGCAGAAGCTGATGAATGGCATGATCCAGAAGACCATGGAAAGCGAAGTAGCCCAGCTGGAACGGCTCAAAACAGTGATTGAGTCGCGCTCGGCGGCTTAGGCCGCGTTAATTCACGACGGCGGTAGCCAGCCTTGGGTGCCCCAAACTGGTCTACTGCGCGAACTTCAGTCCGCCCCAACCAACCCCGATGGTCACGGGGGTTGTGAGACGCCCGGTAGTCAGGTCCCAATATTCCACCACTCCGTTGCGGTCCAAGCCGGCGATCCCCACCGAATCGGGCCCTGTGACACCCCGCAGGGCGCGCAATCCCGTGTAGTCGGTCCAGGCTGCGCCGACTGCCGGCCGTGATTCCTGTTTCGGAGTGCCCAGGCCGCTGCCGCGATAGAGCCGCAAGGTGCCGTTGGCCTCGGTGGTCAGGAGGTCCTGGAAGCCATCCGCGTTGTAGTCCACCATGCTCAGACGGATCGCTGGGTTGCCGGTACCGATGGCGGACTGCGTCTTTATGGGGCCCAAGCCCGCGTTTCTGTACAAATACAAGTTGCCGCCGGAGTCCATGGCCACAATCTGGGGGAGCCTGTTGTTGGCGCACCATGTGCCGATTGCAATGTTGAGCGTCCCCCATCCCTGGCCCAACGTGATCGGCGGCTTGAAACCACCGGCCTGGAGGCCGGGGAACACCAAGAGGGCGCCATCGATCCTCTGCGAGACGAGGTCGAATACGCCATCACGGTCCCAGTCCACAATGAAGAGGTCCTTGATGCCGGTGAACCCACTACCAATCGTTCTGCCCGCACCGTAGCGGCCGCCGCCCAAGGACGGGTAAGCCACCACGGAGCCGTTCCCGGAAATGGAGACAAGATCGGCCGCACTGCGGATGGATGCTTTGCTCAAGTTCACGGTTGGGGGTTGGTATTTGTTGTCGGGTTGGCACACAGCCACCGGATCGGTGGGCGGTGTGACCGTTCCCCCGGGCCGTGTGGTGGTCCCCGCCGGGAGGGTGGTGTAGCCAAAGAAGTTCACCACACCCCAAATCGTGTATCGGTTCGGCGTGGTCTGCCAGTTGCCGTCCGTGTACGTGATGCCAATGCCCATCACGTTGAACCGCGGATCCCGGAGGAGGGCATCGTGGCCCGGTGACTGCTTCCACCACTCCACAAGCTGCGCGGCGTCACGGTCCCAGCGGACTGCGATGACTTCGCCCGCGCCGTTGTTCGGGTTGAGTGCCCGGGGGTCGGTCCAGAAATTGGGACGGTGCTGGATCACTTCGCGGGTCGCGATGTTGTTGGACCACTCCTGGGCCAGGCTTGCCACCGTTGCGTGGTACTTCACCGGTGCCAAGCCGAGGGACGCGCGGTAGCTGTTGATCGCGTTGAAGACCGTCAGGATCGCGGCCGCATTGCTGTCAGGAAGGAGCGCCAATGCTCCATTGTCGGGTCCGGTTGACTCGCTGGGTGCCTTGCCAGGGAAGGGGGTTGGGGTTGTCGTGGGTGATGTCGGTTTCGGGGTTACCACCGACGGCGTTGGGCTTGGCGTCTGGGTAGGGGCGGACGGCGTTGTTGCAGCCGACGGCGATGGGCTTGGAGTCTGGGTAGGGACCGACGGCGCGGGGCTTGGCGTTGTTGCAGCGGACGGCGTTGGAGTCGGCGTCTGATGTGGAACCGGTCCGATAGCGGGAGCCGTTGGCGCGGGATCGGGTACCACGGCGGATGTGGTGTCCCTTGGTGCGGGCTCAGCATCCGCTGAGGGAGGGTCAGTGATGCCGGTATCCGGGACACTGGGGTTGTCCGGTCCCCACGACGGGCCGATGTTCGGTACCGGCGGCGGCGTCTCGAACACTGGATCAATCGCCACCGGCCCACCGCCGCCAGCTGGTTCCGCAGCCGGAATGCTTGCGGGATCATCGGCGCTGCCGGCTACTGGAGGGGCTTCGGAAGGTACAGGGTCGGCGATCGGTGCCGGGTCCGCCGTCGTGCTCGCTTCCGGGGCGTTCAGTCCCGACGGGACGCCGGCTGAAGAAGCCGTGCCGTCAGGGACGGTTTGGGTGGCCGGGAGGAGCTGGCTTGAAGCAGCCACGCACAAGGCCAGCGCTCCGGCCAGCACAATAGCGGCAGGCGCTGCCAGTTTTTTCACAATTACCCCGCGAATGCTCGATGCCCCCAGGTACGGGCGCGGTTCTACATGTCCGGGAACTATAGTCCCATGGGGCGGCCCGGACAATGCATCGGGTATTTGGTGCATGGGGTATTTTTGATGCTGTGCTGATCTCTGACCGCGATATTCGTGCCGAAATAGACTCCCAACGGATTGTTCTTGAACCGTACGACCCTGCGATGGTCCAGCCGTCTTCCGTGGACGTCCGGATTGACCGGTTCTTCCGGCTGTTCGACAACCACAAGTACGCCCACATTGACCCCGCCGAAGAACAGCCGGAACTGACGCGGCTGGTAGAGGTCGAAGGCGACGAACCCTTCATCCTGCACCCCGGCGAGTTCGTACTGGGCTCCACCTACGAAACAGTCAGCCTGGCGGACGATATCGCCGCGCGCCTCGAAGGAAAGTCGTCCCTGGGCCGTCTCGGGCTGCTGACGCACTCCACTGCCGGCTTCATCGACCCCGGATTTTCCGGGCACGTGACCCTGGAGTTGTCGAACGTCGCCACTCTCCCCATCAAGCTGTGGCCGGGCATGAAGATCGGCCAGCTCTGCTTCTTCCGGCTCACGTCGTCCGCCGAGCACCCCTACGGCTCCGGCGAATACGGCAACCGCTATCAGGGCCAGCGCGGTCCCACCGCCAGCCGCAGCCACCAGAACTTCCACCGGACGTCCATCTAGTTCCATTGCGTCGAGGGGTTAGCTCTCGCGTCTTTCGTCGGCGCTGAGGGGTTAGCTCTCGGCCCTTTGGGTGGTGCTTTCTCCCGAGATCTCACCCTTCGATGAGGTCCCAAGGCCCCACTATCCCTCCACACTGTGGGTAACCCCATAGGTGCTGCTCAAACGTGCCAACAATGGCTGATGAGGATCACTCCGCCGCTTCCGCCTAAACTTCAAGGACGTTCGTTCACGCTCGCCGAACAACGAGCTGCCGCCCTCCCGGACCACCGGGCGTGGAACGCTGATCTCCGCGTTGCCAGCAGGGGAGTTCGCGTTCCATGGGGCCAGGCGCAGGATCCCGCGCATACAGCCCGGCTCCTTACGGCTCTAAGTGAGGGTGCAGTGTGCTGCCGTGAAACCGCGGCGACACTGTGGGGTTGCCCGTTGCCGTGGGATTCCCAGCACGACCTCCTGGTGCATTTGACCAGGCTTGACGGCAGTTTTCGACCCCAGCGCAAGGGGGTTCGAGGCCACCGGATGGTTCTATCGCGTGGGGATGTTTGCGAAGTGGACGGCATTCCTGTCACCAGTCCTGCCAGGACGTGGCTCGATCTCGCCGCGGTGCTTCCCTTCGAGGACCTCGTCGCGGCCGCGGATCATTTCATCTGTCGGCAGACGCGAAGCTTTGGGCATAACAGGGTGCCGTTCTGTTCTGCCGAGGATTTGAAGGCCCAGGTCGATCGGCATCGCGGCGCACGAGGCATTCGGAAAGCACGTGCGGCGCTGGAATTGGCACGCGTGGGAGCCGATTCCGCCCCCGAGACAAGGCTGCGACTCGCCATTGGCCGCGCGTTCCTGCCCGAACCGGTGCTGAGCTACGTCGTTCGCGACCCCTTTGGCCGGGAAGTGGTGTGGCCCGATCTCACCTTTCCGGAGTTCAAAGTCGCAATAAATTACGACGGCGGTCATCACCTCAGCGCCGCGCAGAAGGAATTCGACCGCAGACGAGAGGCTTTGCTCGCAGAAAACGGCTGGATCTCCGTGGTGATTACGGTCGAGCAAGTTAGCGAGCATGGGTACGACGGCGTTGCCCGGCTCATCCGGGAGGCCCTCATCCGTGGTGGATGGTCCCCGAGGGGTTAGCTTTCGACTCTTTCGCGGGCTTCATTCAGCCGAGACGTCGCCCCTCGACGGGAGGGGAGGTTGAGATGTCGCCCCTCGGCGGAATAGGGAGGGTGGGGGCGGGGATGGCTTAGGCGGGGGCGCGCTCGGGGCGGCGGGGTGGGGCTCCTGGGGTTTTGCGGAACACCTTGACCACGGGTTCGACGAACCGTGCCGCCAGCGGACCGAGGATGGCCATGATGAGGACGTAGGCCGTGGCGAGAGCGGCGACCTGGCCTGGGACTGCCCCGGACGTGACGGCGAGGCCTGCGATGACGATGGAGAACTCGCCGCGTGCGATCAGCGCTGCCCCTGCGCGGAATCGACCAGGCACCGCGATGCCGGCACGTTTCGCAGCCCAGAATCCCGTGAGCATCTTGGTGAGGGTGGTCACCACGGCCAGGATCAGGGCCCACCCGAGCACAGGTGGGATGGACGTGGGGTCTGTGTTGAGCCCGAATGCCACGAAGAAGATGGCCGCGAAAAGGTCCCGCAAGGGTTCCAGGATCCGGACGGCGTTGTGGGCGGTCGCCCCCGAGATCGCGATGCCCAACATGAAGGCGCCCACAGCAGCCGATACCTGCAATGCCGAGGCTATGCCCGCGACCAAGAGGGCGAGACCCAGCACGTTGAGAAGGAACACCTCGGAGTTTTCGCTGTGGATTGCTTGGGACACGCGGTGGCCGTGCTTGAGGGCGATTACGAGCACCACCGTGACCACTGCCAGGGCGATGCCCACGGTCTGCAGTCCGCCCAGAAAGCCGACACCGGCAAGGATCGCGGTGAGGATGGGGAGGTAGATGGCCATGGCGAGGTCCTCGAACACCAGGATGGACAGCACCACCGGCGTCTCGCGGTTACCGATGCGGCCCAGGTCGGTGATGACTTTCGCTGCAATGCCAGACGATGAGATGTATGTGACGCCGCCCATGACAATGGCGCCAACCAGGCCCCACCCCAGGAGGACAGCTATGCCGGCTCCAGGAATGAAGTTCAGGATGAAGTCCAGGACGCCGGCCTGCCAGGAGCGCCTCAGCCCGGTAACGAGCTCTGATGCCGTGTATTCCAGTCCGAGCATCAGCAGGAGCAGTATGACGCCGATTTCGCCGGAGAGGTGCGAGAACTCGTGCATGCCGTCCAGCTTGACGAACCCGCCGGCACCGAAGGCCAAGCCGCCCACAAGGTAGAGCGGAATGGGCGACATACCAATCCGACCCGCTAACCGAGCCAGGAGACCGAGGCAGAAGACGACGGCCCCCAGTTCAACGAGGGCTAGGGCCAGCGGATCCATCCGGGTTAGCCGTTACGCAGGATGTCGGCTGCTGAGTCAAGACCTTCCTGCGTGCCGACTGCTACAAGTAAGTCACCGGTGTGGAGTACGACGTCGGGCGCGGGCGAGGGGACGACCTCGCCTTCCCGCATGATTGCGACGATGGAAACGCCACTGCGGGTACGAACCTGGGCTTTGCCCATGGGCTGGTTGACGAAGGGCGAATCCGGGGTGATGGAGAATTGCCGGGTGACGATGCCCGGGACCTCGCGGTGGGCTTCGGCCAGGCGCATGGCGATGTGCTGGCCGCCGAGGAGGTTGCCCAGGGCGGCTGCTTCATCGGCTGTCAGGGGTATGGTCGCCTGGCACGTGTCGGGGTCGTCCCACGTGGAGACGAAGAGTTGGGTTTCACCTTCCCGCAGTTCCACCACGCCGATACGCCGGCCGGAGGCCGTGACGAAATCCTTGCGGACACCAAGGCCCGGGAGTTCAGTCTCATCCACATTCATAGCTACACCCTAACTCTGGGAACCGGTCTGGTGTGGGGGTTGCCCTCCGCCGGTCCTATGTAGTTAACGCTCTGGCACCACAGCTATTTCCACTTTCGCGGGCGGCTTTACGGGCAGGATCACCAACAGACCGGCGAGGAGAACCACCATGATCCCAAGGATGCCCCAACGTTGGGCCTGGCCCTCCGCAACAAGGGGAGAGGCAATGGCGATGCAGAGCGTAAAGAGCGTAGGAGCCAGGAAGCTCACGGCACGTCCCGTGGTGGCGTAGAGGCCGAACAGTTCACCGGATTCGCCGGCTGGTGCAAGCCTGGCCAAATACGCGCGTGAGGATGACTGGGCAGGTCCGACGAACAAGCAAAGCATCAGCCCGAAGACCCAGAACGTGGCGGACCCCGGCCAGTCATTGCCGAAGAACACGTAGTCCCCGTTGCCCAAGACCAGGATGAGCGTACCTGCCACGAGGAGGCCCACCAAAGACAGGACGATGACGGCCTTGGGACCGATCCTGTCGTCAAGGAAGCCGCCGATGATGGCACCGACTGCTGCGACAACGTTGCCGAAGATCGCAAAGAAGATGACGTCCTTGAGCTCAAAACCGAAGGTGCCCGCCGCGATGACGCCGCCGAAGGTGAACACTGCGGCCAGGCCGTCGCGGAAGATGGCACTGGAGAGCAGGAAGTAGATGGTGTGGGGGCTGGTCCGGTAGATGGCCGCGATGCGCCGGATGAGCAACTTGTAGGACGCGAAGAATCCCAGTGAGGCGGCTTCTTTTTTCACGGATACTTCGGGTACCGCGAACATGACCGGCAGGGCGAAGATGAAAAACCAGAGCGCCGAGAAGATCGCGACGAGCCGGATGTTGAGGGAGTCCTGGGTGGACGCACCGAACCATTCAAACGACGGCTGGACAAAGAGTTGGAGCACCAGCAGGAGCGCCACGATTCCGCCGAGGTATCCCATGCCCCATCCGAAGCCACTGACCTTGCCGATATTCCGCGGCGTCGAGATCTGGGCCAGCATGGCGTTGTAGTTGACGCCTGCGAACTCGAAGAAGATGTTGGCCAGTGCAATGAGGCAGACGCCCAGCAAGAGAAACTCCGGGCGGGGGAAGACGAAGAAGCATAGCGCCGTGAGGACCGCAGTGGCGGCAGTGTTGACCCCGAGCCACAGCTTGCGCCGACCTCCCGCATCCGACCGCTGGCCTGTGACCGGAGCGAGCAGGGCAATGGCGAGGCCCGCTATGGCCAAAGCGGCTCCCAGGGCCGCCGACGCTGCGTCTTCTCCGCCGAAAGCATTCGATGTCAGGTAGACGGTGAAAACAAAGGTGGTCATCACGGCATTGAAGGCTGCCGAACCCCAATCCCAGGAGGCCCAAGCAAGGATTTGCCCCTTCTTTGACGCGACGGGACCGGAGGCGAGCTCGGACGATGGGTGGGTTTCGGGAACTGCAGCCGCGTTCATAGCTTGAATGCTATCGGGAGCACGCGAACAGTGCTGGCATGACAGACCATATGTGGATATGACTGTCCGTGCCCCTTGATAAACTGGATAAACCGAACCCAACGTATGACCGCTTGCTCCAACTTTTGACAATTCGTTCCTTACTTTGCGGAGAAAACAGTGATCACAGTTCTCGCCATCACCTTTGTAGCGGCAACTGTGGCGCCCTTGATCTTCCGCAAAATGGGCAGGAACGCGTTCTACGCCCTGGCTGCCGTTCCCGCGGCCGGGTTCGTGTGGCTGCTCTTCCAGTATGAATCCGCATATTCCGCCGGCGGCATAGAAGAGATCCTCCCGTGGATACCCACCCTGAAGCTTGAGCTCGCGTTCCGCATGGACCCGCTGGCGTGGGTGATGTCCTTGCTGATCCTCGGGGTGGGTTCATTGGTGCTGGTCTATTGCGCCCGGTACTTCAAGGACAAAGATCCCGATCTTGGTGGATTCGGCGCCCAACTCCTCGCCTTTGCGGGAGCCATGTTCGGTTTGGTTACCTCCGATGACCTCCTGATGCTCTTCATCTTCTGGGAGCTCACCACCATCCTGTCCTACCTTTTGATCGGCTACGCCCGGACCCGCCTGGCCGCCCGCCGATCGGCGCTTCAAGCCCTGATGGTCACCACAGCCGGTGGCCTTGCCATGCTGGTGGGCCTCATCATCCTGGGCCAGGCCGCGGGAACGTACCGCATTTCAACCATCCTGGACCAAGCCGGGTCCCTCATGGCCGGGCCCATGCAGGGGGCGGTTGCTGCCGCCGTCGTGCTTGTCCTGACCGGTGCGGTGACCAAATCGGCGCTGGTTCCGTTCCACTTCTGGCTGCCTGGCGCGATGGCTGCACCTACTCCTGTGAGCGCCTACCTGCACGCGGCCGCGATGGTGAAGGCGGGCATCTACATTGTGGCCCGTCTGGCCCCTGGGTTTGCCGAATCGCAGTTCTGGCTGCCCGTGGTCCTGGGGCTTGGCCTGGCCACCATGCTTGTTGGCGGTTACCGGGCGCTCAGGCAGACCGACATCAAGCTCATCCTCGCCTATGGCACGGTCAGCCAACTCGGCTTCCTGACTATGGTGGTGGGGCTCGGGCGTCCCGATGCTGCGCTGGCGGGGCTCGGGCTTCTGCTGGCTCACGGCCTGTTCAAAGCGGCGCTCTTCTTGGTGGTTGGCATCATCGACCACCAATCCGGCACACGCGATATCCGTAAGCTTTCCGGTGTATTCCGGTCTTCACGGGCATTGGGTGTTGTGGCCGCAATCGCCGCAGCGTCCATGGCCGGCGTCCCGCCTTTGGCAGGTTTCGTGGCCAAGGAGTCGGTCTTTGAGGCGTTCGTCCACTACGGAACGGGCCATGACGCGCCGGCGTGGGGTATCTGGATACTGGTTGGCCTGGTGGTGGGATCGATCCTCACCTTCGCCTACAGCGCCCGCTTCATGTGGGGAGCCTTCGCCACGAAGCCCGGTGTGGAGCCCACACCTTTCAAGCCCATCAAACCCGCGTTCCTTGCAGCTCCCGCCATCTTGAGCCTGCTCACGATCGCCTACGGCCTGTGGCCCGTGCCGGTGGATACGTGGATCCAGCCTTACGCGGCATTGTTCGCAGGCCGTCCGGACGCGGTCGACGCCGGACACTTGGCTTTGTGGCACGGCGTCACCCCGGCTTTGGGTCTGACAGCGATAACGTTCGCGGCCGGCGCCGCGATGTTCTACGGCCGCAATCTCGTTTCCCGCGCCCAAGGCCTGGTCCCGGACTGGGTGGACGGCGACCGCGCCTACCAGAACACCATTGGCGCCTTGGACGATATTGCTGTGTGGGTCACGGGCCGCACCCAGCGTGGTTCGCTGTACTTCTACCTGGCTGTCATCCTGACGGTCGCGTTCGCGGTCCCGGCCACGGCGCTGATCATGGCCAATAAGCCCTTGCCGGAGGGCATCTACTTCATCGACCCCAATTCCCCGCTGCAAATAGTGGCCGGCGCAGGCATCGTGGTGGGAGCTCTTGCGGCCGTTCGCGCCAACAAGCGCTTCCTTGCCGTGCTCATGGTGTCCGTGACGGGCTACGGAATCGCCCTGATGTTCGCGCTGCAGGGCGCCCCGGACCTGGCCCTGACGCAGATGCTGGTGGAAACCATTGTGCTGGTGGCCTTCGTGCTGGCCATGCGCAGCCTCCCCGCGGAGCTGCGGGACAGGACCGGCGGCAGGCTCAGGGTGATCCGTGTGATCATCGGTGCAGCGTTCGGCATCACCATGATCTTCGTCGCGATCTACGCCATGGGCGCCCGCGTGGCAACGCCTGTTTCCCTGGATTTCCCGCGCCTGGCCTACGAAGGCGGCGGGGGATTGAACGTGGTCAACGTGACCCTCGTGGACATCCGTGCCTGGGACACCTTTGGTGAGATCTCCGTGTTGGCTATTGCCGCCACGGGTGTCGCCAGCCTGATCTTCGTCCGCAGCCGTGGCGACCGGATCAAGACGTCCGAAGCGGTGCCCGAAGGCAGCGTGGGGCGCCGCACCGGCGTCGAACGTGGTTCCCGGGCCGATGCCACGCTGGCCGTGGCGAAAAAGTTCACCGGCGTGACCCGCGATGCCTGGCTCGTGGCCGGCCGCACCTTGGCACCGGAGCGCCGTTCGATCATCTTCGAAGTGGTGACCCGGCTGATCTTCCACTCGATGATCGTGTTCTCCCTCTACCTTCTCCTGGCTGGGCATAACCTGCCCGGTGGCGGCTTCGCGGGCGGTCTCACCGCAGGACTCGCCCTGACCATCCGTTACCTGGCTGGTGGGCGGTTCGAGTTGAGCGAGGCGGCGACAGTCAGCGCCGGAACCCTCTTGGGGACGGGTCTTGCGACGGCGGCGGCCTCCGGCGTGGTTCCGCTTTTCCTGGGCGGGCAGGTTTTCCAAAGCGCGATTATCGAGTTCTGGCTGCCGGTGTTCGGCAACATCAAGTTCGTCACCTCCACAATTTTCGATATTGGCGTGTACATCGTGGTGGTGGGCTTGGCCCTTGACGTCCTCCGTAGTCTCGGTGCCGAGATCGACGAACATTTTGAAGGCCAAAATTCGCTGGCAGAGGAAGACGCAGCTGGACTGGCCGAAGAAGCAGCCGAGTCAGCCGCATCCGGGAAGGGTACCGCATGAGTATCAACCTGACCCTGCTGATCGTCATGGGCGTGCTTTACGCCTGCGGCATCTACCTGATCCTTGAACGGAGCCTGACGCGTGTGCTGTTGGGCTTGATGTTGCTGGCCAATGCCACCAACATCCTGATCCTGAGCACCGGAGGCTACGCGGGGCTGGCACCGCTGTTCAGCAAGGAGACGAACCCCGATGCTTACAGTGATCCCTTGCCGCAGGCACTGATCCTGACATCTATCGTGATCTCGTTCGCGGTGACCGCCTTCATGTTGGGCATCATCTACCGGACGTGGGTCCTGGCCCGCCAGGACGAGATCCAGGACGACCTTGAGGACGTCCGCGTGGCCAAGACTCCGAGCTTCGACGCCGAAGACGACGCCATTGTTCCCTTGGAAACCTCGGAGTTCGCCGTAACGCCCATCACGACGACGGACCGGAGCCATCCGGAAGCCACGGAAAAGCCGCACACCAGCACCACCCAGGAAGGAGGCAGCGCGTGAATCTCGCGAGCCTGTCGCCGCTAGCAGTCCTCCTGCCGATCCTGGGTGCAGCACTCGCATTCCTGTTGATCCGGCACCACTCAGCCCAGCGGGCGGTGAGCATCGGCATCCTGAGCGCCACCCTCTTGCTCGAGTGCCTGCTCCTGGTATCCGTGTGGAACGGCGGCACCACGTCCGTAACCCTGGGCGGTTGGCTGCCTCCGTGGGGCGTCGTCCTTGTAGTGGACCAGTTCTCCTCGCTGATGCTGGTGGTGTCCACCGTGGTGAGCCTCGCGGTGTTGATCTACGCCACCGGCCAGGGCATGGCTGATGGCGACCAGGAAGCGCCGGTCTCGATCTTCCACCCCACATACCTGATCCTGGTGGCAGGCGTGTCCAACGCGTTCCTCACCGGCGACCTCTTCAACCTTTACGTTGGCTTCGAGATCCTGCTCACGGCAAGCTACGTCCTGATGACCTTGGGCGGGACGGGGCCACGTATCCGGGCCGGCGTCACGTACGTGGTTGTCTCAGTGGTGTCGTCCGTGTTGTTCCTGGTGGCCATCGCCATGATTTACGGTGCCACTGGAACCATCACCATGGCCGACCTTGCGGTAAAGCTCGCCGAATTGGACCAAGGTACCCAGAACCTCCTGCACGTCATGTTGCTGGTGGCGTTCGGCATCAAGGCCGCAGTATTCCCGCTGTCCTTCTGGCTTCCCGACTCCTACCCAACAGCGCCGGCCCCCGTTACCGCGGTGTTCGCTGGTTTGCTCACCAAGGTGGGCGTTTACGCCATGGTCCGCACCGAGACGTTGCTGTTCCCGGGAGATACCCTCAACGTCCCCTTGATGGTGGTGGCGTTGCTGACCATGGTGGTGGGTATCTTGGGCGCTTTGGCCCAAAGCGACATAAAGCGTCTCCTGTCCTTCACGTTGGTGAGCCACATCGGGTACATGGTGTTCGGCCTCGCCATGAGTTCCGTCGCAGGCCTGGGCGCCGCGGTCTTCTACGTGGCGCACCACATCACCGTCCAGACCAGTCTGTTCCTGGTGACGGGCCTTATCGAGCGCCGGGGTGGCAGTTCGTCCATCGACCGAGTGGGTGGTTTGGCCAAACTCTCGCCTCTGCTGGCCCTCTTGTTCTTCGTTCCAGCCATGAATTTGGCGGGCATACCGCCCTTCTCCGGCTTCCTTGGCAAGTTGGGCCTCCTGCAGGCAGGCGTGGAACTGGGCACACCGCTGGCCATCACCTTGGTGGTCGGCGGCGTGGTCACCAGCCTGCTGACCTTGTTGGCAATCGCCAGGGTTTGGAACAGGGCTTTCTGGCGCAAGCCCGAGGACGCTGAATACCCGGATCCTGTGCTGTTGGCCAGTGGGAACGTCGGGGTGCTCCCGCGCACCATGGTGGGTTCGACGGCGGGACTGGTGGTTTTCGGGGTGGCGTTGACGGTGTTTGCCGGGCCGCTCTTCCACCTCGCAGACGGTTCGGCCGAGATCATGCTGGACCGCTCGGCGTACATCCATTCCGTCCTGGGTGATTCGGTGGAGATTCCGGCGTTGCCGCAGAGGGCTGGTGCCAAATGAGCCGTAAACCGAACTCCTTCCGTACTGAACTGCCGCTGCTCATCTGGCTGGTCATCGTCTGGGGTGCCCTGTGGCGGGATTTCAGCCCGGGCAACCTGCTGTTCGGTGCTCTGATCGCGGTCCTGGTGGCAAAGTTCTTCTACCTGCCTCCCGTTGAGCTCAGCGGCAGGTTCAACGTGCTGCGCGCCATTCCGTTCGCGCTGATCTTCCTCGCCAAAGTGGTGGCAGCGAGCTTCCTCGTGCTGTACCTTGCTGTGGTCAAAGGGCCAAAGGTGCGCAGCGCCGTCGTCGCCGTTCCGTTGCGTAGCCATTCCGACCTCATGGTGACGGCAACAGGGCACGTCATCTCCCTGATTCCGGGCTCGTTGGTGGTGGAAGTGGACCGGTCGACGTCCACTCTGTACCTGCACGCGCTCAACATTTACCAAGAGGCTGACATCGAAAAGATCCGTCAGGAAGTCCAGAACATTGAAGCCGGCTTGATCCGCATCATGGGCACCCGCGAGGAAGTCCAGGCGTTGGGAGCCGAGATCAGTCCAGGCGTGAAAGGGGCAGCCCTGTGAAGGAAATCGTCCTCATAGTTACGGCCGTGATTCTTAGCCTGGCCGCTGCCGGCGCCATTGTGCGGATCGCGATCGGTCCTTCGCTGCTGGACCGGGTCTTGGCATCCGACGTTTTGCTGGCCATTCTCGGCGCAGCCTTGGCGATCGACATGGCGGTGAACCGGCACCTGAATAACCTGATGCTGCTGGTAGCGCTGGCCGTGATCGGCTTTATTGGCTCGGTGACAGTAGCCCGGTTCGTGGCTGAGCGGAGGGAACAGAGCAATGAGTCCTGATGCCACCGGCGTGGATGCCGTCATCGACGGTGTGACCGCTGTGTTCCTGGTGGTGGGAGCGCTGATGTCCCTCGGTGCCGCGGTGGGTTTGCTGCGTTTCCCTGACCTGATGAGCCGCATGCACGCTGCTACCAAACCGCAGGTCCTGGGCTTGTTCCTCATGCTGGCGGCCATCGGCCTGCAAATGCGGACCTGGTGGGTTTGGCCCGTGCTGTTGGTGGCATGGATTTTCCAGCTGCTGACCGCGCCCGTGTCGGCACACATGGTGGGTCGGGCCGCGTACCGCACCAAGCACGGACACCGGGAGATGCTGACCAAGGACGAACTTGAGGCCGTCGTTCAGAGGGCGGCTGCGGGGCAAGTCGACCCGGAGGGTTAAAGCCAACGCGGGGTCACTTCCGGCCCATCCCAGGGGGATTTATGGGCCGGAAGTGACCCCGCGTTGCTTCAAACGGTGATGCGCTAGACGATGTCCTGGGACTTCGCGAAGCGGGCGATGGCACGCTGGGTGCCCCTGCTGGCCAGCACCTGGATGAGTGTGCTCACGAACGCCGAGATCAGGGCGAAGGTGAGGGCGGAGCGAAGGCTCGTTTCCATGTCATCGTTGCCTGTGGGCGGCTTGTTGCCTGTGGCCTTTTCCCACCCTTTGTTGACGAGTTTTGTTCCGACGAAGCCCGCCCCGAGGCTCACTCCGGCGCCGATCAGCTTGAAGAAGAGGTTCATGCCACCAGCCTAGCTGCAACGCGTGGACCGGCAACGCTAGCGGCGGCTTTCCCGTTCCTTGAGGAACGCGGCCAGGGAGCCCACGGGCGCCAGGACGGGGACGACAGTGTGCTCGGCCGACCATATGGCATCGACGGTCCCGTATCCGGCGATTTCCTTGAGGAGGTAGAAGGTGGGCGGCATCAGTTTCAGGGTGCCTGCTGCCTCTGCCGCGAGGATTCCCTCCACGGGCATCCACAGGGATTGCCACGCTTCGGTTGTTTGGTGGTGGGGCTCCCTGTCCGTCGAGGGCCTGGCCACATAGAAGAACGTGTCGAAACGCTTGGGCATGTCGATCGGGGTAATCCAGTTGGCCCATGGGCGCAGGTCACTGGCGTCGATGCTCAGCCCGGCTTCCTCACGGACCTCCCGGATCGCGGCTGTGAGCACCATTCCTGTTTTGGCAGCGGCATCGTCGGAACCGATGGAGCTGGCCTGCCAGTCCGCCGCATGGCTGCTGAGCAGTTCGGGGGCGTAGTCCCACCCGGAGTGGTCGGCGGGGTCCACGCGTCCTCCCGGGAAAACCACCATTCCTGCGGCGAAGTCCATGGTGCTGACCCTGTGCTGGACGAACGCCTCGAGCCCGGACGGGGTATCGCGGAGCAGGATGACGCTTGCGGCGAGGCGTGCTTCAGCCACGTCAACGTTGTCTGGGAGGCCAGAGCCGGGTTGGTCCGTCATGAAGTGTGCCCCTTCGCTTTGGATGCTGCTGGATTATTCTCTCAGGTCCGTTGCGAGGCCTGGTGTGCGTGCCAAAGCGTGGGGAAAGGGCGCAGAGTGGGCCTCGCAAGGCGCGTTCGTTGGGTTGCGAGGCCTGGTGTGCGTGCCAAAGCGTGGGGCAAGGGTGCTGAGTGGGCCTTGCAACGGTGAGGGTGGGCCGGATTGTGACCGGACAGCAGTCCCCACCGCGGAGTGCAGGTGTAAACTGAACCAGCCCAGCAGGGCAGATTTAATAACGACAGGGGAGCGCCGCCGTCGGAACCTGCAGAGATGCGGGAGCCGCGAGGGCGCTGAGAGTGCGGACAGCCGCAGACCCTCGAACCTGATCCGGTTAGTACCGGCGCAAGGGAGTCGAGCTTCTCAGAGTGTCCGGAACCGGGCGGCGCAGGCCAGCCGGGTATTCCGGGGAGCACTTTCCCCTCCTGTAACTCAGGAGGCAGAAAAATGACCACGGTAAGCGTGAAGAAGACCAGTTATAACTGGCGTGTTGTAGACATTGTGGTGGCAGCCTTGATCGCCATCGCCGGCGGCGTGATTTTCTGGGCATGGTCCCAAGGCGCCGCACTGGTATCCATCCCCATGAACGCGGCGTATCCGCCGCTGACGGGCCTGATCGCTGGCGGTTGGATGATTCCGGCGGTCCTGGGCATGCTCATTATCCGTAAGCCGGGTGCCGCCCTGTTCTGCGAGTCCGTTGCAGCCACAGGCGAACTCATCATGGGCTCCCAGTACGGCACAACCGTACTGATCTCCGGCGTCCTTCAGGGCCTCGGCGCGGAGCTCATCTTCGCCGCGTTCCTCTACAAGAAGTTCAACCTGCCCACCTCGCTCCTTGCCGGTGCAGGTGCGGGCCTCTTCTGCGGCCTCAACGACTCGTTCCTTCCCTGGGGCTGGAACATCGCCTACGAGGCAATCGACAAGCTCACTTACATCACGTTCACCACAATCTCCGGGGCGATCATTGCGGGCGCACTGTCATGGATTGCCACCCGCGGCCTGGCGAAAACCGGCGTCCTTAGTTCCTTCGCGTCGCGCAAGGCCGCTTCGGAGCCCGTCTTCAGCTGATGCCCGTCATTGAACGCGGCAGCCACGTCCGGCCTGCCGCCATCACAGCCGAGGGCTGGGGATGGCGGCACGCCGGCAGGACCTCGCCAGCCATCCAAGGCCTTGACCTCCGGATCGAACCTGGGGAGCGGGTGCTGCTGCTCGGCCCCTCGGGTGCGGGCAAGTCCACGCTCCTGCATGCCCTCGCGGGGGTGTTGGGGGACGAAGAAGACGACTCGGACGAGACCGGCTCGCTGCTGCTGGACGGCGCTTCTCCCCGGGAGCAGCGCGGCCGCGCCGGCCTGATGCAACAGGACCCGGAAACGCAGGTTGTCCTGTCCCGCGTGGGGGACGACGTCGCCTTCGGCGCCGAGAACCTGGCCGTGCCGCGGGAGGAAATTTGGGCCCGCGTCCATGAAGCGCTCGACGACGTCGGGTTGCGGACCGCTGCCGGCGGCGGACTGGCGTTGGATCATCCGACGGCGGCCCTGTCCGGCGGGCAGAAACAGCGCCTCGCGCTTGCGGGGATTTTGGCGATGCGGCCCGGGCTGATCCTGCTGGACGAACCAACGGCCAACCTGGACCCGGCAGGGGTCCTTGAGGTGCGGGACGCAGTGGGCCGCTGCCTCGACAAGACCGGAGCCACCCTCGTTGTGGTGGAACACCGCGTGTCCGTGTGGAAGGACCTGGTGGACCGGATTGTGGTGTTGCAGCCAGGATCCGGCGGCAACGGCACTCCGGGCGTCCTGTTGGACGGGGCGCCGGAGCAGGTCCTGTCCGAGGCCCGGACCATGCTGATGGCAGCCGGCGTCTGGGTTCCCGGATACGTCCCGGCAACCCGTGCCCGGCGAAGTGAAACCGCCACCGCGCAACTGCTCCTTGCCGCCCAGGATGTGGCAGTCTCGCGAGAAAAGCCCCGCCGAAAGGGATTCCGGACCATCCCTCCGGTTGCTGTGCAATCCGATGTCAGCGCCCAGGTCAGGGCGGGCCAAGCGCTCTCCGTCACTGGTCCGAATGGTGCCGGTAAGTCTACGTTCGCGCTCACGCTGGCCGGCCTTTTGGCGCCGGTGGACGGCAAAGTGAGTGCCGCCGTCGCGCTTTCAGAAGGGGCCGGGATCGACCCGTTCAAGTGGAAGGCCGACCAGCTGATTTCACGCATCGGGACAGTGTTTCAGGAGCCCGAGCACCAGTTTGTCACGGGCAAGGTGCTAGATGAGCTGATGTTTGGTCCGAAGCACCTTGGCCATGGCGAGGAACGCGTGGACGAACTGCTGGAGCGGTTGCGGCTCACCCACCTGGTGGACGCGAACCCGTACACGCTGTCCGGCGGCGAGAAGCGCAGGCTTTCGGTGGCCACGGTGCTCGCCGCGCATCCCAAAGTCCTTGTCCTCGATGAGCCCACGTTCGGCCAGGACGCGAACACTTGGGCCGAGCTGGCGTCGTTTCTTTCGGAGTTGCTCGACGCCGGAACGGCTGTGGTCTCCGTAACCCACGACCAAGAGTTCAGTGCCGTGCTGGGCGGCACGGAGCTTCGCCTGAACCCCGCGGCACGTGCAGCAAGCCGCCAGGAAGCCGGTGCAGCATGAGGGACGCATTGAACCTGCGGGGTAATCACGCCCTGCTGACCACAGCGAACCCGCTGGCCAAGTTCGCCGCGGTCTTCCTGATTTCGCTGGTGCTGGCCCTCTCCATCGACTGGGTTTCGGCAACCACCGCGCTGGTGGCCGAACTGGCGCTGTTCCCGCTTGCCGGGCTCACGCTGCGGCTTTTGTGGCAGCGGGCGTGGCCGTTGATCATCGCTGCGGCGATTGGTGGCTGGAGCACAGCGATCGTGGCGGCTGATAGCGGCGCTGTACTGCTCGACGTCGGACTCTGGTCCATCAGCGAAGGTTCCCTTGAGCTCGGGCTGGGTTTCATGCTGCGCGGCCTGGCGATTGCCCTTCCGGCGATCCTCCTGATGACCTGCACCGACCCCACGGACCTGGCCGATGCCTTGGCACAGAAAGCGAAGCTGCCGCACCGGTTTGTCCTGGGATCCCTCGCTGCCATGCGCTTGGTGGGCCTCATGGCCGAAGAATGGCAGACCATTGGCATGGCCCGCCGTGCACGGGGTGTCGGTTCGCAAGGCAACCCGTTCCAGCGGTTGAAAGCCACCCTCGGCCAGAGCTTCGGGTTGCTGGTCCAGGCTGTCCGGCGGGCTTCGCGGTTGGCTGTGACCATGGAAGCGCGGGGCTTTGGCGGCGGCCAGCGGACGTGGGCGCGCGAATCCACGTACTCGGTGCTGGATATCTGGGTGGTCCTTGGCGGAGTGGTCATCGCAGCGGGTGCTGTGCTGGCCGCCGTAGGCGCCGGGACGTGGAGCTTCGTCTGGCGCTAACGGGCGGCGCGGTCCTGGACTTCATCGAATCCCGCCCGGGTGAGGAAACCCAGCTGTGCCTCCTTTTCCGCGAGCTGGACGATGGGTCCAAGCTCGAAGCATGTTGCTTCGAGGCGACGGAGGGCCTTGGCGTTGCGGGCATCGGGCTCCACAACGATCCGGTCCTTGCCCGGCAGGGAAAACATGTACTTGATCAATGACGTGGCCAGCCGGGGCGTGAAGTGCGGGATGGGGCGCGTGGCCGGAGCCAGCAGCAGGTGCATGCCGATGTCTTCCTCGCGGGCGGGGTACGCCTCGCCCACGGGGTCGTGCAGGGGCTCGTAGGTCTGGAACAACGCCAGTGCCTCCCCGTCCAGGGTCACCAGGAACGCGTGGTGTGTCTCCAGTGAGTCCAGGAATTCGTAGATGCCTAGGACCTCCTCAAAGGTGTGCTCGGTCATTCCCCAGAACCTGGCGCGGGGCTGGGTCACCCACTCGAAGACAAGCCCTAAGTCCTCGTTGGGGACCAGCGGGACGATCCGCAGGGCACCCCATCCTTCGAGTTCTTCCGAGTAGACGGTGGTGCGGGCGGAGAAGTCCGGGGCGGTGGTGGTCATGGCTTCCTTCGGGTGCTGGGTATTCGGGTGCGACTGGGTGCAGAAGTGTCAGGGTTCGTCTTTGCTGAGGACCGACCAATCCGTGGCCACCGGGGCAAGCTGCCCGGCGGTCCACAGGGGCAATTGGTCGGCGAAATGCTGGTGGCCCGGCGTCCCGGCGGCGCCGAAGGGAACAATCCACCGGCTGTTCCGGCGCTCGGACAGGTCCCAGACGTAGCGGGCCACGGGGCCGCGGAAGCTCCGGTCATCCACGCCCGGGAGGCTCTCGGTGCACAGCACGCATCCGGTGTCGCCGCTGAGACCGGCAGTTGGCGCGGCGTCGGCAAGGGAACCGGGGAGGAGATGAACGGCCAGCAGCTGATGGCGGTCACCCCATGAAGCTCCGTCCAGAAGTGCCTCTTCCAGCGCCGCGTCTTCAAGACTTGCAGCCGCTTCCACTCCAGCATCGATGCCGAGCTCCGAACCTCGGAGCAGCAGCGTCTCAAGGGCGAAACCGACCCGGGAGGGAACGGACAACCACGGCCCGAATAACGGTGAATAGCCTGCGGGGTCGTTCAATGCAGCAAGGGATGGGTGCTTGGCCAAGCGTTGGACCAAGGCACCCCTCCACCCGGAAAAGAGGGCAGCCGGCTTGCTGCCGGCGTCCATCCGGCCATCCCAGCGAAGCAGTCGTGAGCGCACTTCCTTGGCCTCCCGGGACAGGTCAGCGGGATCCAAGGCGGCCAGGATCGAGCGGTACAACGGCCATGGACCCAGCAGAGTATCCATGTGGATGGCCTGCATGTGGTCGGGAGCGAGAGGGCCTTCAACCGCTTCAAGCAGCTCGCGGATCCGCGCGGCGCGGTATGCGGGTGCAAACTCCATTGCGACGGCGTCCCCACCGCCTGCTGCGCGGTCATTCGCGCTGACGGCGAACGTTTCAACCGCAGACCGGGGAAGGATCACGTATTGCCCGTCCCACGCATGGCGGGCTGAGTACCCGGGTGCGGGCAGGCGACGGTTGGCGGGATTCCGCTGGGGGACGAGCCCGGCGACAAACTGCGTCACGTTTCCGGACGTGTCAGCGGCAATCACACTGTTGACGGGCTCCACCCATGCATCCAAGGCCGCTTCCACCGCGGAGACGCTCCGGCTCCGCAGCAGCGGCAGGAGGGCCTCAAAACCCAGCCGCCCCTCAACCCGCGCGGGGAACCGCAAACTCAGGGCGCCGCCGTCGGACGTTTCGGAGATGACAGGTCCGCGGGCCGTCTCAATAGCGTCCACGGACACGGACTCACCGTTGCGGACGTGAATGGTTTCCAGATTCACGACGACGGTTTCCCAGCCTTCCGCGCCCCGTGCCTCGATGCGCTCGCCGGAGTAGTCGGTGACCCGGCGCAGCTCTTCCTCGAAGAGGTCCTGGTAGTCGCCCATGGCGTTGGTGACGGCCCACGCGGTGTGCTCTGTCTGGGCGAAGTGCGGAAGGCCGGGAACTCCTGGAAACGCGAACCCGACGGCGTCGAATTCCGGGCAGGCGAGCCGCACCTGCTGGTACACGCCGGGCAGTTCCATGAGGCGGTGCGGGTCACCGGCAACCAGTGGAAAACCGCTCACGGATACCGAACCATGGGCCGCCCAGGCGTTGCTGCCGGACCAAACCGGAGCTTCGATACTGAACAGGCTGACGGCATCCTCGCCGAGGGTCCTTGCGACGTGGGCGCGGAACAGCTTGTTCGGGAACGTGGAAAAGAGGATGTGGTGAACCAGGAAGACGCCAAGGGGGGTCCAGGGATTCCACGGCTCTGGACTGCTACCCGACTCGGTGAATTCCTGGCTGTCCCGGAGGCCGTCGGCCAGTGCGCGGTTGACGCCGTCCACATACTGACCACACCAACGGTGGGTGTCGGCGTCGAGGTTCTCGAAGCAACGGCGGGCGGTGTCATCCAGCCGTGCCTGCCGGGCGAACCGGTCCCAGGCCACCGCGTCTGCGCCAAGTACTTCCGCTGTGCGCCCCTCGGATCGCCAGCGCTCCAATTCGATCTGCCAGGACCGGTCAATCGCGGCATTGTGGCCCTGCAGGAAGGCTAGTTCATTGGCAGATCCGGCCCAGAGATGCGGGATTCCCCATGTGTCCCGGTACGTTCCCGGGCCGCCTGCCGGACCGGATTGCTGCGTCGGGGCAGGCGTCATCTTCTCGATCACTTTCATGCTTAGGTTAGGCTTACTTAAGTTCAAGATAAGTGGCTTTGGCTCCGTGCACCAAATCGTGGCCATTCGTGAAGGAGAGTTCCTTGAAGCGCAATTGGGAAGGCGTGGTCCTCAAGGTGATGGGCGCCAAGGACTTCACCCTGAAGGTGACGGGGCGCGAGGAGATCACCCCGGATTTCCTCCGAATCCATGTACGGGACGGCGGACTCCTGGAGCGCAGTGGCGTGCACCCCACCATGTGGATCCGATTGTGGTTCGACGACTCCGGAAAAGCGCACCAGCGCGCCTACACCGTGGTGAACGCGGACCCGGCGGCATGCACGTTCAGTATGGACTTCGCGATGCACGACGGCGTGGCGGCGGATTGGGCATGGTCGGTACAAGCCGGCGAAACCATCGAGGCCACCGTCCAGGGCAGCTCATTCACCTTCCCACAACCCACCCCGCGCCGCATCTGGGTGGTGGGGGACCCCGCGTCCGTCCCCGCCATCAACTCACTGCTGGACGAACGGGACCGATGTGCCCCCGGAGCGGCGCCGGTGACGGCCTGGTTGGAATACCAGCACGACGCCGACACCTCACTGCAGGTGCGCACGTCCGGTTCCGACGTCGTCACCTGGATTCCGCGCAAACGTGACGGGGCTGCCTTGGTGGAGGAGGTCTGCCGCGCCCTTGATGCTGACGTGGTCTCGGCCTCTGAGGACTTCTTCTGGGTAGCCTGTGAAGCGTCCAGCACGAGGGCCATCGTCAAGCATCTGCGCAAGGAGCTCGGTGTGGACAAGCACCGCATTGACGCCTTGGGATACTGGCGGGCTTAGGACTCCCTCCAGCTCAGGAAACCCTTCTGCCCGTCCGGCGGCGTAAGGACCACATCACGGCCGTACTTCTTTTTGGCTTCGGATCCGATGAACGCGTCGGGAACGATCCGGACCGCCTTGGCAACTTTGCCGTCCTTCATGAAGACGAACAATGCCGGCGATGCCGTATAGCGGTTTTCCTTGGTGATGGGTTCGCCGAAAGCCGCTTCGATGTCTTTGGCCAAGGTCCCCTCCATCACGAAGCCGGCCTGGTCCCATTCGAAATCAGTGGCATCGGCAAGCTTCAAAGCGGTGCCCTTCGTTGCGGCTTCGAGTACTTGGCTGTTGAGTTTGTCGTTGGATTCGGGCATGACAGATCCTCCCAGGGAGCAGGCGGCCAGTATGCAGGCCAGGACGAGGGCGGCCAGGCCCAGCAGGGCAGCGGACGTTCGCCCTTGGGGTCGGGCCGGGTCAAGATGTGGTGGGTTCACGAGGTGGTCCGCGATTCCCGGCCTACTTCATTGTTGTACAGATCCATGGCCTCGCGCGGGGCAGGGTTACCGGGGAGTTGCTCGTGTGCCGTGGCGTAGTCCTCAGCCCACTCTGCGCCGAATTCCTTCACCATCAGGGCGTTCCAGTACGCATGGCGGAAGGCGTCGTTCTGGTCGTCGTTTTGGTCTGCGCTGGGGAAGCGTTCATCAGCGACATTGAAGGCGTCATCGTGGATGCCCTTGAAAGCGTTCAGTTCGAAAGGTCCAAGACCATTCAGCATTTCGGCCTCCTTCTCGGTGACAACCCTCTGGTCCACCACGAACTTCAAAGGGTCCCAATCGCCCGGCCAGTTGGTTGTCTCCGCATCGCTGACCTGGTATTCCTCGAGGATTTCCTGCGCTGGGGCGGCCGGGGTCGGTGTTCGTGGCGGCCCACTGAATGGTTCCGCTTCCACCGGACCCGCCACCGACGGAGGCTTCCGTGGAAGCACCTGAGAGTCCAGCTCGCGTGCCCGCGCCGTCAGCATGGAGGCGCCGTGCGCCAAAGACTTTGAGAGTGCTTTGAGCTGGTCGACGTCGGCGCCGTAGAAAGCCATGTTTCCCCCTTGAACTTTGGTGCAATGTTTCGCCATCGGGCTGTTGAGCACAACGGGGACAACTTCCCCTGTGGAAAGGGAGGCGCCTCACCCGCATAGGCGACTACCGACGTCGAGCTTCATATCTCACGGTACGGGTACGGTGTGACATTAACCGCTCGAGCGGAGTTCTGCTGGCCACTTCTAGCTCATTTGTGATATTTCTTGGTTATGACGCAAGCTACGCCAGAACATATAGGCCTCCTGCTCCGCAACGCTCGGAGCGAAAAGGGCTGGACGCAGGGGCAGTTGGCTACCGAGCTGGGAACCAGCCAAAGCGCAATCGCCCGCATGGAACAGGGCAAACAGAACCTGAGCCTCAGAATGATCGAACGCCTTGAAGCGATTTTTGGGCGATCGATCGTCAAAGTCGGCAAGCCCCAGATGACCCACCTGCGGGTAGAAGGTGGCCGGACGCTCTCCGGCGAGGTGGACGTCAACAGCAGCAAGAACGCCGGCGTGGCGCTTCTTTGTGCAAGCCTCATCAATCGTGGCACCACCACGCTGCGCCGCTTGGCCCGCATCGAGGAAGTCAACAGGATCGTAGAGGTCCTGACCTCCATCGGTGTCGAGTGCACGTGGCTCAACGGCAGTGATCTCCGGATCCGCAGGCCCGAGGTCCTGGACCTCGAATCGATGGACGTCGACGCCGCCCGCCGTACCCGCAGCGTCATCATGCTTTTGGGTCCGCTCCTGGACGAGACCAGCGAGTACCTGCTGCCCTACGCCGGGGGTTGCGACCTCGGAACCCGCACTGTTGAGCCGCACATGCAGGCCTTGCGTCAGTTTGGACTCGCTGTGGAGGCCCGCTCCGGGTTCTACTCGGTGACCGCACCACCCGCCGACGGCGATAACCGGTCCTTCGTCCTGACCGAACGCGGCGACACCGTTACCGAGAACGCCATCATGGCCGCCGCCCACCGCGAAGGTACGACGGTCATCCGCAACGCCAGCCCCAACTACATGGTCCAGGACCTCTGCTTCTACCTGCAGGGGCTTGGCGTGGAGATCGACGGCGTAGGAACCACTACCCTCAAGATCACGGGCCGGTCCGCCATTGACGTCGATATTGAATACTTCCCTTCAGAGGACCCCATCGAGGCCATGAGCCTCATCACCGCGGGCATCGTCACCAACTCGGAGGTCACCATCCGCCGGGTGCCCATCGAGTTCATGGAGATCGAGCTCGCCACCCTGGAGCAGATGGGCCAAAACCTGGAGGTCTCCGGCGAGTACATGGCCCGCAACGGCCGCACCCGCCTGGTGGATGTGACCACCAAGCCCTCCGAACTCCGGGCTCCCCAGGACAAGATCCACCCGATGCCCTTCCCCGGCCTGAACATCGACAACCTGCCGTTCTTCGCCGTGATCGCAGGCAACGCCGAGGGCCAGACCATGATCCACGACTGGGTCTACGAGAACCGCGCGATCTACCTGACTGAGCTCAACAAGCTCGGTGCCCAGGTGCAGCTGCTGGATCCACACCGGATCTACGTCAACGGACCCACCAAGTGGCGTGCCGCGGAAATCGGCTGCCCGCCGGCCCTGCGTCCGGCAGCCTGCCTGCTCCTGGCGATGCTGGCGGCCCGGGGAACGTCCGAGCTGCGCAACATCTACGTGATCGAGCGTGGATACGAGGACCTGGCAGAGCGACTGAACACCATCGGCGCGAAAATCGAGTACTTCCAGGACTAAGCCACGCAGGTTCAGACCTGTTTGAGGGCCTTCTCCAGATCCAGGATGAGGTCGTCGACGTCCTCCAGGCCCACGGACAGGCGAACCACGCCATCGCTTAGCCCAATTGCTGCGCGGCCCTCCGGACCCATGGCCCGGTGGGTCGTCGTGGCCGGGTGGGTGATGAGGGACTTGGAGTCGCCAAGGTTGTTGGAGATGTCGATGACTCCGAGGCCGTCCAGCAAAGCGAAGGCGGCCTCCTTCGCGGAACGTCCAGCCGACGGCGAAAGCTCGAATGTCAGGACCGTACCGCCGGCCTTCATCTGCTTTGCCGCGAGCTCGTATTGCGGGTGCGACTTCAACAGCGGGTACTTGACCCAGCTGATGGCGGGCTGCTGCTCGAGCCATTCCGCGATCTTCAAAGCGGACGCAGAGCTGTGATTCACGCGCAGCCCCATGGTCTCCAAACCCTTGGTCAGCACCCAGGCGTTGAACGCGGACAGCGAAGGTCCGGTGTGCCGCATGAGCTGCTTGACCGGGCCGTCGATGAACTCCTTGGTGCCCAGGATGGCGCCGCCAAGAACGCGGCCCTGGCCGTCGATGTGCTTGGTGCCGGAATACACGATCACGTCGGCGCCCAGCTCACCACAGCGCTGCAGCAGTGGAGTGGCAAAGACATTGTCGACGACGACGGTCGCGCCGGCGGCATGCGCCAGCTCGCTGACGGCGGCGATGTCGACGATCTCCTGCATGGGGTTGGACGGAGATTCGAAAAACACGGCCGTGGTGGGCTTGGACAGGGCTTCACGCCACTGGTCCAGGTCGGGTCCATCAACGAATACTGTCTCCACGCCCCAGCGCGGAAGAATTTCGTTGAGGATCACGAAGCAGGACCCGAACAGGGAGCGGGCGGCGACTACGCGGTCACCGGCAGCCAGCAGGGCACCCAAGGCGGTGAATACCGCAGACATGCCGGACGCCGTCGCAAAGCAAGCCTCGGTGCCTTCCAGCAGGCGGAGCCGTTCCTGGAAGGTGGCCACGGAGGGGTTGCCGTAACGGGAGTAGACGAATCGCTCGTCCTCACCGGTGAAGGCACGTTCGGCAGCGGCAGCCGATTCGTAGACGAAGCCAGAGTTCAGGAAGACGGCCTCGGACGTTTCCTGGAAGTTGGTGCGGTCAAGACCGCCACGGACGGCCTGGGTATCAGGATTCCAGCCAGCGGCGTCAGGATTGAAAGTCACTTAGTCGGTCCCCAGGTTCGTCGGAAGGCCACGGTTTTTCCAGCCATTTACAGTGCGCTCGCCATAACGGTCAGGCTCGCCTTCAAAGCCCTCAAGGACGTTGTACGCGGTGAAGCCTGCCTGGGTTGCGGCGATGGCTGCTGCGATTGAACGCTGGCCGGAGCGGCACAGGAAGACGAGCTCCACGCCGTCGTCTTCGGGCGCTTGCTGCCGTAGGTCCTCGATGAAGCGGGAGTTGGGGATGCCGCCGGCAAGGTTCCACTGGATGAACAGGGGATCGTTGTCCGTAGCTTTGGTGTCCGGGATACCGATGTGGGCCCATTCGCCCTCGGTACGGACATCCACCAGGATGGCACCCGCCTCAAGTTTGGCCCACGCGTCCTGCGGGGTCAGGTCGCCTGCGTAGCTCATGCGTGGCCCTCGAATGCTTCGTCGTCGTCATTTTCAAGCTGGTCCACGGCGTCGGCCACGGCGGCGTCTGCGTGGGCGATCGCTGCGGGAAGCACGATTGCCTGGGCGACGATGACGTCCGTGCCGTTAAAGGTGGCTGCCGGGCTGCCATGGAGCACATAGCCCTCGGCGAGTGCGGAGCTGATCCGCTCGCAGAAATCGCGGGTGTCCGGGCCTGTGATCAGGCGGTAAGAAAGTTTTTCTTCAGTGGGTTCAGGCATTGCTGGTGCTCCTCAGTCACGCTTGCAGTTCGAATTTGTCCGATACGCCGAGTAGTCACCTGAGGCACCCCGCCGGAGAGAGGGTTGCCGACCAGCAAGTCAGGGCTTCGCGCTGGTACTCATTACTCAAGAAAAACGTAGCATTCAGGGCGCCTGGGCTGCATGTGGCGGAGGTTTGCCCGCCGTCATGTTGCGTAACCGGAGGGTGCTGTGGCAGGGCCCATTTATGACGTCCCGGGAGCATAATTGACGCAGTACGTCCCCCTGTAACTTCGCAAGAAACCAGGTCGCGGTGAACGAACAGAGCAGTCCTACACTCAAGCCCATGCTGCATTTTGGATGGTTCGTGGGCCACGGATTCGGAGTTCAGGGTTGGGGGACGCCCGGCTACGGGCTGGGCTATGACTGGAAGAAGCCGGCCCTGTACCAAGAGGCCGTGCGCGCCTTCGAGCGGTCCGGGCTCGACCTGTTCATCATCGAGGACTCGCTTACCGTTCCTGATACCTACGGCGGTACGGCCGAGGTGTCCCTGGCGCATGCATCCTTCGCACCCAAGCACGACCCCCTCGCGTTGGTTCCCTACCTGCTCTCCGCCACCGAGCACCTGGGGATTGTGCCCACGGTCAGCGCTTCCTTCTATCCGCCCTTCACCGCCGCCCGGCTGCTGGCCACCTTGCAGCACTTCTCAGAGGGTCAGCTTGGCTGGAACGTGGTGACGTCCGGCAGCGACCTCGCGGCGCAAAACTACGGACTGGACCAGCAGATTGAACATGACCTGCGGTACGAGAAGGCGGAGGAATTCGTCGACGTCGTGAGGCGGCTTTGGCGGAGTTGGGAACCAGGCGCCGTGATGGAGGACGTTTCCGCCGGGGTATTCGCCGACCACACCAAAGTTCACCCGATCAACCATGAAGGCGACTTCTTCAAGGTCCGGGGCCCCCTGAACACGGCGCCCCTGCCGGAGGAGCCCGTGTTGGTTCAGGCGGGGGCTTCACCACGCGGCAAGGCGTTTGCCGGCGGACATGCCGATGTGGCGATCGCCCTGGCACGTGGTGTGGACGGGATGAAAGCGTACCGGGACTCGATCCGCGCCGAGGCTGCGAAGGCCGGCAGGAACCCTGATGACGTGAAGGTCTTGTTTGTCCTCAAGCCCACGGTGGTCGGTTCCGCTGCCGAAGCCGAGGAACTGCGTGCCCAGCGGCGTGAGCTCACCCAACGCGACATCGACAGCCAGCTCAACTCCATCTCCTACCTCTCCGTGATCGACTTCAAGCAGTTCGACCTCGATGCCCCGTTGCCCGAGCTGACTACCAACAGCAACCAAGGAACCTTGGAGCACTTCGCCAAAGCAGCGCCGCCAGGTTCCACGCTTCGCCAGATCCTGCAAGCCCGCAGCGGTGGGGCAGGGGACTCGATCATCGGTACGGTGGGCGAAATCGCCGACTACCTCGAAGAAACCGGCTCCGCGGTGGGCGGCGACGGGTTCCTTTTCTCCGGCTTCGTTGATCCCGTGACGGTGCACGGAGTGCTGGACAAACTCACCCCTGAGCTGCGCCGGCGGGGGCTGTTGAGGAAGAGTTACGGCAACGGCGGATTCCGGCAGAACCTCCTGGACTTCTGATGACGTCCGATGATGCAGGGACCCTGGTGATAGGAACGGCCCCGATACGCGCTGAACGCTTGGCCCTGGCAGCCAGCGACGACTCGTTTCACGTGAAACTCAACCATGATGCGTTGACTTTGATCGGCCGATCCCGGGAGATCCTGGAGCAGGCCGCGGCGTCCGGCCAGCGGGTCTACGGGCTCAATACCCTGCTGGGATCCGGTCGTGACACCGTTGTGGAGGACAAGTCGATCCTCAGCTATCAGGTTCAGGTTGTCCGGTATCACAACAGCGGCGTGGGCCAATATCTGGACCGCGCCGCCGCCCGGGCCGTCATTCTTGCCCGCCTTGTGGGATTCAGCCGCGGTGGCTCAGGAGTGCGTCCCGAGACTGCCCGTTTCTATGCCGAACTTCTGAACCACGGCGTCCACCCCGCCATCCCTTCCGAAGGCTCAGTGGGCTCATCGGACCTCACCCAACTCGCCGCCGTCGCGGCTGTGGCCCTCGGCGAAGGTGAAGCGTTCGATGCCCACGGCACTTTGGTCCCGGGGGCCAAAGCGCTCGCCGATGCCGGGCTGCAGCCCCTCACTCTCGCAGCCGGTGAGGCCCTGTCACTGGTGAGCGCGAACTCCTACTCCGTGGGCGTCGGTGCCCTGGTCCTTAGGCGACTGCGGCACCTGGCCGAACTTGCCGACGTCGCGCTTTCCTTGTCCCTTGAAACCATCGCAAGGTACGACGGCGGCGGGAACCTCAGCCCGTTTTCGCCGGCGATCCAGGCAGCCAAGGCAGTGAACGGGCAGCGGGACTCGGCCGCTGCTGTTCGTCGACTTTTGAGCGGCGGCTGGCTGGAGGATGTCCGGGCTGAGGTTTCGGTTCAGGACGCCCTCTCCTTCCGGGCCGCACCGCAGACACACGGGGCATTCCGGTCCTTGGTGTCGGATCTGGGTGAGGCGCTGGAGGTGGAACTCAACGGTCGCGGTGATAACCCGTTGGTGGATGTCGGGTCCGGGCAGGTGGTGTCTGGCGGGAATTTCCAGCCCACCCAGTTGGCGCTGTCCTTTGAAGTGTTGCGGCTCGCTTTGGCCCATGTGGGCATCTCCAGCGAGCGGCGCATCGCCAAGTTGTACCCGCCGCAGCGAGCCATCCGGGCCAAACACCTGGCCGCGGCCGCCAACGGGTCGGGCCTTGCGCAGGAAGAATTGCCGGGACTGCTCTGGTACTCCGCAGCGGGGCTCCTCGCTGAACTCAAATTCCTCGCCGCGCCGGCGACCCTTGGAGCACCAACCCTGTCCGCCGACGTCGAAGACCACTCCACACTGGCCCCGCTCGCGTTGCAACAACTCGAAAAGTCGGTGGTGGCCTTGGAGAAGCTGTTGACGATTGAGGCCCTCACAGCGTCCTACCTGCTGCTCGAGGCAGGGGCTGCGCAGCCGCTCGGTAAGGGGACGGGCGCCGTCGTCGGTCGCTTGGCCGATGTGCTGGCGGACCGTCCGTCCGCGCCGGACCTGGTGGAGCGGGCGCGGACGGAACTGCGCGATCTCGTGCACCACGTCATCGGGCCCGAAGGAGGGGAACCATGGTGAACACCGATATCCGCAAACACGGCGCGCATTCAGCCGGTCCAACACCGGACGTGCTGGATGCTTCAGTCCTGGAGAAGGTGGGAAACACCCCGCTGGTGAAACTAGAGGCCCTGAGCCGTGGGTTGGGCAGCGCCGTCCACATCAAACTCGAATCCGAGAATCCCGGCGGCTCCATTAAGGACCGCACGGCGTTGAGCATGGTCCGTGCCGCCGAACGCTCCGGGGAGTTAAAACCGGGCGCCACGATCGTGGAGAGCACCTCGGGAAACACCGGGATCGGGCTGGCCCTGATCGGGCACCTCACCGGCCACCCTGTTATTGTCATCACCGGTGACACCATCTCGCAGGAGAAGCTCGCCGCACTGCACAACTACGGCGCGCGTGTGATCCTCACCGACTGGAACGCCCCCTCCGAATCGCCGGAGAATGCCCGTGCCGTGGCAGCCCGCATCACCGCAGAGACGCCCGGCGCCTGGCGGCCGATGCAGTTCGACAACCCAGCCAATCCCGCCGCGCATTATGAGAACACGGGTCCTGAAATCTGGGAACAGACGGGTGGCCTGATCACACATTTCGTGGCAAGCATCGGGACCGGAGGGACCATCAGCGGCAACGGGCGGTTCCTGAAGGAGCAGGTGGCAGCTTCACGCCCGGGCGGCCACCTGGAAGTCGTGGGTGCAGACCCCTACGGATCCGCGTACAGTGGCGGCCACCCCGGCGAAATCCTGGTGGATGGCGTGGGCAACTCGTGGCCCGAACCCGAGTGGCCCAAGGCATTCAACCGTGGGATCGTGGACCGTTTCCTCCGGATACCCAACGACGAGGTCTACACCACCGTGCACCGGCTCCTGGACGAAGAGGGGCTCGCCCTGGGGCCGTCGTCCGGGCTTGCGGTGGCTGCAGCCCTCCGGGTGGCCCGCGCTGCGCCGCACGGTTCGGTGGTGGTAGCCATAGCCCCCGACGCCGGCACCAACTACCTGAGCAAGGCTTTCAATCCGGTGTGGCTGGCTGAGCACGGCATCCGCCTCGCCGCCGACGTTCCCGACGCCCGCAACCCCCGCGAGTAGACGCTCTCTCACGTTCCGCCCGTTTGGGCCGGACGCTCTCTCACGTTCCGGGTGTTTGGGCTGGGCGCTCGCTCACGTTCCGGCCGTTTGGGGGTGACGCTCTCTCACGTTCCGCCCGTTTGGGGGTGACGCTCTCTCACGTTCCGGCTGTTTGGGGGTGACGCTCTCTCACGTTCCGCCCGTTTGGGGGGTGACGCTCTCTCATGTTCAGCCCGTTTGGGCTGGACGCTCTCTCATGTTCCGGGTGTCTACTTCTTGGCCGCGCGGACGGGGTGCTCGCTCAGAATCGACAGTCGATTGAAGGCGTTGATCCCGATTGCTGCCATGCAGAGGACGCTGATCTGTTCGTCGCTATAGTGCTGGCGCGCCTGTTCGAAGAGTTCAGGACTGGGCCTCGAGCTGCTCATACGCGTGATCTGTTCTGCGATCTCCATGGCTACCACTTCAGCTGCTTCGAACAACTGGACTTCCTGGTAAACGGCCACCAAAGAAAGCCGCTGTTCTGTTTCGCCGTACTTCAGCGCCCGGCGATGGTGAAGATCGAGGCAGAATGCGCAGCCGTTGATCTGTGAGGAAAGGTAGTTAATGAGCTCCAGGGTCCGGCGCGGAACGCCCAGCCGATCAGCTTCATTGACGAGCTGTTGGGAATAGTGGCTCAGCGTGGCGTAGAGGTCGGGCTGCTGCTTATCCAGATAGCCGGAAAGACGTGGTTTTGTTTCCTGTTCGGGCATGGTTGGAGCCTAACGCAACGCACGCGGGCCCACGAAGTGAGTGAGCGTTCGGGTGAAGGCGGTGGGTTGTGAGTGAGGGTTGGGTTGATGGGGGTGGGATGTGAGTGAGCGTTGGGGTGATGGGGGTGGGGTGTGAGTGAGCGTTGGGGTGATGGGGGTGGGATGTGAGTGAGGGTCGGGGTGATGGGGGTGGGGTGTGAGTGAGCGTTGGGGTGATGGGGGTGGGATGTGAGTGAGCGTCAGACGGGACCAGCCCCTGGGAAACCGTTCAGGTTGTCCAGGGGCTGGTCCTTCGTCACGCGAGGTCGGGAAGCTCCGGGCCTAAGCGCCGGCAACCTTCTTGAGCGACCGCCGTCGTCCGTACTTGAAGTAGAAGAACGCGTAGCAGGCTCCAACAAACGGAACACCGAACAACAGCGCGGCGACCTGGTTGGGATCAAAGGCTATGCCGATCAGCGACACCAGGCATAAGGCGAAGGCCAGGATCGGGACCAAGGGGAACAGCGGGGCCTTGTAGGGGAGCGTTGAGAGGTCCCCTCCGTTCTTCACGAAGGTCCGGCGGTAGATGAAGTGTGAAGCGACGATCGACATCCAGACACCCACCGTCGCGAAGCCGGCCACGGACACCAACACGAGGTAGACAGTGGAAGGCGCCACAACGCTGCTGATCAGCGAAGCCAGGCCGCCAAGCATGCTGACACACAGGGCGATCATGGGGATGCCGCGTTTGGTCAGCTTCTTGAAGGCCTTGGGTGCGTGGCCTTCGTCTGCCAGCGAGAACAGCATGCGGGCACAAGAGAAGAGCCCGCAGTTACCGGCCGAGAGCAGCGCCGTGATGATCACGAAGTTCATGATGTCCGCGGCGAAGGGGATCCCGAGCATGGAGAAGACGGTGACGAACGGGCTCTCATCCACGCTGACCTGCTCGTACGGGATGGTGGCCGCGATGACCACGATTGCGCCGACAAAGAAGATCATGAGCCGGATGACCGTGGTACGCATGGCCTTGGGGATGGTGGCACCGGGGTTGGCCGTTTCCCCTGCTGCGACGCCGATCAGTTCGGAGCCGGAGAAGGCGTAGAACACGGCCAAGCAGGTGACGAAGACCCCTGTGAAGCCGTTGGGGAAAAGACCATCCGGAGTGGTGAAGTTCGAGCCAAATGAGGGATAGTCGCCGGTGGCGAGCGGGTGGAAGCCAGCCAGCGCGGCACCGCCCAGGATGATGAGGCCGACGACGGCGGCGACCTTGATCAGCGCGAACCAAAACTCAGATTCGCCGAAGACACGCGATGAGATGGCATTCAGTGTGAAAAGGACTGTTGCGAAGACGAAGCACCAGATCCATACGTCGACACCGGGGAACCAACGTTGCATCAGGAGGCCGGCCGCGGTGAATTCGGAGCCCAAGGCAACTGCCCAGCAAAGCCAGTAAAGCCAAGCGGTGGCGAAGCCCGTTGCAGGGCCGATGGTCCGGGCCGCGTAGATGTGGAAAGCGCCGGAAACGGGGAACGCTACGGCGAGTTCCCCGAGGCAGGCCATCACCAGATAAACGACGACAGCGCCGATAAGGAACGCCAGGACCGCGCCGAGTGGGCCCGCGGTGGCGATTGTGTAACCGGAACTGACGAACAGGCCAGAGCCGATGACGCCGCCCATGGCGATCATCACCAGGTGCCGGGCCTCCATGGACCGGCGAAGACCTGTTGACGGGGCGTCAGTCTGGGGCTGCGCCTTGGTTGCCGATGCTTCGGCCTCTGTGGGGGAGCTGAGTCCCATATTCCCTCCGGGAAGTTAGCCAGCAAAGTTTCGGGTTGTGCCAGCCGGACGTGATCCAACTAACACGAGAACAAGATTCATCACATGACGGATGAGCATTTCAAGGAGGATAAGAATTGCGATTGGACCTGCAGGAACGTTGTGGCTGAGGCCAAGCATTTCTTATCTATAAGTCACGCGAGCGATTACTCTGCTTGTGACCTGTTAGGTTCCAAGCGGAGCCCCCTAGCCGTGGGCTCCGCGGGGCCGGCCTACTCGATTCCGGCGAACAGCTCGTTCAACTCGGCTGTGAGCTGCTTCCGTACAGCGGGCGTGCCGATTTCCTTGCCGTTGATGTGGTTCACGGGAGCGATCAAACGGATGCTCGAGATAAGCCAGACAGCGTCGGCGTCGAACAGGTCCTGTGGGACGAGCGGCCCGTAGCCAAGCTCCCAACCTGCTGCCTTCGCTGCAGCAAAGAGGGCGCCTTGGGAGGTTCCGGGCAGAATGCCGCTGTCGTGTTGGGGTGTGATGAGCCGGCGTACAGTCCTGACCGAACCCTCGCCGTCGTCGATTTCCTCAAGGTGAGCCAGCAGCACGGTGGACGTCGGGCCTTCCAGGACGCGGCCGTCTGTGGAGGTGAAGATGGCGTCGTCCGCGCCCTGCTTGTGCGCGTAGCGAAGGGCCGCCATGTTGACCGCATAGGAGAGCGTCTTGGCGCCCAGCAGCAGCCAGGGTGCACGCTCTCCGGCTTCGGTGTCGAAGCCGCGGTCCAAAAGGACGACGTCGATGCCCGTCTCGCGCTGCCGGCGGCCGCCCGCGGGGGACGGCGAGGCCTGTACCCAGCAGGTGGGACTGGCCGCGCCTTCGACGCCGCGGGTCACGATCAGCTTGACGACTACCTCGTCCTCCTCCGGCGTCGGGGCCGGGTGGACGCGGCGGAACTCGGTTATGGCGGTATCTATGGCCCTGCGCCAGGCGTCCTGCTCCGGAAGTGTGAGATCGAGCGCATCCGCGGAACCGCCCAAACGGTTCAGGTGCGCCTGGACCTTACGCGGGTGTCCCTGGACCGCCAGCAGCGATTCGAACACTCCATCGCCACGTGTGGCGCCCAGATCCGTTGCCATGAGCTGAGGTTGGCTGGAATCGGCAAGTCGGCCGTTTTCGAACGCGGGATCCAGGAAAACCAGGACCGTGGGGGCAGGTGAAGTCATGGTCCCAGCTTAGTGCCGGGCCATTGGATATGACTTTGCCGGATAGGCTGTGGTCACTGTTGTTCACGGAACGTGGGGGTTGGTCGGTGCTCTTTCCTTTTCCTTTGGGCCAGGAGTGGACCTGGTTACTGGGTGTTTGGGCCATTGTGGAAATTGCCATGCGCATCGTGCTGCTTGGCATCATTCCCGGCAACCGTCGTCCCACCACGGCCATGGCGTGGCTCCTGGCTGTGTTCCTCATCCCATCGGTCGGCTTCGTCCTGTTCCTTCTTTTCGGAAACTTCAAGCTGTCAAAGCGCAGGCGTGAGCAGCAGGAAGAAGTCAACCGCAGGGTCCGCGCCGTAACCTCCGATCTGTCCGACCCCGTGAGCGATTACTCGGGCGCCGAATGGGTGAAATCGGCAGGAGAACTCAACCATCGGCTGGGATCCCTGCCCATGGTTGACGGCAACAAAGTAGAGCTCATTCCTGGCTACGAAGAGTCCATCAAGGCCATGGCCGAGGCAGTCAGGGGTGCCACCAGGTACGTCAACGCAGAGTTCTACATCATGAGCAGCGACTCCGTCACGGACGAGCTGCTGACGGAGTTGGAAAAAGCGGCTGAACGTGGGGTTGAAGTCAGGCTGCTTTTCGACCACATCGGGACGCTCAGGGTGAAGGGCTACCGGCGGCTGATCCGCAGGCTCAAGGCTGGAAAGATCCAGTGGCGGCGGATGCTTCCTTTGCTTCCCATCCATGGCCAGTGGCGGCGCCCTGATCTCCGGAACCACCGCAAGATCCTGGTGATTGACGGAATCGTTGCCTTCACAGGCTCGCAGAACCTGATTGAGCCTTCATACAACAACCCCAAGCACCGCAAGGTGGGCCGCAAGTGGGTTGAACTCATGTCCCGACTTGAAGGCCCGATCGTGGCGACCCTCAACGTCGTGTTCGCGACGGACTGGCTCAGCGAGACGGACGAATCCCTGGAGGACCAGCTCCGGCTGCCTTCCCAGCCGTCTCCGGGCAACGTCACGGCTCAGGTGGTTCCGAGTGGTCCGGGTTTTGCAACCGAGAACAACCTCCGCCTGTTCAACACCCTGATCTACTCCGCGCAGCACAGAATCTCCATCTGCAGCCCGTACTTCGTTCCGGATGACTCGTTGCTCTACGCCATCACCACTGCGGCGCAGCGCGGCGTGGACGTGGAGCTGTTCGTCTCCGAGAAAGGCGACCAGTTCCTGGTCCACCACGCCCAACGCTCCTACTACGAGGCCCTCCTGGATGCCGGCGTGCGCATTTACCTGTACCGGGCACCGTACGTCCTCCACGCCAAGCACTTCACCATTGACGATGAAGTGGCAGTTCTTGGTTCCAGCAACATGGACATGCGCTCCTTCTCCCTGAACATGGAGGTTTCGGTGATGTTGTTGGGCGCCGAAACCGTGAACCTCATGCGCGCCGTGGAGTCCACGTATCGCGAGGTGTCCCGTGAGCTTATGTTGGAAGACTGGGTCGATAGGCCCCCGCTGGCCAAGTATGTGGATAACGTGGCCAGATTGACGGCGACGCTCCAGTAGTTCCTCAGCCCGGGAAGCCTGCGCCAAGCGTGGACAGCACGCCGTACGCCTTGGTCCGGATTTCCTCGTACTCGTCATCGGCCACTGAATCCGCCGTGATGGCCCCGCCCACGCCCAGGCTCAGGGTCCGCCCGTTCGCTCCGGAAGGGTTTACCACCAGGGTTCGTATGACCACGGCGAGGTCCGTGGCAGCGTTGAGTGAGAAGTAGCCGATAGCTCCCGAGTAGATCCCCCGGGGCCCCGACTCAAGCTGGTCGAGAATGTCCATGGTGCTGATTTTGGGCGCACCCGTCATGGAGCCCGCAGGGAATGCGGCAGCAACCGCTTCGGCCCGGGGAGCCCCCGGATTGAGGTGCGCATCCACTGTGCTCACCATTTGGTGGACCGTGGCGTAGCTTTCGATCGCGCACAGCCGGCTCACAGTGACCGAACCCGGGATCGCGAAATGGCTAAGGTCGTTGCGTAGCAGGTCCACGATCATGATGTTCTCCGCGCGGTCCTTCAGCGAGGTCACCAGGTCGTGCCGCAAGGCTGCGTCCTCAGCCGGATCGGAACTGCGCCCACGCGTGCCCTTGATCGGCTCGGCGCGCATACCGCCGTCGGACAGGATCCGGAGGAACCGTTCGGGTGACGTACTCGCGACCACCAGTTCGCCGAACCGGAGGTAACTGGCAAACGGTGCCGGGTTACGGCGTCGAAGGTTGAGGTACGCAACCCAAGGATCCAGGCTGCCGGCGGGTGCTTCAAGGGTGGTCGTGAGGCAGACCTCGTACGAGTTGCCTTCAGAAATTTCGTGTTGGGAGGCCGCGATTTTCCGCTTGTAGTCTGTAGCGGAGTCGCGGCTGACGAATTCAGGGACCGTCCCCGAAGGAGCGTCGACGGCGGTGGCAGCCGGGACGGCGGCGGCCACGACGGCGGTGCGTGCCGTGCGGAACCAGGCGTCGGCGTCGGGCGCATCCAGGGCCAGCAGCCATGCGGTTTGTTCGCGGTGATCAAGGACGATGGCGCGGCCGGCGAAGAGCAGCGCTGCGTCGGGGGTTTCGGACTGGACGTCGCTCCCGCCGGTTTCGCGTTTGAGCTCATACCCAAGGTATCCGAGCCAGCCGAGCGTGAACTGGCCGTCGTAACCGTGGGGTGCCCGGACTGCCCGGCGGCCCCACACGGAGTCGAGCCACCGGAAAAACGTCCCGGATGTGGCCACGGTGGCGCAGCCGGCAGTAACTTGCGTGACGCCGGATCGGTGCATCGCCAGCTGGCCGTAAGTGCCGCCGTCGTCAGCCAAAATGCTGAAGCGGCTGCGTGCCGCGGCCTGGGACGTCCCGGCAACGGCCGACGCGTTGGAGGAGTCCAGCCAGACAGCGTTGGCGGACTGGCCGTAGAGCGCCTCAAAAAGCCGGGCTGCGTCAGGCGTGGTGTCCACGCGCTCGGACCGGAGCTGAAGTCCCCTGCGGGCACTGAGCTCCGGGGCGAGGATTGCCGCCATGGACGGCAGGTACATGAGGGCCTGCAGGACGTCGTCGGGGGCGCTCCCATCGGCACGGTTGAGGACGCGGACGTCCGCGGCGCTGGCCACCGGGTCCGATTCCAGCCAGGCGTCTTCCTGCGCCGCCCAAGTGTCCCAGTACGGTTCGTAGGTACTTCCGTCACGCGTCAGGGCTCGACGGCGGCGGTCGTCCCCGGGGGACTCGACCCACACTACGGCGTCCAGCATCGGCCGGGCGGCTTCCGCAGCGGCGCCCACGCCTTCCACGATC
Source organism: Paenarthrobacter sp. UW852 (assembly GCF_024608385.1). Taxonomy (NCBI): domain Bacteria; kingdom Bacillati; phylum Actinomycetota; class Actinomycetes; order Micrococcales; family Micrococcaceae; genus Paenarthrobacter; species Paenarthrobacter sp. UW852. Next base: position 102,030 of record NZ_JAMSGY010000004.1, read on the forward strand.
ACGATCTCGGCGGGCAGGGTAACTTTCAGGCCGCCGTCGTAATGGCGTTCCCAATCCCAACTTGTCCATTCGGCAGCGAGGCCGGCATTCAGGGGCGGGAGGACCGTGGCAACGTACCGTTCGATGCCGGGCATGAGGCCGTTCCAGCCCGGATAGATGTCTTCCAGGTGGAACAGTGAAACTTTGTGGTGCTGGCGCAACCGGGCCGCCAATTCGACGGCCAAAGTGGTCTTTCCTGCACCGGACCTGCCGTCAACAGCAATGATCACGGGTGCAGGGGTCATGACATAGAGGTTACCTGCTGGTGATCGCCGGATTTGGCCTCGACCTGGGGGCCGATGGCTGTTTTGACGTGTTGGACGATCCCGGGAATGGCGTCCTTGATGAGGGTCCACGTGGTGTCGAAGTCCGTGTGGCCCCCATACCAGGGGTCTTCGATGCCCAGATCGAGGGAGCTGCGACCCGCCGTGGCGGGGTCGAAACTGCGCAGCATCCGGACTCTTTCCAGTGCGCCGGCGTCCGGAGCGCCCTCCTGTAGCCACCCGAAGTGGTCAACATCCAAGGCGAGGATCAGGTCCCGCTCAGTGAACCATTCACTGCGCCACTGGCGGGCAACGTGGTTCTCCGAGGGTATGTGCTTGGCGGTCAGGACACGCGCGGCCCGGGGGTCTATGGGGTGTCCAACCTCGTACCCGGTGGTGCCGGCGGAGTCCACCACAACGACGTCGCTGAGCCCTTCCGCTGCGAAGGCTTCGGTGAGCATGAGGGCTGCCATGGGTGAGCGGCAGATGTTCCCTGTGCAGACCGTAATGATGCGGTATGGGCTCGACGTTGAGTACATGAGGCAAGCATGATTGATGGCACCCCCTCTTGGCTAGGGGCTACTTCACAAGCGAGTCACTTTTCGTGTCAAACCTGTCACAAGGTCGCTGGAGTCAGGCTGTTGCCGCTTCGGATGCCGCCGCTTCGGCGGCCAGCGCGGCGGCCATCAAGTGGACGGTACGTACGACGGCGGCGCGTCGCCTTTCGGTGCGGCCCGGGTTATCGCCGGCCATCAGCCCGTCGAGAGCCGGCAGCACGGGAGCGGAATCGCACAGGCTGACGATGGTGATGAGGAGATCACCCGCGTCCTCCCGCGAGATGCCGGGGAGCGCTGCAATGGTGCTGTTGACCTTGGATGCGCAGTTGGCCATCCGTTTGGGTAGGCCCACAACGTCGGTTCCGCGTTCCAATCCCTCCCAGAACAGCAGTCGCGGGGCAGTGGCATCCACCCGGTGGTGATCGAAAAGCCTCCCGGCGTAATCAGCCATGGCTTCAGGGCCGGAGCCCTCGATGGGGACTTCGTCCATGAGGTTGGTCAGGGCGGTGACAATCACGGCGTCGAACAATGCGTTCTTGTTGCCGAAATACTGGTAAATCCGTTCCTTGTTGACGCCGGCTTCGGCAGCGATCCGGTCGATGCGGGCGCCAGCCAGTCCGCGCGTGCAAAATTCTGTGGTTGCTGCACTGAGCAGCAGCCCCTTGGTTCGCTCCGTGTCCCAGGCCATGCAGTCATCTTAGCATTTTCCAACTAAGTGGTTGTAATTTCCTGATGGCCGGGGTTATGGTGATCCCAGTCAATTGCAACTATCTGGTTGGAGAAACCTCATGACCATCGAAGCCACTACAGAACAGGCCACGCCTACCCGCGTCCAGCCAGCAACGCCAGTGCCCCCGAAAGCCCCCTCGGTCCACATGCGGGCCCTGATCACCTGGCTGGCAATTTTCCCGCTGGTTTCCATCGGCATGCTGCTGCTGGGCCCCATCATGGAACCCTTGCACCCCGTGCTTCGCGCCTTGATGCTGACGGCTCTGGTGGTTCCCGCTGCGGTATACGTTGTGGTTCCCCGGCTCATGGCCGGTCACGGCGCACTCAGCCGCAAGGCAGCGGAACGCTCAAGCCAACGCGCTGCCCGCCGGTCCGCCTAAGCGGCGTAGCCGGAGGTTGAGCTGGTGCCCGGCGGAGCGCGGCGCCGTCGGTCCTACTTGGAAGACGGAGTGTAGTCGGGGTAGTACCGCTGGATCTCTTCGACTTTCAAACCGAACTCAACCATGCGTTCAAGGGACATGAGCGAACGGACTTCCTCGTCTGAGGACCTGGTGCTGTTCCAAGGACCTATTGTCTGGTAGCAGAAGTCATTTGGATCGTTGAGCTTGGTGGCGTTGTAGCACTCCGGGTGACTTTTTTCGCCTGCCCCTGCGGTCACAGCCCGCGAGGGTGAGGAAGGGACAGCCCACGCAAATCCGAGTCCAATTATTGGCGCAATAGCCAAGGCCGCGATGGCAGATTTAGATCGTTTATTCATGGTTCCCCCAAGTTCCCGATGACTTGGAGAGCCTATAGCAAAGGGACGTGAAACGAGAGTCGGGAAGCGGGCCGGCGGTTGAATCCGACGCAGCTTTGGCCGGAAGCCGCAGGCCGCTAAAGGACGGCCTCCATGCACAGAAGGCGTGGCCGGTCTTCCCAAGATGGAACGGGAGCGAAACCACGTTTCGCGTACATGCGTATTGCATCGTCCCGCCAGTCCCAGACCGTCAGGCGGATAGGAAGGTCCCTCTGTTTCATGGCGGCATCCATCAAGGCAGAGCCCACCCGGTGTCCCCGCGCGCTGGGTTCAACCCAAAACCGCTTGACCTCGCGCGCCTCTGCACTCTGCTGCACCACCACGATTCCGACCGGCAGATCGTCGAGTTCAGCGAGGTAAACAGCCCCATTCCGGTAGGCCAGCTCTGGGGCGTCGACTTCCTCGCGGTAGCGTCCAGGGAGCGCCGCGTCGTCGAAGATGCCGCCCAAGTGGTCGGCCTTCTCGCGCTCAGTCTGCATGAGATAGGCCTCGACCAGCCGACTCACCGCCCCGGCGTCCGGGCCACGGAGATCCGCCGGTCGGACGGTGTGCATTCCTGATCCGGTTCCCATGGCCTTATTCTGCCAAAGGCCCGGTGTGCACTAGGAACGTTCGATCGGAAGCCAAAGTTCGCAGGTGGCTTCGCTGAAGTCGGCGGTGCGATCCAGTATTGCCACCATCGAGGGCCCGGGGCGCAGCCGCCAGGGATTGGATGGGAACCAATCGGTGGTCGTGGCGGCCCAGGTGGATTGCAGGACCTCCGGATAAGCCCCTTCAGCGTGGAACACTGCCCAAGTCCCTGCAGGTACCTTGATCACGTCAAGTTCTTCGGGCACCGTTGCGGTTTCGGTGACGGCGACGCCGTGAAGGTAGGTCAAGTCGCTGCCCTCTTTGTAGTCGGGGTCGACGTCGGCGCTCACCTGGAGCAGGCCCTTAGGGTCAGTGCCGCTCAAGTCCTTAAGCCGGGCGTGTTCTTCCACTGGCAGTGAGGCGATGTGCGCCTGAATGTGGGGGTTGGGGCCGTGGTGGATAAGCGGCACACGAACAGAATGGCCTGCCAGCCGGAATGCCGGCCGGTCCACGATGCGGGTTTTCATGGTGGTGTTCCCTTCAACGGTCAGGTGGAACCTGAGCTGCGGTTGCGTATGAAGGGGACCGCCGTTCCGGCGTATATGGCCGGGGCCCACGCCGTGTACTGATCGGAAGGCCCGGTTAAAGGCTTCGGTCGAGCCGTAACCGTAGCGCACCGAGATCGCCAGCAGACCGTCTTCTCCCAGAACATCCGTTGCAGCCACGGTCATGCGGCGTCGTCGGACGTACTCGGAGAGCGGCAGACCGGCCAATGCCGAGAACATCCGCCGGAGATGGTACTCCGTCATGCCCAGGCTGACCGCCACAACATCAATGTCGATCTCCTCGGAGAGGTGGCCCTCGATGTAATCGACCAGTTGGTTCAGTGCTTGAATCACGGTCCCCCCTTCGGTTTCAAGTCTGCACGGCCGGCGTACCCCGCACCCTACTATTGCGGTCCGAAATCGTCACCAGCGGGCCACCGGCCATCGGCCGCCGGTCGGCGGCCCGCTGGTCAGGTCACTCAGCCCAGGCCTGCCTGCTGCCGCAATTCCCCAACCTCAGCGGCACTCGGGTACGCGGCCTGCGTTCCCTTCTTGGTGGCAGCCAGAGCGGCGGCCACGGAAGCGAAGGCTGCGGCATCGGCCAAGGAATCGCCCGCGGCCAACCGTGCGGCGACTCCGCCGGTGAACGCGTCTCCGGCACCGGTGGTGTCCACGGCCGTGACGCGGGTGGGCTCAATCCGGGTGATCCGATCCTCGCCGCGAGCCGACGAGTCCAGCACCACAGACCCTTGGGCGCCGAGCGTCACCAGAACGCGCTGCATCCCGCGGTCCGCAAACCGGCTCCGGACGGGTTCCCAGGCTTCGGCGTCCGCGTCGGCGGAAGGGATGCCTGCCTCGTTGCCCAAGAACAGCGCGGCCTCGTGGGCGTTCACCAGCAGGACGTCGCTCAACCGCACCAATTCCTCCGGCACCTCAGCGTAAGGCGAGAGGTTCAGAAGAACCGTTGCGCCGGCGTCGTGCCCTGCTTGGGCCGCCGCAACGACGGTGTCCGTGCATACCTCCAGGCAGAGGCAGACGACGGCGGCGTCGCTGAAAGCAGCGGGTTCGACGTCGGCAGGGGCCAGGGTGCCGTTGGCGCCAGCCGAGATGATGATGCTGTTTTCGCCGCTGCTGTCCACCGAAATTACGGCCACGCCGGTGGCTGTCCCGGACCGACGGACGCGGGACACGTCCACCCCGGCGCTGGCCGTTGAATCCAGGAGCATAGTGCCGTTGGAGTCCTCACCTACCGCGCCGATCAGGCTGACGTCGCCGCCGAGCTTGCTCGCAGCCACCGCTTGGTTGGCGCTTTTGCCGCCGGGATTGACTGCGAATCCGTTACCGTGAACCGTCTCGCCGGGTTTGGGGAGCCGGTCCGTGTAGATGGTCAGGTCCGCATTGAGGGAGCCGACGACGACGATTCCAGCCTTGGGCGCGTTGGCTGCGGTGCTCATGCGGTGACCTCTTCCTCTGCCGAAACCTCGGCTTCAACGGGCTTGGGGATCAGCAGGGACGCTGCGAAGGCCGCCAGGGTAATGGCGAGTCCCACCATAATGACAGTCAGGTAGGACGCCTTCGCGTCGCCCAATGAGGCCGTAGCCACCAAGACGGCGGGGAGTACAAGGAAGCTCAACCCGGCGCCGAGGTTGAAGGCGCCCGCGTTCATGCCGGGAAGGAATCCGGGGTTTCCCTTGGGAGAGAGCACAACGCCAAGGCCATTGAGCATGATGTTGACCGTACCGGCGTACATGATGCCCAGCAAGGCGGTTCCGACGATCATCAGGGGCAGGCTGCTGAGGCCAAAGAACGCGATGATGGCCAGGGCTACGATGCTGCCGATCATGCCGATGCGCAGGACCTTGGTGTAGCCGAGGACCGGTGCCAGGCGGCCGCTGATTGGACCGAAGACCCACCCCAGGAGGGCGTAGGGCGTGAGGATCATCAGGGACATCTCGGTGGGGCCAACGCCGAAACCGGGCTCTGCTGCCTGAACGTAGGCGGGCACGATGCCGTTGATGACCGCGAAGATACCGGTCATGGTCAGCGTGGTGGTCAGCAGCGGAGCCCAGGTGGAACGCTGGCGGAGGTGCACGGTTTCCACCATGGGCTGCTTGGCGCGCTTCTCAACGGTCCAGAACGCGTAGAACGCGACGGCGGCAATCACCGTGAGGACGATCGCGAGGGTGAGGGTGCCGGAGTCGAAAGCGCTGGCCAGCTTGGAGCCCTCGTTCAGGGCCGTCAGCAGCGCGCCCACGGCGATCACGATGAAGAAGACGCCCAGCCAGTCCATGGTGGTGCCCGCGGCAGGCTTGCTTTCACCGGCCAGGACTGCGACCAGGGCGGTCGCTACGACGGCCAGCGCCACCATGAGCCAGAAGATGCTCCGGAAGCCGAAGTTCTCAGCGAAGTAGCCACCAACAAAGGAGTCAACACCGGCCACGCCGCCGTTGACCGCCGTGATGAGGCCCATGAGGGTGCCGTATTTGCGCGGGTTGCTGACCGCAGAGCGGAGCATGATCAGGCACAACGGAACCGTGGGACCGCTGACACCCTGGATGATGCGGCCTACGAACAGCCACGTGACATCGGGGGCCAGGGCGGCGATGACGGAGCCCACGGCCATGAGGAGCATCATGCCCACCAGGATCTTCTTGCGTCCCACGATGTCGCTGAGCCGGGGGAGGAAGAGGGAGAACAGTGCTGCGGCGGTGAAGAACCAGGTCTGGGAAAGCCCGATGGTTGCTTGGTCGGTCTGGAGCTCGTTGCCCATGGTGACCAGGGCGGGGCTGAGCATGGAGGCGTTGAGTTGGAAGGCAACGCAGGCGGCCAGCAGGGCCACCATGAGCGCGGTGACGTTGCCGCGGGTGGACTTGGTCTCGGCGAGGGTGGACATTACTTTGCCTCTCCTGCCAGAACGGCCTGGGCCGTAGCGTCAACAGTGGTGGCGTCAGCGCCGCCGTCGAGCGTTGGCTCGCCAATCCTGACGATCGCATCGGTGACAAGATCCCAGAACTTCTTGTGGTCCAGGTCCACGGCCACCGAGGTGTGGCAGTCTTCCGGCGCGGGGGCGCGGAAATCGGCAACAGTCATGCCGAGCGTGAGCTTGCCTTGGAGTTCGATGTCCACGGGGACCTTGCGGGTGGTCATGACGGAGGGATCGATGACGTAGGCCACGGCGCAGGGGTCGTGGACGGGCGGGAAGTCGAAGCCCTGGGCATCCTTGTAGGTCTTCTGGAAGAAGTCCATCAGCTCCATGACGAACTTGGCGGGCTTGGTGCCGATCTTTGCGATGCGCTCCACCACTTCGTCCGTGGCCAGAGCCTGGTGCGTGAGGTCCAGGCCCACCATCACTACGGGCCACTTTTCGTTGAACACGATGTGTGCGGCCTCGGGGTCGATGATGATGTTGAACTCCGCCACGGCGCTCCAGTTGCCCACGTGGTAGCCGCCGCCCATGAGGACGACTTCCTTGACGCGTTCAACAATGCGCGGTTCCTTGCGGGCTGCCATGGCGATGTTGGTCAGGCCCGCCGTGGGAACCAGGGTGACCGTGCCCGGCTCATGCGCCATGACGGTGTCAATGATGAGGTCGACGGCGTGGCGCGGGTCCAGCTCAATGGCGGACTGGGGCTGCTCGGGGCCATCCATGCCGGAATCGCCGTGGATGGCGGGTGCGGTTTCAATGGTGCGGACCAAGGGACGGTCGCAGCCGGCAGCGAAGGGAACGCCGGTGATGCCCGCGATGGTGGCCACTGAAAGGGCGTTGCGGGTGACCTTCTCGAGGGTCTGGTTGCCCACCACCGTTGTTACTGCGAGCAGTTCGATGTCCGGGTTGCCATGAGCCAGCAGCATTGCCACAGCGTCGTCATGGCCAGGGTCGCAGTCAAGAATGATCTTCTTGCGGGTGTTGGGATCCACGTTTCTCTCCACGTCATTGGGGCCTGCCAGGTACTTGCCCGGGGCAGGGCGGTAAGCATTCAGGGGTGATTCTGGCACTGCGAAGGGTGTCGCGTCAAACGCTTAACGTGATTGCTGTGGTCACTGCGTTAAGCGCTTGATGCCTTCTCGCAGGTCAGGGCGGCATAACAGCGCTACGATCGATGCATGGAATCCTTGGAACGGCGCCATGCCCGCGCGCCACGAGTGACCGCCGCGATGGTGGCCGCCCGGGCGGGTGTTTCCACGGCGACCGTATCGCTGGTGGCCAACGGCAAGACGCAGGGACGCGTCTCCGACGACAACATCTCCCGCGTTCGTACCGCCATTTCCGAGCTTGGTTACGTGGTGGACAGCATCGGCAGTTCGCTGGCCCGCGGCGTGAGCTCCATTGTCATTCTGGTGACCCCGGACGTGTCCAACCCGTTCTTCGCCAACGTGATCGCAGGCGTGCGGGAATCGCTGGGCGCCGAATACCAGTTGCTGCTGTCAGTGGCAGACTCCGGGGAATCGCCACAAGCCTCCGACGTGCGCAAATTGCTGGCCCTCCGCCCCGCTGGCCTGCTGGTGGGCGCTCCCAGTGCCGAATTCCTGGAAGATCTCTCCGCGGCCGGACCCCTGGTGCTCCTGGATGCGCCCGGACTTGAAAGTTTCGCACCATCCGTCAACCTCGACGTTGCCCAGGGTGCCCGCGAACTTGCCCGGCACTTGGCCGCCTCCGGGCACACGAGGGCGGCGTATGTGGACGGCATTACTGGAACGGAAACGTTCAAGTTGCGCCGGGACGCTTTCCTGGAGGAAGCCGCTTCGTTGGGCCTGTCCGTCTCACAGGAGCACATCATCAGAACAGCGATCGACGTCGGTGCTGCCGCTGCCGCTTTCGCCGACGCCTGGCCGGGCTGGCAGCGCGAGGGGGTGACCGCCGTCGTCTGTGGTACCGATACGCATGCTTATGGACTGCTGCAGGAGGCGCGCGTGGAGGGGGTCCGCATCCCCGATGAGCTGGCGGTGGCCGGCTTCGATGACCTGCCCTATTCGGCCACCAGCAACCCCAGCCTTACCAGCGTCCACCTGCCAGCAACCCCCCTGGGACGCAAAGCGGGGGAGCAACTGCGCGGGCTCATGGAGGGCCTCGAGTTGTCGGAACCGCATGTAACCTTGGAGAGTTCGTTGGTAGTGCGGGGTTCTACTTCGTAGGAAGCCCGGAAATCATCGCAACAGTGGGCGAAGCTGTTCCTCCGTCACAGGAAGCGAGACCATGAAATAGATTTGGGGAGCGGTCATGTCGCCCCAGTCGTCCTTCTTCACCCGGACCGAGGAGGGCGTGACTTCCGCAATCCGCACGCGCAGCCAGTTGCCGTCGTCGAGCCGCAATTCGTGGGGATCGGCCAGGTAGCGCAAGCCAAGGTCATCGAGGACTTCCTCCGCGCTCAACCAGTCCACAACCTCGGTCCGCGGACGGCCAAGCAGATCAATGGCGACGAACCCATCGGCCACGGGTTTCATCCATCCAACATGCTCGCCGTCATCCGCGCGTCGATGCTCGATCCAGTTCGACTCCATGCCTCCGACCGTAGCATTCGCCCTGGCTGTGGGGGCTAGTGGATGACTGCCAGCAGAATGCCCACCAGCACGAACAAGCAACCGAAAATGCGGTTGAGGATCATCTGGCCACGTTGGTCGTGGGTGAAACGCTGGAATGAGCGGGCTGCCAATGCGAAGAAGAACCACATCACCATGATGTCGATCGCCAGGACGGTAGCGGTCAGCACCACGTATTGCTGGACCAGCGGCTGGTCGGGGCGGATGAACTGCGGCATGAAAGCCAGGAAAAAGACGATTGCTTTTGGGTTCAGCAGATTGACCCAGACGCCCCGCTGGAACATGGAGAGGGCGGGTTCGTTCTTCATGTCTTCGACCTGCTCTTCGTCCAGATCGGGTTTCCGAAGGAACTGCCGGATGCCGAGGTACACCAGATAGGCCGCGCCCGCGTAGCGGATCACGTTGAAGATGACAGGCGAGTTGGAAACCAGGACACCAACACCGAGGGCAACGATCAGGATGTGGATGATCAATGCCACCTGCTGGCCCAGGATGCCCCAGATGGAGCGTCGGAAGCCGGAGTTGAGCGAGTTGCTCATGGTGAAGATTGCCCCGGCACCGGGAGTGAAACTGATCAGCGTGCCGGCACCAACCAAGGCCAGCCAAAGAGAAAATTGCACCACCTCAGCTTATGCCGGAGAGGGGAGTGGCCAGGACGCAAGGTTCCGCCCGTGTGCCGCAGCACGCTGCCGGGACGGTGGCCGCCAGACATTGCTGGCGGCCACCGCTCCCGGTTAGGGGATGTTGTGCCAGAACAAGCGGGCAACATCAACGACTAGTCGGATGATGTTAACCGCGAGGTTCCAGGCGCCCCATGGTTCCTCACGTTTGCGTTTGGAAATCATGGTGGGCACCTCCTCCCGAAGGAACAGGGCACGGCCGCACGCTCCGAGGACGCAACTGTCGTTGCGCCCAAGTGCGTGGGGCCATAAACTCAAAGGGTGATGTTTGAGGTTCTATGGCCCTCTAGCCGCACCAAATGAGCGCACCGCGCTGAACATGGACTCGATTGCCGTCGGGTCCATTGTTCGTTACGGCCCACAGGACTTTCTCCTGATCCCCCAACTCTAGAGACATGGGCTCCTATTTACGGACCTTGGGGATGCATTCACGGTGCACTGTGGATTGAGGCGACAATCTATGCGCAGGGGCGGGATCAGGACGCTTTCCTTCACCACCCACTTTCCGGTGTCGGGCGGGGAATGCGCCCGAAAAAGGTTGATTCCACCGGCAACCGATCCCAAAGTAGGCGGTGGAGGGTACAGCCAAGGCCCGGGGCCATGGGGCAGACTGATCCCGTGAGCGGAATTCCGTGGGTGTTGCACGTTGATCTCGACCAGTTCATTGCAGCGGTCGAGATACGCCGGCGGCCCGAACTTGCGGGCAAACCGGTCATTGTGGGAGGCAGGGGAGATCCCACAGAACGGGCTGTGGTTTCCACGGCATCCTACGAAGCAAGGGCCTTCGGTGTTGGCTCAGGGATGCCCCTGCGGATTGCGGCCCGGAAAGTCCCCGACGCCATCATCCTGCCAGTGGACCAGGAGGCCTACCTGGCGGCATCAGAGGTGGTGATGGAGACCCTCCGGGAACAGCCGGGCGCAACTGTTCAGGTGCTCGGCTGGGACGAGGCTTTTGTCGGCGTCACAACGGAGGATCCCGAAGCTTACGCACGGCAGATCCAAAAAGCCATCCTGGAACAGACCCGGCTTCACTGCAGTATCGGCATCGGGGACACCCTGGTCCGTGCAAAGAATGCCACAGACTTCGGCAAGCCGGCAGGGATCTTCAGGCTGACCAAGGAAAACTGGCTGGAGGTCATGGGAGACAAGCCCACCAAGGATTTGTGGGGCGTCGGAAGCAAAATCTCACAGCGCCTCGCGAAGCACGGCATCACCACGGTGAACCAACTCGCCGCAGCCGACCCGCAGGAGCTGGTCCCGGAATTTGGCCCCAAGATGGGGCCTTGGTACGCGCAGTTAGGTCGCGGCGAAGGTGCCACCGAAGTGGACGACACCCCGTGGGTTGCCCGCGCCCACGGCCGCGAGACCACCTTCCAGCAGGACCTCACCGAGCCGGAGCAAGTGGAAGCCGCCGTCAAGGAGCTGACCGCCCGAGTCCTTGAGGATGTTGCGGCCGAGGACCGGCCAGTGGTGGGCCTTACGCTGAAAGTCCGTTACAAGCCGTTCTTCACCAAGACCTACGCGAGGAAAATTCCCGAGACCTTCAGCCGCGACGAAGTCCTGGCCCAGGCCTTGGACCTCACCGGAAAAATCGAACCGGACCGCCCCATACGGCTCCTTGGATTGCGCGCCGAAATGGCCATGCCGGACGACGCCCGGAAGGGACACACCCCCACCAGGAGTGGCTGGTAAAAACCACGCCCGACGGCGGCCCGGCGGCTACCAGCGCGGGTGAATCGCTTCGCGGAAGTAGCGGTCGTAGATGTCCCGGACCCCGTCGGCCAATCCCGCACCGACCACCGGCATTTCTCCGGCCTCGGCGTTGACGCGCGCCTGCTCGGCGGACCGTGCTCCGGGGATCACGGATGTGACGCCGTCCTGTGCCACGACCCAGGCGAGGGCCGCTTGGGAGGTGGTGACGCCGTCGGGAACCAATGCGCTGAACTCCTGGGCGGCTTTGACGCCGGTTTCGAAGTCGACACCGGAGAAGGTCTCGCCGACATCGAACGATGATCCGTCGCGGTTGTAGTTGCGGTGATCGTTAGCCGGGAACTCAGTTGCGGCCGTGTACTTCCCGGACAGCAGGCCTGAGGCCAAGGGAACACGGGCAATGATCCCCACGTTGGCCGCTTTCGCGGCGGGCAGCACCTCATCGAGGGGCTTCAGGCGGAAGGCGTTGAGGATGATCTGCACTGAGGCGGTGTTCCCGCGCTTGATGGCTTCGAGGGCCTCGTCTGTCCGTTCGACGCTGACCCCGTAGTTGCGGATGGCCCCTTCGCTGACCAGCGTGTCCAGTGCGTCGTAGACTTCATCGCGGCTGTAGACGGCAGTTGGCGGGCAGTGGAGTTGGACGAGCTCCAGTGTGTCCTGTTGGAGGTTGCGCCTCGACCGGTCTGTCCATGCGCGGAAGTTCTCAAGTGTGTAGTTTTCGGGCACCTGGTCCACGCGGCGGCCCATCTTGGTGGCCACGGTGATATCCAGACCGGGGTTGGCGCGGAGGAATTTTCCGATGATTTCCTCGCTGCGGCCATCGCCGTAAACGTCGGCAGTGTCGAAGAATGTGACGCCGTGGTCCACGGAAGCCTCAAGCACAGCAACCGCATCCGCTTCGCTGACGTCTCCCCAGTCGGCCCCGAGTTGCCAGGTGCCGAGCCCTACTGTTGAGACAGATCGGCCGGTCTTGCCAAGTATGCGCTGTTCCATGGGTTCGACTATAAGGGTTCTTCCTTTGTTAGCGCTGCCATTTTGCCTGAAGACACCGCCGCTCCGGGATCCTTAGCTCGGGGAACGCCGATTGCGCGCTTGGCGGGCCAGCTGAATGAACCCATAAACGAAAGCTGCTTGCACAAGCACCATCAATCCCAGGAGCAGCCACTGACTCCGGGCGATGAAGACTACGGCGCCTGTAACTACCAGCGTGGTTCCCAGAACAAGGGCATACACGGCGAATCCGAGGGCGACTTTCGCGCTGCGCACACCCGTTCTGAAACCGAAACCCGCAGGTTGGTTGTTTGGATGGCCGCCCATGGGATCGGGGCGGGCAGGTTTGAGGTTGTCGAATTCTGCCCAGAGGTCCGGGTCCGGATTGCTCATGACTTCATCATCCCGCAGCCTTCCGCGGTTTGGTGAACAAACCCAGGCATGGGACGGTCGATGTCTGCGGCAGCCGTGAGCCGATGCCTAGTATCTGGCCGCGAAGGGGTAGAGCTCCATACCCACCATTGAACTGATGTTCGAGACCGTGATGCCTTCCTGGGGGTTCAAAGCCTGCACTACCTGCCCGTTCCCCAGGTAGATTGCCACATGGTAAAAGTTGGACGGCGAACCCCATACCAGGAGGTCTCCACGGCGCGCCTGTGACAGCGGGACGTGTACCGGGGCTGCGGCATACTGCTGTGAGGCGGTGCGCGGTAGTCGCATCCCGGCGGTGCCAAAGGCGGCCTGCACCAGTCCTGAGCAGTCAAAGCCGTAGGGTCCGGTACCGCCCCACTGGTAGTAGAACGGCGAACCGACCTTACCCAAGGCGCTGGAAATTGCTGTTTCGTAAGACCCGCTCGATGGCGGCGCAGGCGCCGGGGCGGGCGCAGGCGCTGGCGCGGGTGCAGGGGCAGGTGCTGGCGCAGGCGCTGGCGCGGGTGCAGGGGCAGGTGCTGGCGCTGGTGCGGGTGCAGGAGCGGGTGCTGGCGCCGGGGCGGGCGCAGGTGCAGGAGCGGGCGCTGGCGCCGGGGCGGGAGGGGCTACGGGACCCTGGACTGGGGCTGCCGGAGCCGGTGCGGCGGGCCCAGGCGCATCCGGCGGCGTTGCCTGATCCCGGGCGGCCTGATCCTGCTCTGCCTTGTCGGCACTGGCGGTCAATGCCGCGAGCCGTGCCTCTTCGCGCTGCCGGTCCAGAGCATCCACTCTGGCCGCCTCAAGCTCAACAGTGGTGTTGCGGAGCTGGGCCAACTGGTCCACCAAAGTGGTCCGCTGCGCTTTTGCGTCGGCCACTACCTTGACCTGCGCCGCGTTGGCCTGTTCGGCCTGCGTTTTACGCTGTTCGGCTGTCTTGGCCGCGTCGTCCGCGGCTTTGGTGGCGTCATCCGCAGCTGCGGAGAGGGACTTGGATGCGGCGGCGGCGCCGATGGCAACTTCAAGATCGCGGTTTCGCCTGGCTGAGAGGGCCTCCAGCGTGGCGGCCTGCTGGAAGCTTTCACTACCGCCGGCCAGCGTAACGAGTGCGGGATTCACTCCACCGTTGCGGTACAGGTCACCGGCGATCTGTCCCACTTGTTTGCGCGTCCTGTCCTGCTGTTCCCGGGCGGCAGAGGCTTGGGCGCGGGCTGTGGAGGCGGTTTTGGTCCTTTGCTGCAGCTCCACCAGGGCCTCGCTGTAGGCGTTGTTGGCCTGCATGGCAGCCGTAGAGGCTGCCTGCTGGTTAGCGGCCGCGTCTGCGAGGATCCGCTCAATGGAGGCGACCTGGTCCGCCGTCGCCGCTTCACTGGCTTTGGCCGCCGCGATTTCTTCGGGCGAGGGCACCTCCGGAGATGCCCGGACAGTGAGGGGCACAGTTGTTGCGGGTACAGCCGCTGAGGGAGTTACCACTGCCCCGGCGAGTACGACGACGGCGCACAGCACCGCGGCCCCGCGGGCGGATCGGGATAAAGCCATGTACAGAAACCTCGAAAAGGGACAGGGGGAGCGAGGTTCTGGAGGAGGCACGACTGCGGCCCCTCAGATGCTCCCGGCAGTCCTGAGGTTACGTGAGCACTTGCACATTGGCAACAGCAGTCACACCAGTAACATAAACCACAACGTTGTGATTTCGGCGGACACTGCGGGTGTGTCGCAGGTCAAGCCCCGCCGGTTTCCATCCCTGCCACCTTCCCCATCAGATACCGCCGCTCCGGGAGGCTTCCGGCTTTGGCGGCCGCCGCGAGGTAGGCGTTCCGGGCTTCGGCGCTGTCTCCGGCCAGCTCATGAAGATGTCCCCGAACAACATCAAGCCGGTGGGATTTCCCCAGCGCCGAATCGAGACCATCCAGCAGGGCGAGTCCAGCTGCAGGGCCCTTCACCATCGCCACAGCAACGGCACGGTTGAGGGTCACCACGGGACTGGGAGCCATCTTCTCCAGAACCGTATACAGGGCCAGGATCTGTGGCCAGTCGGTCGCGGCGTCTGTGGCGGCTTCGGCATGCACCGCGGCGATCGCAGCCTGCAGCTGGTAAGGGCCCGGACGGGTCCGCCCCAGGACCGAAGTCAGGAGGGCAATGCCGTCCTGGATCTGTTGGTGGTTCCACAGGCTCCGGTCCTGCTCCGCCAGCGGCACCGGAGTCCCGTCAGTCAGCGTCCGTGCCTTCCGACGCGAATCCGTGAGGAGCATCAGCGCCAGTAAACCGGCGACTTCCCCGTCATCAGGCACGGCCGCCATCAGCAACCGCGTTAGCCGGATCGCCTCTGTGGTGAGGTCTTCGCGCTGTAGTGAGGCCCCGGAACTGGCCGCGTAGCCTTCGTTGAAGATCAGGTACAGGACGTGGAGTACGACGCCGAGCCTCGCCTTTTGTTCGGCAGGCGGCGGCATGGTGAAGGTTGCTCCCGCCTTCTGGATTCCTTGTTTTGCGCGGCTGATGCGTTGTCCCATGGTGGCTTCGGGGACAAGGAAAGCTGAGGCGATTTCCGCCGTCGTGAGTCCTCCAACTGCCCGCAGCGTCAAGGCGAGTTGCGACGGAGCCGAGAGCGCCGGGTGGCAGCAGAGGAACATCAAGGTCAGGGTATCGTCCGCCCCTGATACTGAGGTGGACTGGGTATCCATGGCGGTGAAATGTTCCTCACGGGAACGTCGTGCGCTTTCGCTTCGGTAAAAATCCACCAGGCGCCGGTTGGCGACAGCCATCAGCCAGGCTTTTGGTTCGCGCGGCAGCTCGGCAGGCCACTTCAGCGAAGCCTCCAGCAGGGCTTCCTGGACGGCGTCCTCACAGGCGTCGAACTGCCCGTGCTTGCGTGCCAGCACGCCGAGGACCTGCGGCGCCAGCGTGCGCAGCAGGTCCTCGATTCGTTCGTGCGGTGGAAGTCCCAGTCAGACCTCCGGCGGCCCATCGGCGAGGGCACGGAGCTCCACGACCTGGGAGTACTTCACAATGCTGGAACAGATCTCCACGGCGCGTTCCTCGCTGGCAACATCGATCACCCAATAGCCCACCAGTGACTCTTTGGATTCGGCGTAGGGGCCGTCCGTGGTGATCACGCCGTCGGGTGTCTGCTTGACCAGTTTGGCTGTGCTTCCGTCAGTCAGGCCTGCGTTGAAGACCAGTTCGCCGGACTCCGTCAGGTCCTTGTCGATCTGGATCATGAACCCGATCATTTCCCGGATCCACTCAGGGTCGGCGGTTTCCATCATGCCCTCAGCCGACCCGAACATCATGATCATGTATTTCATCTCAAACTCCTTATGAACGGCACCCCGTGTGGGTGCTTTCATCCATGGGTCGGAACCGCGGTGGACATTTCTACATGGTGCGGCAAACTTTTCCGGAATCTTGCGGGTTTTTATGCGCGGGCGATGACCTCACCGTTGGGAATGAGGAAATAGCCATCTTCCGTGGCACCCCACCGGTGCCAGCCCGCGGCGATCCGGGCAAGATCGGCTTCGTTTGCCAAGCCGTATTCAAGAGCCTGTTCAGCGAAAGCGGAGTGGAGCACACGTTCGCTCCAAACCCGGGATTGCCAGGCGCGCTGCTGGGCGGTGGCGTAGAGCCAGTTGCTGCTGGTGGGTGCCACCTGGGTGAATCCGGCTTGCTGGGCCCAGGAGACCAAGCGTCGGCCGGCATCGGGTTCTGCTCCGTTGCGTCGGGCGATCTTCTGGTACAGCTCCATCCAATCGTCGAGCTCCGGGACTTCCGGGAACCAGCTCATGCCATGGAAATCGGCGTCGCGAACCGCAACGATGGCTCCGGGTTTGGCTACCCTGCGCATCTCCCGGAGCGCCGCGACCGGGTCGGTCAGGTGCTGGAGGACCTGGTGGGCGTGGACGAGGTCGAAGCTCTCATCCTCGAAATCCAGGTCATAGATGTTGCCGGTCTGGAAGCTCACGTTGTCCACGCCACGCTCCGCGGCAAGTTCGGTGGCCTGGGCAACGATGTCAGGTGAGCGGTCCAGGCCGATCACCTGGGCGGGCGCAACCAGCCCGGCGAAATCGCACGTGATGCTCCCCGGTCCGCATCCGACGTCGAGCACTGACGTGCCAGGGGTTAGGTGCGGTATGACGAACGCCGCCGAATTCTCGACCGTCCGTGAGGCGTGGGCCCGGACAACCGACTCGTGGTGCCCGTGGGTATAGACATCTTCAGGCTGCTGCGCGTTCATAGGCAAACGCTACCCAACCGGGTGGCATTATTTCGCGTTTTGAGCGCTGAAAACGCGGACTAATGCGAGCTAGTTGGATTGGGGGTGCGTGGCTTCCTCGCGGGCAGCCATCGTTGCTTCCACCATGTCCGTCATGAAGCGGCTGACAAGGTCCAGTTCCTCGGCACTGTAAGCGGCCATGGCCTTGCCCATTCGGAGGGCCAGCGGCATGAACATGGCGCTGCCGTCGCGGTAGGCCTTGGGCGTCATATGGAGTTGGACCTGCCGACGGTCAGTGCCCAGCCGCTCCCTGACAACGTGCCCGGACGCATGGAGCCTGTCGATCAATGCCGTCGTGGCAGGGGAACTAAGCCGGAGCTCGGTCCGCAGGACGCCAGGAGTGACCACCCGGCCCGCGGCGGAGTGGCGCATGATCACGGCGAGCGCATTCAAGTCCGTGCGGTGCATGTCGTTGCGTCCGCCGGCTGCGTCGACGTAATGGTTGGCTTCGAGTGTGAAGTCCTGGAGGAGCCGTACGAGTTCCTGCGGGGCTGCGTTCTCGGGCCTGCCGGCGTCATGGCGCGGAGCTGATGGGTCAGACATTGCGCCCTCCTGCCAGCGTTCGTCTCTTGTTTACTGCCTTCCGGATATTACTCCCAGCTGCCACAGATTCCGGCATCAGTTGATGGGCACTCTTGGAATAGTTCCATCATAGAGATAATCTATGATGGAATAAAGCCCTTGATCATCCCTGGAGAAGAAGGACATATGAACGCGCAGAAAGTACCGTTCTGGCTGAGATGGCTGGTACCTGTGGTGCTGGTCATCACTTGGCTGGGTATCGCCGGCATTGGCGGCCCGACGTTCGGCCGGCTCAGTGAAGTGTCCTCCAACGACCAAGCCTCATTCTTGCCTGCCGGCGCCGAAGCCACCGAGGCCGGTGAATGGCAGGCCAAGTTCAGGGATTCGGAAGAGATCCCGGCAGTGGTCATCGTCGAAAACGACGCTCCTTTCAGCCCCGCCCAGCTGGCTCAAGCAGCCAAGCTCAAAGGCGACATTGAGGCACTCAAGCTGGGGAGCGCCGTCGTCGGCCCCATCCCGTCGCAGGACAGCAAGGCTGTTCAGTTCATTGTCCCCATGGCTTCCTCGGACGAGCTGAGGGAAAAGGTCAAGGAGCTGCGCGACGTGGTTCAGCCGGGGGCTCCGGATGGCATGAAGGCGTTCGTTACGGGGCCTGCCGGGCTGACCGCGGACCTTGTGAATGCGTTCGGCGGGATTGACGGCATCCTGTTGCTGGTGGCCCTGGGGGCAGTGTTCGTGATCCTGCTGCTCGTCTACCGGTCCGTGGTGCTGCCTCTGGCGGTACTCTTCACGTCGGTGTTCGCGCTGTGCGCAGCGATCCTGCTGGTCTTCGGTATGGCCAAGCTCGGCTGGATCCAACTCAACGGACAAAGCCAGGGCATCCTGTCCATCCTGGTGATCGGTGCCGCCACGGACTACGCGCTGCTCTATGTGGCGCGTTTCCGGGAAGCGCTGACGCACACCACCAACCGCACCCGGGCCGTCATCACTGCGTGGAAGGCTTCGTTTGAGCCGATCCTCGCCTCCGGCGCCACGGTCATCATCGCCCTGCTCTGCCTCCTTTTCTCCGACCTCAACTCGAACAAGGCGTTGGGGCCCGTGGCTGCGGCCGGCATCCTCTGCTCTCTGTTCGCTGCGCTGACTCTTCTGCCCGCGCTCATGGCACTGCTGGGCCGCGCAGCCTTCTGGCCCTTCCGGCCCAAGCTACTGCCCGACGACGAACGCGAACCTGAGCTTGTTACTGGCCTTGAGGGGCAGAAGGGTCTCTGGAAGGGCGTCGGAACCCTGGTCTCCAAGCGCCCGCGTGTGGTTTGGATCGCCTCTGTGCTCCTGCTGCTCGTGGCCTCCGCCGGGGTGCTGCAGCTCAAAGCCAACGGCGTCCCACAAACCGACGTCATCCTGGCCAAGTCCGATGCTGTGGACGGCCAGAACGCGCTGGCGCGCCATTTCGACGCCGGCAGCGGCAGCCCCGCCGTCGTGGTCGCCTCCCAGGGCGCCGCGCAGCAGGTCCTGGAAAAGGTCAAAGCGGCCGACGGCGTGGGCGACGCTTACTTCCTGGCTGACGGGAACGTGCCGATCACCGGAGCTCCGGGCGCCCCCTCCGAACCGGCAGTCCGCGATGGCAAGGTGCTGATCAACGCCACGTTGAACTCTGCGGCCGATTCGATCGAAGCAGAGAACGCCGTGAAGGCCCTGCGAACCGAGGTCCGGGACGTTGACTCCCAAGCCCTGGTGGGCGGTGTGACGGCCACTGCGTTGGATACCAACACCACCGCGCAGCGTGACCTGGTAGTCATCATCCCGGTGGTCCTGGTGGTCATCCTGTTCATCCTGATGCTCCTGTTGCGATCCGTGGTGGCGCCAGTACTCTTGGTGCTCTCCGTGGTGCTTTCTTACGCGGCAGCCCTTGGTGTCTCTGCATGGGTGTTCAACGGGATCTTCAAGTTCTCCGGAGCTGATGCCACCGTGCCGTTGTTCGGATTCGTGTTCCTGGTTGCGTTGGGGGTGGACTACAACATCTTCCTGATGAGCAGGGTCCGCGAGGAATCCCTGAAGCACGGGACCCGCCCCGGTATCCTCCGTGGCCTGGCCGTAACCGGTGGCGTCATCACCTCCGCAGGCGTGGTGCTGGCCGCGACGTTCGCAGCCCTGGGAGTCATCCCGATCATGTTCCTGGTGCAGTTGGCGTTCATCGTGGCATTCGGGGTGCTGCTGGATACGGTGCTGGTCCGCTCGCTCCTGGTGCCCGCACTTGCCTACGACATCGGGGCCAAGATCTGGTGGCCCAGCAAGCTGGGACGCGGTATCACCCCACCTCCGGTGAAGGAACGTGAGGCATCGGTTGTCCGATAGGCCTTGATTGCCGGGCGGGTACTTGTTGCACTTGAACAAGTACCCGCTTCAGCTTAAGGAGATTGTGTGGCCCAGGATCCGCAACGAAAGGCGTCCGTACTGTTCGTCTGTGTGCACAATTTGAAACTTTGATCGACTCGTTGATCCCCGCTGCCAGCTGAACTCGACCACCAGGAGCGTCTCCCATGAGTAACGAACAACTGATTATCATCGGGTCCGGTCCTGCCGGTTACACGGCAGCCATCTACGCTGCACGTGCCGGTCTGAAACCCCTGGTCCTGGCCGGGTCGGTGACTTCCGGCGGCGCGCTCATGAATACCACCGAGGTGGAGAACTTCCCCGGCTTCCCGGCCGGCATCCAGGGCCCCGAGCTCATGGACGGCTTGCAGGAACAGGCCGAAAAATTCGGGGCCCGCATAGTGTTCGACGACGTCACCTCGGTCTCGCTGCAGGGTCACCTGAAGAGCGTGGTCACCGGAGGCGGCGAAACCCACGAAGCACCGGCCGTCATCCTTGCCACGGGCTCTGCGTACAAAGAACTTGGCTTGCCCGAGGAGAAGAAGCTCAGCGGACACGGCGTCTCCTGGTGTGCCACCTGCGATGGATTCTTCTTCCGCGAACAGGACATCATCGTGGTGGGCGGCGGTGATTCCGCCATGGAGGAAGCGACCTTCCTGACTCGGTTCGGGAAGTCAGTGACCGTCGTCGTGCGTAAAGGTGAACTTCGCGCTTCCCGGATCATGGCGCAGCGTGCCAAAGATAACCCGAAGATCAGCTTCGCCTGGAACTCGGCCATCACCGCAATCCACGGAGACACAAAGGTCACAGGCGTGACGCTCAAGGACACCCGCACCGGAGAAACCCGCGAACAGGCGGCGGCGGGCATCTTTGTGGCGATCGGCCACTTGCCGCGGACGGAACTGGTGGCCGGCCAGGTGGAGCTCGACGCCGAAGGCTACATCAAGGTTGACTCACCCACCACGTGCACCAACCTTTCAGGAGTCTTCGCCTGCGGTGATGCCGTTGACCATCGCTATCGCCAAGCCATCACCGCTGCGGGAACCGGATGTGCTGCGGCGTTGGACGCTGAGCGCTATCTCGCCGCCTTGGAGGACGCAGCCAGCATAGCGACGGCGCTGGTGGAGGAACCGACGCACTTCTAGGTGGACTTGGGCAGTTACTTGGTTTCGTTCGGGTGGTGAGTGTGCACTTGTTCCAGATAGACCACTTGTTCCACGACGAAGAACCAGATTCTGGCGTTGCCCTTGAGCGTTGGCTTGTGCTGCCAGCGCTCATACGTCGAGCCGTTGTGGGTGACAAGCCCCAACTCGCCACGCAGTGGGTAATTGGTTGGAGTGCTGAGTTGAGGTGTCCGCGTGAGAAAGTCCCAAGAGTCAGCCAGCGCATTACGAGTGGTTGCTCGCAGATCTATCCACCCGCGTCTCGCTTGAACAGAGGCGAACCGAAGTTCGTATTCAGTCTTTTTTATAGGGCGCTCAACCTTTGAATCCTTCGCCATGCCCTAGGGACGCTCTACGGGTTCGGGCTCTTCAAGCCACTCAATGGGTTCCCGGCCCAGACCGGCTGCCATTGCCGTTGCCGACTCACGCCAAGCAGTCAGCTCGGCAATGGCCAGGTGAGGTTGGTTCGTAGCGAACGACGCCCGGGCAGCTGCCAAAATTCCGCTCGCACAGGTTTCCTGGTCGGCTTTGCTCAGAGCCAGCATCCATGGGAAGCGGTCGCTCATGCGGCCGGCCAGCGTCCCCTCGGTGCTGGTTGAGACAGCCACGAGTTGGGCTGCAAGCTCCAGAAGGGAAACTCTAGCTTGATCTGCGCTTTCTGACATCAATACGAGTGCCTCCCCATCTCGGCGGGTGACCCGGACAGGGTGATCCGCCGCGGCCGCAAAGACCTCTGCGGAAGACCTGCTGAGCTCAGAAGACTGGAAAGTTGTCCTTGAGGTGGTGGCGGTACTCATGCCCTCAATTGTATTCAGAATGTGTTCTGAATGAAAGATGGCTTGCCTTTCAGGCCTTGACCGTGTTCCGTTCGCGGTATCCGTCGGCTGCGTAGACGCCCAGGACCCGGACTTCGGTGGTGAAGAATTCGAGTTCCTCAAGCGCGCGCCGGAGGCGTGCGTCCTCGGGGTGGCCTTCAACGTCGGAAAGGAACATTGTGGCGGCAAACTCATCGCCCACCATGTAACTTTCGAGCCGGGTCATGTTGAGGCCATTGGTAGCGAATCCGCCCAGTGCCTTGTAGAGGGCTGATGGAACGTTGCGGACGCGGAACACGAAACTGGTGATCGCCGGACCCGGCAGTTCTTCCTTGGTGGGAAGCTCGCGTTCCCGTGCCAGGACAACGAAGCGGGTGGTGTTGGTGGGGTCGTCCTCGACGCCGGACGCCAGGACCTCCAGGCCGTACAGTTGGGCGGCAAGCGGCGGCGCCAACGACAGTTTGCGGGGATCGTTCCAGTCCCTGACTTCACGGGCTGAACCCGCCGTGTCGCCGGCGATTACAGGCTTGAGGCCCGCTTCGCGGATGATCCGGCGGCACTGTCCCAGTGCGTGGATGTGACTGTGGACCTCCGTGGCGCCTTCAATGGTGCTGCCCGGAATTCCCATGAGGTCAAAGCGGATGGGCAGGAAGTATTCGCCCACGATCTGCAGTTTCGACTGGGGAAGGAGAACGTGGATGTCGGCCACGCGGCCGGCGATGGAGTTCTCGATCGGGATCATGGCAAGGTCAACCGCGCCGGTGGCGACGAGCTCAAACGCGTCCTCAAAGCTGGCACACGGAACGCTTTCGAGTTCGGGGAACATTTCCTTGCACGCGAGGTCCGAGTTGGCTCCGGGCTCGCCTTGGTACGCAATCTTCTGGGACATGGTGCTCATGCTTTCACGACGGGTATGCGGCTGCGCAAACGCGTCCGCCCTGTGACCCGACTATGGGCCGGTGTTGCCGTGATCGGGTGCGGTGCGGTCATCCTTGCAGTCGCCGTTCTCCCCGCGCTGGTTCGAGCCCGAAGTGCCTTTTCATTTCCATCACGCCGAGGTCAGTGATCTTCAGGGCCCGGCTTTGAGGCGTGGGAAGTACCCATCCGCTGGCAAGGGCATGCCTGCAGATCGCCCCGCCCACCAGCCCAGCCGCATGGTACTGGCGCCCGGTCCAGTCCAAGCAAGTTCGTATCAGCGGTCTTGTTCCTTGTCTCTCGATTGAGATTCCGGCCCGCGCCAGATCCTGCTCACCTTTGGGGGTCAGCTGTACCCCGGAGTCGAGATTGATGATGTTCCTGGCGACGAGGGCGTTCATCAAACTGACCCCCAGGTCACCTGCAAGGTGGTCATAGCAGGTGCGGGCCCGCCGTAGGGCTTGGTCACGAGTGATGGAGGTGTACGAGCGGCGATTGCTGGGAACCGGCTCGACGTGGCTGGCCATGGTCTCGATCAGCTCCGCGATCCGGGCATCTTCCAGCCGCACGTAACGGTGCCTGCCTTGGCGTATCTCCGTGAGTATCCCTGCTCCGATGAGCTTGTTGAGGTGCTCGGTGGCTGAAGACTTCGGCACCTGGGCGTAGTTTGCCAGTTCAGAGGCGGTCCATGCGCGCCGGTCCAAGAGCGCCAGGCAGAACGTCGCACGAGTCCTGTCAGCAAAGAGTGCAGCGAGGGAAGCAAACCCCTCTCCAGCCGGAAGAACGTCGGTAGCCATGCGTCCATTATTGGCCCTGCATAGTTCGGTCCGTGCCGAACCGTTGGCGCCCTACGCTTCTAAACCATGTCACCGCATATTGAATTGGACCCCAAGATCCTTTACTTCGGCACACCCGTGGTCTTGGTTTGCACTGAGAATTCCGATAGATCCTTTAACCTCGCACCTATCTCCTCCGCGTGGGCGCTTGGTCGCACCATTGTCCTGGGGTTAGGGGAGGACGGGCACACCATCAGCAACCTCCGCTCACGCCCGGAGCTGACCTTGAACTACCCCGAGCCCCACCTTTGGCCGGCTGTCGAGCGGCTTGCTTCGCTGACAGGAGCGAATCCGGTGCCACCGACGAAACCTGCCCGCACTACCTTCGAAGCCAACAAGTTCGCGGCCGCCCGACTCAACAGCCAAGGCTCGGTTGGTGTTCGTCCGCCGCGGGTACAGGAGTGCGGCATTCAACTTGAAGCCCGCGCGACAGTAATCTCTCCATCAGGCGCAGGAGAATTTGCGGTCGTCGAATGCCAGGTGGAGAAGATCCACGTGCGCGAATCCTTGGTCCTGCCGAATACCCAGCACATCGATCCGACGCAATGGGAACCGTTGATCTACAACTTCAGGCACTATTTCGGGCTCGGCCCGGAACAAGGCTTCTCCTACCGTTCCGAAACCCCGGGAGGGCGCCCGAAAACCCAACTGGGCAGCAGCTAACGCCCTTATGGGAAAGTCCAAAGGGCGTTAGCAGCTACCTGGTTTGGGAAGGAGATGTCAGCCGTTGATGACCTGCGGGACGCCCAGGGCCTTGAGGCCTTCGGCGCCGAACTCCAGGCCATAACCGGACTGCTTTGCGCCACCAAACGGGACACGGGGGTCCACGGCGCCGTGCTTGTTGATCCACACGGTTCCGGCTTGGATACGGGCGGCGACTTCGCGGGCCGCGCCCAGGTCGGACGACCAGACCGAGGCGCCGAGTCCGACGTCGAGCGCGTTCGCCTTGGCGACTGCCTCGTCAACGGTGCTGTACTTGATGATGGGCAGGGCAGGGCCGAACTGTTCCTCCGCGACCAGCGGGTTGTCGTTGTCGATGTCCGCCACCAACGTCGTCGGGTAGAAATTGCCGGGCTGGTCAGCGTCAGGGTTGCCGCCCACCAGGATGCGGGCGCCCGAGTCGCGGGCGGCCTCAACCAGCCGGGCCACGATGTCGTACTGCTGCCGGTTCTGCAGCGGGCCCAGGACGTTGTTCTCGTCCAGTCCGTTACCCATGGGCATGGCGGCAGCGACGGCGGCGAGCTCCGTGCACACGGCCTCGTACTGGGATTCGTGGACGTAGAGTCGCTTCAGCGCGGCGCAGGTCTGGCCGGTGTTGATGAACGCGCCCCAGAACAGACCCTCAGCAATGGCTTTGGGATCCGAGTCGGGGAGGACGATGCCGGCGTCGTTGCCGCCGAGTTCCAAGGTGAGGCGCTTGACGGTGTCGGCCGAGGAACGGATGATCGCCTTGCCCGTGGCGGTGGAACCGGTGAACATGACCTTGCCGATCGCGTCATGCGAGGCCAACGCTTCGCCGACATCACGGCCGCCGGACACCACGCTGAGCAGCCCCTCAGGAAGCTCTTCGTTGATGATGGCAGCCAGCGCCAGCACTGACAACGGTGTGTACTCGGACGGTTTGACCACGACGGCGTTGCCCATGCGCAGTGCCGGGGCGATCTGCCAGACGGTGATCATCATGGGCCAGTTCCACGGTCCAATGGCACCCACGACGCCGATGGGCCGGTAGTGCAGTTCGGCGTGGGTTTCGCCGTCATCCACCACGGTTTCCGGGTCGAGCGGCGTAGCGGCGGTGGCGCGCAGCCACGCCGCGCAGGCGCCGACTTCGAAACGCGCGTTCGGGCCGTTCAACGGCTTGCCTTGCTCGCGGGAGAGCAGTTGGGCGAGCTCTTCGGCGGACCGTTCGACGGCGTCGGCTGCTTTCAGGAGCGCAGCGGATCTGGCGTCGTGACCCAAGGCAGCCCATGCGGGTTGCGCTGCTGCTGCAGCGTCGATCGCAGTTTGAAGGTCTTCGACGGTGTGAACAGGGGCTTCGCCAACCGCCTGACCCGTGGCCGGGTCGAAGATGGTGAGGCTGTTCTGGCCGGGGGCTGGTGTGATCGATGCCAGCAGGGCGTCGTAAGTCTCCATTGGTACTCCGCTCGGGTAGTAAGTCTTGGCGGCCGGTTAGGCACGCGGCGATGTTTCCAGTGTGGTGGGCGTCACGGGTATGGGCCTTGTCTATGCACGAACAGCCCTTGACGGGAAGTGAACGCTTTCCCTCACGGCGCCCGTCCCTGATAATCGAGCTTGTGACCCTTGCTTCCCTCGCGGCCTTCGCTGGCCTCTGCCTCGTCTTGTCCGTGACACCAGGCCCTGACACATTCCTCGTGTTGCGGATTGCGTTGAACCGACCCAGTGCGGGGATTGCTGCCGCCGCGGGTTCGGCGGCTGGCGCGATTGTCTGGGCAGCCCTGGTGGGCGTCGGGCTGGCCGCACTTCTGGAGCAGTCGGCCGAACTGTTCCGTTGGCTCAAGATCGCAGGTGGTTTGTACCTGCTGTACCTGGGCGTCTCCTCATTCATCAAGTCCCGGAAAGCCGCCAAGGCCGCGACCATGGACGGGGCAACGGAGAATGCGCCCCTCCCTTACAGCCGGCTTTCCGCTTTGGGTGCCGGAGCGCTGTCAACGCTGCTCAACCCCAAGGTTGGGCTCTTCTACTTGGCCGTGGTCCCGCAGTTCATTCCGCACGGCGGCGACACCATGGGCACTTCCCTGATTCTGGGAGTGGTGGTGGCCGTCATTGCCTTCGCGTACCTCTCGATGATCGCGATGGTCGCTTTCAAGGCCATGCGGTGGCTGAAGCGGCCCAAGGTGAGCACCGCCGTCGAGCGTGTCAGCAGCGGCGTGATCGCGGGCCTGGGCGTTGGTGTGGTGGCGTCGGGGGCAGCGAGCTAACTATCCAGCCAGCAGTGCCAGGTAGTTGTCCAACTGCCCGGCAAGGTCCTGCGAAAAGTTTTCGTCGGGGGACAATGCCGCCACGATCTGCGCGCCGAGCATCATGTTGAGCAGGTGGTCGGCGACGGCGGCGTCACCGATGGGGGTGCTGATCTCACCGGCCGCGCGGGCTGCTGCGGCATGCGCCGTGATGGTGGTGTGCCACTGGTTCATGGATTCGCTGTGGAGGGCGGCCATGTCGGCGTCGTTCAGCGCTTTCTGCCAGAACGGGATCACGATGCGGGCTTCGTTGACGCGTTCTTCATCCAGCGGCAATACCTCCGCGCAGAACGCCCGCAGCGCCGCTACTCCCGCCAGCCCTTCAGTCATCGAGGCGATGCGCTGGTTGGTGCGGTTGAACACGTGCCCGAACGCCGAGGTCAGGAGCATGTCCTTGGTGGGGAAGTAGGGCTTGAGGGCGCCGTTGGCGAAGCCGGCTTCCTCGGCGATTTCGCGCATGGTGGCGCCTTCCATGCCGAGCCGGGCAATGATCCGCCACGTTGCGTCGACCAGCTCGAGGCGTCGTTGATCGTGGTCCACAATCTTTGGCACTGGGTGGTCTCCCGGAAAAATAATCGGCGGAAAGGTCTTGTGACTCATCTTACGTTTTGGTTATTCTCTACACCTATAGAAAATAAATCCTGACCGCACGCGGTCCCGGACAAGAGGCAGCCATGACGCCCACAGCAACTGAGACAGCCGCCATTGAGGAAACGCAGTACCGACTTGCCGCGGGTGCCGAAATCTCCCAGGTCCAGGGAATCCTGCAGGCCGCCGGACACCTCGGCCCCGAAAAGCGGATTGCCTACCTGGGGCTGGTGGACCCCTCCCGCGGACAGGCAGACGAAGACCGTCGCTTCCGCATCTTCATCCACGACATCTCCGGTGGCGCACCCACGGACATCCTGGTCTCCGTGACCCGCGGCGAGGTCCTCTCCGCCGTCGAGCTTGACACCAAAGTCTCCGGCGAACTGCCTGTCCTGGAAGAAGAGTTCGAGGTAGTCGAGACGCTCCTGGCAACTGATGAGCGTTGGCTCGCGGCGCTCGCGGCCCGCGACCTCGACGTCGCCAAAGTCCGGGTGGCGCCGCTGTCCGCCGGCGTCTTCGAGTACGACGACGAGAAGGGCCGTCGCATCCTCCGCGGACTGGCTTTCGTGCAGGACTTTCCCGAGGACAGCGCCTGGGCCCACCCGGTGGATGGCCTGGTTGCCTACGTGGACGTAGTCAACAAGGAAGTCACACAGGTGATCGACCTGGGCGTGATGCCCATTCCGGCTGAGCACGGGAACTACACGGACCCGGAACTGACCGGCCCGCTCCGGGAAACCCAGAAGCCCATCAGCATCACCCAGCCGGAGGGCCCCAGCTTCACGGTCACCGGAGGCAACCATGTGGAGTGGGAAAAATGGAGCGTGGACGTCGGCTTCGACGTGCGCGAAGGAGTTGTCCTCCACAATCTGGCGTTCCAGGACGGAGGCAAGAAGCGGCCCATCATCAACCGCGCCTCGATCGCCGAAATGGTGGTGCCCTACGGCGATCCCTCCCCAATCCGGTCATGGCAGAACTACTTCGACACCGGCGAATACCTGGTGGGCCAGTACGCCAACTCCCTGGAACTCGGCTGCGATTGCCTGGGCGATATCACCTACCTGAGCCCGGTCATCAGCGACGCCTTCGGTAATCCCCGCGAAATCCGCAACGGCATCTGCATGCACGAGGAAGACTGGGGAATCCTCTCCAAGCACTCCGACCTCTGGACCGGCATCAACTACACCCGCCGCAACCGCCGCCTGGTGATCTCCTTCTTCACCACCATCGGCAACTACGACTACGGCTTCTACTGGTACCTCTACCTGGACGGCACCATCGAATTCGAGGCCAAAGCCACCGGCGTTGTGTTCACCAGCGCTTTCCCGGAAGGCGGCTCGGACAACATTTCCCAGCTCGCGCCAGGACTTGGAGCCCCCTTCCACCAGCACCTCTTCAGCGCGCGTCTGGACATGGCCATCGATGGCTTCACCAACCGGGTGGAAGAAGAAGATGTGGTCCGCCAGGCCATAGGCCCAGGCAACGAGCGCGGCAACGCGTTTTCCCGCAAGCGTACGGTCCTGGCCAAAGAGTCCGAGGCCGTCCGGGAAGCCGACGCGCGCGCCGGAAGAACCTGGATCATCTCCAACCCCGAATCCAGGAACCGCCTGGGCGAGCCTGTTGGCTACAAGCTCCACGCCGAGAACCAGCCCACCCTCCTGGCAGACCCGGGTTCTTCCATTGCCAAACGCGCCGCATTCGCCACCAAGGACGTGTGGGTCACCCGTTACGCGGACGAGGAACGCTACCCTACGGGCGACTTCGTGAACCAGCACTCCGGCGGCGCCGGGCTGCCCGCGTATGTGGCCCAGGACCGCGACATCGACAGCCAGGACATCGTGCTGTGGCACACCTTCGGCCTCACGCACTTCCCCCGCGTCGAAGACTGGCCGATCATGCCTGTGGACACGGTTGGCTTCAAGCTGCGCCCGGAAGGGTTCTTCGACCGCAGCCCGGTGCTGGACGTTCCAGCCAACGCCTCGGGTTCAAGCTGCCACGGCGAGGCCGGCGCGTCAGGCGAAGAGCATGGCGAGCCAGCCGGGCACTGCCACTAACGTGGCCACGGCCATCAGTGGAGGGCGGGCCCGGCCCGTCCTCCACCCGCGTGCCTGCGCCGTCCTGACGGCACTCTCCTGCGTGGTGCATCTTGGACTCGCAGCATCAGGGCACCACGACGCCTGGCTGGGTGTCCTCATGATCGCCCTGGCAGCCGTGTGCTTCCCCTGCACAGTCCACATCTGGCGCCACAGCCGCGTCGGTGCACTCCACCAAGTCACCGGCTCAGCCCTTGCCATGGTCGCCCTGCACGCTGTGCTGCTGCTCGGAGCGGGCGGTTCCGGACACGCCCATGGCGGCAGGCCGGCGTCGAACGTTGTTGACACAACCGGGGCAACTCAACTCCTGCTGGTGATCGGACTGGAAATCACGACGGCGTTGCTCGCCGCGACGCTGGTGGCCCGCCTCAGGCGGGTCCGGGCGCAGTCCAACTAACCGGAGTGCCCGCAAATTCGGCAGGATATTGCTGTTCGCAGGCAGTATCCCTGCTTGTTGGGAGCCTTCCGAATACTGTTCAGTGGAATGGTGAATAAAGCGGTCAATGGTTCGGGTCTGGGTCTCTTCCGTGCAACGGGAATCTATGTTGGTGCCATTCTTGGTTCAGGCGTGCTGGTTCTGCCCGCCATTGCCGCTCAGGTGGCTGGGCCGGCGTCGATATTGGCGTGGGGCTTGCTCCTGGTGTTCTGCACGCCCGTGGCATTTAGTTTCGCCGAAATGTCCCGGCAACAGCCCGACGCCGGTGGCATAGCAACGTTCGTCACGAGGGCCTTCGGGCACCGGGCGTCAGCAGTGGCCGGCTACCTGTTCTACTTCGCGATTCCCTTCGGCGCGCCCGCGACCGCGGTGATTGGCGGGGAGTACATCGCCCACGCCATGGGAGGTGGCCGGGAGACGGCCCTTATTGCCGCCGGGCTGATCCTGGCGGCTGGTTTTCTGAGCAACGCGGTGGGCATCAGGGTCTCCAGCAAACTGCAGCTGCTCCTCATGGTCTTGCTGGTTGCTTTGCTTGCCTTCGCTGTTGCCGTGGCCGCGCCGTATGCCCGGGCGGAGAATTTCGAGCCCTTCGCTCCGCATGGCTACTGGGCTGTGGGAGGTGCGGCCAGCTTGTTGTTCTTCTGTTTCGCGGGGTGGGAAGCCGTCACCCACCTGGCCGGCGAGTTCCGCAACCCCGAGCGTGACCTGAAGCGGGCAACTTGGCTGACGCTCGTCGTCGTCGGTGTGGTGTACATCGGGCTCGTGGCTGCATGCGTAGCAGTCCTGGGCCCCGCGCTTGCGGGCAGCAGCGTCCCGGTTGCCGAGCTGCTGGCGAAAGGGCTCGGCCCTGCGGCAGCACCGGTGACCGCCGTCGCGGCGGCGGTGCTCACGTTCGGTCCGTTGAATACTTTCGTGGCCGGTGCCAGCAAGCTCGGTGCCAGGTTGGCGTCCGACGGCGTGCTGCCGCGGGCTTTGGCGCGCGGCGCCGGGCCGGGGGAGGTCCCATCGGTGAGTCTCGGCGTCCTGGGCGTGTTGGCGTCGATCTCCTTTGCTCTCGCCGCGACCGGTTTGCTGAGCATGGAGTTCCAAATTGGGGCGGCCTCGGCGTGCTTCACCGCGGTGACGGCCTTTGGCTTGGCCGCCGGAGTGGTACTTCTCCGCCGTGGAACTCCGGCTTGGTACGGGGTGATCGTGGCGGCGGTGGTGATGCTCGTTGTGCTCGTGTTCAGCGGATGGGCGCTGCTGGTCCCGGCCGGCCTGGGTGCGGCGGCCCTGGCTGCCTGGCGAGTTCGCGGGAAGCCTGCCGCTTCGCACGGAAGTTTCCAGACGAACCCGCAGCCTTCCCGCGAACTCGCGGCTAGGAACGGGAGACCCTCGTAAGTTTGTCCGGATTGGACACTTGCCGCAGGCCCCGGATGCTTCCATCCGGGGCGGCGTCCAGCTCCATGACGTCGGAGCGGCCGTTATGCCTGAGCACCAAAGCCGCTCCGCCGTTGATCTCCACAACCCAGGCCCGGATCGGCTCCACAGGATCGAAGTCCACTGCCTTGCCGAGGATGCCCGCAAAGAAGCGTGCGATCCTCGAGGCCCCGAACAGCGGGTTCATGGCGCTCTTGACCTTGCCACCGCCGTCGGCCCACAGCACTGCGTCGCGGTGGAGCATCGAGACCACCGTGTTGATCTCACCCTGCTCAATGGCTTGGACGAGTTTCTCCAAGGCACCCCGGTCCTTCGCCCGGGGTGCGGGTGCGTCGGGGTCAATATCCAGGCGGCGTTCGGCCCTCGAAATCAGCTGGCGAACGGCGGCCGGCGTCTTGCCCAGGACGTCCGCGATCTCCGGCGCGGTCATTCCGAAGGCGCGGTGCAGGACCAACGCCGCCCGCGCCTCCGGTGCCAGTTGCTCGGCCAGATGCAGCAAGGTCAAGGACAGCAGTTCGCGGTTGGCCACTGCCTCCTCCGGCAATTGGGCGGTGTCCACGGGCTCAGGCAGCCACGGTCCGGTGTAGTCCTCCCGCACCGCCGCGAGTTGGCGCACCCGATCGATGGAACGGCGCACGCACACGGTGGTCAGCCACGCCGGCCAGGAGTCCACGCGGCCGCCGTCAGTCTTCCGTTCCTGCCGTACGGCGTCGATCCCAACCTCGGAGACCACATCCTCGGCATGGCCGAAGTCGCCCAGCATCCGGTAGGCAATCCCCAGCAGGCGGTTCCGTTCGCTTTGCCACGCCACCGTGGCCGAGACTGCAAGCGTCATGCTGCCCACGTTACCGTTCAGACCAGCGGATTCTTCTCGTCCACCGGCGGCTCCATCTGTGTGCTGATCGCAATCCTGTTCCAAACATTGATGGTGGAGATCGCCAAGACCAAACCGCCCATCTGGCCGTCGTCGAAATGGGTTGCGGCAGCGTTCCAGATCTCGTCGGTCACAGTGTCGGGTCCCAACTGGGTCAAGGCGTCGGTGAGGGCAAGGACGGCCTGCTCGCGGGCGTCGAAAAAGACTTTCGAGTGCTGCCAGGCGGCCACAGCATGCAACTTCCGTGACGGGATGCCACGCTTGTGGCCATCGGTCGCGTGCATATCCACGCAGAAACCGCAGCCGTTGAGGATCGAGGCGCGGAGCTTGATCAGCTCATAAATATCGGGATCCACCGAGGTGCGGGCGTAGCCTTCCAGGCCAATGACGGCAGCGTAGCCGAGCTTGTTGCTGCGGCCGATGTTGATGCGGGTCATGCTGACTTCCCTTCAGAGTTGGTGCGTTACAACAGTGATGTCGGAAGCAGCAGCGAAAGTGTGACAGTGCTGCCCGATTGTTAGAGTCAGTCCGTGCGAGCAGTGATTTTTGATGAAGTCCGGACCCAGCCCTACGTTCGGGAGGTCGACAAACCGGAGGCACCAGCAGGGGGCGTTGTGGTGAAAGTGCTCGCTACGGGCATGTGCCGCAGCGACTGGCACGCGTGGGCCGGCCACGACGACATCGCCGTGCCCCATGTCCCCGGGCACGAGCTTGCCGGTGTCATCGACGCAGTAGGCGAGGGCGTCCGGAACTGGAAGGTGGGCGACCGCGTCACCGTCCCCTTCGTCTGCGGGTGCGGCACGTGCGAATGGTGCCTGGCAGGCGACGCGCAGGTCTGCCCCGAGCAGCAGCAACCCGGTTTCACCCACTGGGGATCGTTCGCCGAGTACGTGGCACTGCACGCAGCCGACAGCAACCTGGTTGCCATCCCGGACAATATTGAATTCACGACGGCGGCCAGCCTCGGCTGCCGCTTCGCCACGGCCTACCGTGCGTTGGCAGCCCGGGCGCAGGTCAAGGCCGGTGAATGGGTGACCGTGGTAGGCGCGGGAGGCGTCGGCCTCAGCGCCGTGATGATCGCAAAAGCCATGGGAGCGAGGGTCATTGCTGTGGACCGGAACCCGTCAGCCCTGGCTGTGGCCGCACGGCTGGGCGCAGAACACACGGTCCTCGCTGATGGCACGGACATCCCTGCCACCGTAAACGTCCTCTCCGGCGGAGGCAGCCACGTGGCGGTGGACGCCGTCGGAAGTGAACAGACCTGCGCCGACGCGATCCTCAGCCTCCGCCGCCGTGGCCGGCACGTCCAGATTGGTTTGCTGCCGTCCATCGACGGCAACCCGCAAGTGCCCATGGCAAGGGTGATCGGTTGGGAACTGGACCTGTTGGGCAGTCACGGCATGGCCGCTGTGGACTATCCGGGGATGATGACGCTCATCGAGCAAGGCTCGCTTGAGCCGCAGCTGCTGATCGAACGCACCATCGGCCTGGAAGAAGCGGCGGCGTTGTTGCCCGGCTTCGATCAGGCCAGTCCGGCCGGCATGACCATGGTGGACCCGGCCCTTTAGTCAGTTGGTTTCCCATGCCGGCCGGTTCCGGTATGCCGCGAGGAAGTGCGATATCCGGCGCACAGCTTCTTCGATGTCCTCCACTGCCGGCAGGATCACGAAGCGGAAGTGGTCCGGTGTTGGCCAGTTGAAGGCCGTGCCGTGCGAGACCAAGATTTTCTGCTCCTGCAGGAGTTGGAGGACGAACTTCTCGTCGCTCTCGATCGGGTAAATCTCAGGGTCCAAACGCGGGAACAGGTACATGGCGCCGGCGGCGGGGACACAGGAAACACCCGGGATGGCCGTCAACAGTTTCCAGGCCAAGTCCCGTTGCTCGCGCAACCGCCCGCCAGGACGAATGAGGGCCTCGATGCTCTGGTACCCGCCCAGGCAGGTCTGGATGGCGTGTTGCGCCGGAACATTGGCGCAGAGGCGCAAGGAAGCCAGCAGTTCCAAAGACTCACGGTACGCGGCAGTGGCAGCAAGTGGCCCCGTCACAGCGACCCAGCCGGCCCGGTACCCGGGCATGCGGTAGGCCTTGGACAGTCCGCTGAACGTCAGGACACACACGTCCTCAGCCACTGCCGCGGTGTGGATGTGGGGTGCGTCGACGTAGCGGATCTTTTCGTAGATCTCGTCCGAGAACAGCACGAGGTCATACTTCCGGGCCAGGGCGGCGAACTGCTCAAGGATGTGCCGCGGGTAGACGGCCCCGGTGGGATTGTTCGGGTTGATGATCACGATGCCCTTGGTGCGCGGGGTGATCTTCGCTTCGACGTCGGCCATGTCCGGCCACCAGTTCTCGTCCTCATCGCAGAGGTAGTGGACGGCTTGGCCACCGGTGAACGTCACAGCGGCGGTCCACAGGGGGTAGTCAGGGGCGGGGATGAGGATCTCGTCGCCGTTCTCCATGAACGCCTGGAGGGTCATGGAAATCAGTTCGCTGACGCCGTTGCCGATGAAGAGGTCCTCGACGCCGATGTTCATCAGTCCGCGGGTTTGGTAGTACTGCGAGATGGCGGTGCGGGCGGAGAAGATCCCTTTGGAGTCGCTGTAGCCCTGCGCTCCACGGAGGTGGTGGATCATGTCCACCACAACGGACTCCGGCGCTTCCAGGCCGAACGGTGCGGTGTCCCCGAGGTTCATCTTGAGGATCCTGTGGCCTTCCGCTTCCATGGCCTTGGCGGCTTGGAGGAGGGGACCGCGGAGTTCGTAGCGGACGTTCTGGAGTTTGCTGGAGTGCTGCATCGGACGCATGGTTGATCTTTTCATGGGAGCGGCCCCGGGGAGCAAATGATTCCAGAATCAGGTCCAGCGGATGATCAGGGGAAGGCTCCTGGTGCTCGCCGAAACTTCCCGTTCAGTGCCGTCCACGGCAACAGCGAAGTGCTGGAGTTCATCGGTGGATGTCAGCACCTCAAAGTGCCCGGTCGCATCACTGACAGCAGCTGATGCGGATGAGTGGGCGTGGATGTAGGCGTCGGGGATCCCCTTGTTATGTACGTCCACCAGCCGGCCCCGGATCCGGCGGCCTGCACCTGGCGTGCCCGCAGCAGGCTGGGTGGAAGGACCGGACGGTTCCTCGAAGCGGAGGGATACCGGGATGCGCACCAGGAACCCCAGTCCTTGCCGGATGGCGCCGGAGTACTCGTCGAGCTGGAGTTCACCGTTGGAGACCACGGAGTACTGGCTGTGGAGTTCAACAGCCAGCAGCAATTGCTCCATGTTGTCCAGCTGTTCCGGACCGTGGCATTCCACGGCAACCCTCAGTTCCAGGTCCAGGACCGGCCCCTCGCGGCGTGACCTTCCCACCCTGCTGAGGGTTACGGCCCGTACGGTGACTGGAGCGTCCGGTGGCGGAACGACGGCGGTGGGGGACCCGTCGTCGAACCTTACGTGCTGAGGGGCGACGGCGTCGGAAAGTACCCCCAGGAGGTCGGACAGCGACGAACGCACTTGGCCCACGGCAGAACCCCAGCCGGACAGAGATCCACTACATCAACTGGAACAAGGCTACTCCCGCAAATGCCCCTGATGGAGCCTTATTAGGGCACTTTCTGTACAAAAGCCGGGGAGGTTCCTCGTAGCCCTTGGCCGCCAGCCGGACTAGGATGGCCCGCATCCAAGGGCAGGCTCGGACTTCCACCGAAGGAACACACTATGGGCACACTTTCTGTTGACCTTTTCCTCACCCTCGACGGCGTCTACCAGGCACCGGGCGGTCCCGACGAGGACACCTCGGACGGCTTCGAATACGGCGGTTGGCAGGCTGCGTATTCAGACGAAGAGGCCGGCGCCGCGATTACAGCGGGCATCGACCGCATGGACGCGCTCCTCCTGGGTCGAAAAACCTACGACATCTTCGCCCAGTATTGGCCAGAGCAAAGCGGTCACATAGCCGACAAGCTCAATGGCCTGCCCAAGTTCGTGGTCTCGAGCACCCTGGCAGATGCCAAATGGGAAGGGACCACGGTCTTGGCCGAGGCAGATGACGTGGCGGCGGTGAAGGAACGGTTCAACGACATCCACATCATAGGCAGCGGCGTCCTGGCACGCTCGCTCCTTGAAGCGGACCTCCTGGACAGGCTCAACCTGTACCTCTACCCACTGACGTTCGGAATGGGCAAGCGGTTGTTCCCGGACGGCGCAGGCGTGCCCGCCGCCTTCCGGTTGGCCCAGCCGCCACAGGCATTTCCCAACGGCGCCATCCTGCTCGCCTACGACCGCGCCGGCGAGCCCGTTACGGGCATTGACATCGGCCAGATGTAGCGGGCCCACATCCAACTAAAGCGTTCGATGGCGGTGCGCACCCGCCGTCGAACGCTTCTGTTTTCTTCTTCTTTGGGTGGGCGCCCGGCATCGTCAGCCGGTTGCCAAGGGCAGCGTAATCCGCATGCAGGTGCCTTCCGGGCCTGTGTATGCGACGTCTGCGGTGCCGCCCGCTGCCACGGCAATATCGCGGACCAGCGACAGCCCGATCCCGAAGCTACGCTGCTGTTGGCCCGCGCGTGGGGCGGTTGTCCGGGCGAAACGGTCGAAGATCCGGTCGCGATCTATCCCAGTAATTCCGTGGCCCGTATCGGTGACGGTGATGACCGCCTGGTGAGCGGTCTCGTCACTGGCAACCGTGATGTGGCCGCCCGCCGGCGTATGGCCAAGGGCGTTCTCGGCCAGACCGAGGATGGCACGGTGAAGTCGCTGTGGCGTGATCATTGCCCGGGGGTGGCCGGTGCTTGAACAGTGCAGGGTGATGCCCCGGTCCGCTGCCAACTGCTGGAGGCTGTCCACCACTTCCTGGGTGACGTCGGAGATGTTCGTTGGCGCTGCGGCCGGTTCCTGGCGGGAGCCCGTGGCGGATTCGAGGAGTTCGTTGACGATTCCGGTCAGGGCAGCTGTGTCGTCCCGGATCCGCGAGAGTTGCTGGCCGGCAGGTGATTCCGGAGCAGTGCTGCGTTGTGCCACCTGGATTCTGGCATCAAGGATTGCCAAGGGTGTCCGCATCTCGTGGCTGGCGTCCTGGATGAAGCGTCGTTGCAGGGTCAGTGCTTCGCCGAGGGGCCGGATGGCGCTGCGCGCACTGAGCCAGCCAACGCCGCCGGCCAGCAGGATGCCTGCTGCCCCGGCGATGACCATGGCTTTGATCAGGTCTTTGGTGTCGAGATAGGCGTAAACGGCCCCGGGTTCGGCGGGTTCCGTATTGCCGGCCCGGTTAAGCAGGTAAGCGGTGGCCGCGGCCAGGAGGCACAGGACCAGCAGGGCGCAGACTGCGCTGATTCGGACCGCGATCTTCAGGGAAGCCTTGCGAAGGATGGCCTGGTCCTGGGACGCGGCCATGGACTGATCAGTCATGCGCTTCGCCTATCTGGTAACCCACCCCGTGGACGGTACGGATGACCGACCTGGCGACTTTTCGCCGGAGGTGATGGACGTGGGTGTCAATGACACCTGGCAGGTCACCTTGGCTGTCAGTGGCGACAATCAGCTCCTCCCTGGTGAACACCCGGTCCGGCTCGGCAGCAAGAACCGACAGCAACTCCGATTCGGTCGCGGTCAAGGAGGCAAGGAAGCCGTGAATGGAACGCATGGACCTGGTGGTGGGGTCCAGTTCCCAGTCGCCGATAACGACGGTCCGGGGCGGCTGGTGGTAGCTGCGGGTCAAGGCCCTCAGCCGCGCTCCCAATTCCATGGCGTCGAAGGGCTTGGTCATGTAGTCATTCGCGCCGGCATCGAGCCCCCGGACCTTCTCGTCCACAGCGCCCAGGGCGGTGAGGATGAGGATTGGGGTGGCGAAACCCTTGGAACGGAGCGTGGCGATCAACGAGATGCCATCCAGGCCCGGAAGCCCCCGGTCGATCACCATCGCATCCCAGCCTCCCATCATGGCCTGCCGCAAACCCTCACGGCCGTCGACGGCGATGCGTACCTGGTAGTCGGGCTCAAGGAGCTCGGCGATCAGGGGTCCCAAGGCAGGATCGTCTTCCACCAGCAGGACGGACAGCTTGGAGTCAGTGATCACGGATCTATTCTTGCGCGGAGGAGGACTCCGATGCGCGGGCACGCCTGTGTTTGAGGTATTCGATGCCCCAGGGCAGCACAGACACCAACACCATGACCACGGCTATGACGTCGATGTTCTTTGCGATGACCTCGAAATGGCCCAACCAGGAGCCAAGGAGGGTAACGGAGCCCGCCCAAAGGATCGCACCCGTGATGTTCCAGAGGGCAAAGGACTTGTAGTGATACCGGGCGATTCCTGCGCTGAGGGGCGCAAAGGTGCGCACCACCGGCACGAAGCGGGCAAGGATCAGCGCGGGGCCGCCACGACGTCTGAAGAAGTCTTCGGCCTTTGCCAGATGTGACGTTTTCAGGACCCGGGCATCATCGGAGAACCACCGGCGTCCGAAGCGGCGTCCCAACAGGTAACCCACCTGGTCGCCCGCTATGGCGGCCACTGTCACCACCGTAATCAACACAGGAAGTGTCAGGTTCAATTGCTGGTGAAGGAGTCCGGCAGTGAAGAGCAACGAGTCACCTGGCAGGAACGGGAACAGGCCCCCCGATTCAATGAAGATCATCAGGGCCACCACTGCGAGGGTTGCCGGACCCAAGCCCTGCAGCAGGCTGGCGGGATCCAGGATGGGGAGGAGCTCGGAATGGTTCAGCGCAGGCGCCAAGGCAAAGGGATCCATAAGGGACTCTTTCATTTGGGGGTGCGTCGGGACATTGCGCGGGAACGGACGGCGGTCGTGAGGGCGGGTGCGTAGCGGTTCCAGATTCCGGCCATGATCATTACTGCCGCAATTGATGCAGGGAGAGAGGCAACAACGTCCAGCGGGTAATGGGCCCCGATGTACACGCGGGACCAGGCAACCACAACAGTCACGACCGCCCCCGTGCAGAGGGCAGGCTTCGCCCATCGTGTTTCACGGACCAGAAAGAACACTGCCAGCGTGAGTGCGACGGCCAGACACGTGTGGCCGCTGGGAAAGCTGTTGGATACAGGCTCCGGTACCAAGGGATCGAACAAAAGGGCAGGGTCCGGCCTGATCCTGCCAATAACTGCCTTGAACACTTGGCACGTCAACCACCCGGAGGCCACTGTGAGCGAAAAAAGTGCTGCATCCTGCGGGGAACGTCGGATCAGTGCGAGATACAGACTGACAACGATCACGATTACCGCGCCCGCGACCGGGCCGAACAGCACGTTCAAAACCAAGGCAAGCCCCGTCAGCACGGATGAGTGGTGACGGCTGAAGTCATCGTCAACAGCCAGTTCAGCCAGGGTCAGCCCAGGAACTGCTTGGATTGCCCACCCCGCCAAGACGACGGCCGCCGCGAGTACCAGCCCTATGGCCAGCCAGTGTTTCGGTGCGGGCAGAGGCATGAAGCGCACGGGATGCGGTGTGGACTGCTGAATCATGGAACCCCTCGACAGGACGAATCGTTTCTTCGATTCTGCGCCGAGGGTTTTAAGAACCCGCTAAGAATTGCCCCGGTCCGCCCCGCGCCACCACGCCATGGTTGTGGCGGCGGCTTCCGGCAGGGGAGTTGGGTCCAAGCCCAGTATCCGCTGGCTTTCGGAGGAATCCATCACGAATGGGCGCTCAAACTGATACAGCAATTCAGCCAGTTCGCGCATATCGGTTGAGACCAGTCCGGCGGCCCGCAGTACCCAACCTGGGACGGCGCTCACCTTCGGCGTCGTCAGGCCCGCCGCGCGTGCGTGCGCAACCGCGATTTCCCGCTGGGTCACGGCCGCGCCGGTGGGGGCATGCAGCACGCTGTTCCAGACTTCGGGCCTCCCCGCGGCAGCGATCATGGCCGCAGCGAGGTCCGGTACGTAGGTGAATGAATGGGGCTGGTTCGCGCTGCCAATGAACTGCAGCCGTTTGCCCGACAGGATCGGCGTGACCATGCGCTCGCCGGCATGTGCCATCTTCACGCGCGGCCCAAAGAAGTCACCCGCCACTACGCTCACGGTGTTTGCCGCGTGCTCGCGTCGAGCCTTCAGCAGCGCCGTCCGGATACCGCGCTTCCCACCGGCGGCTTCGCGGGGACTCGATTCGGTCATGATGCGTTCGGGCTCACTGTACGAGTACAGGCTTTCAGGAAATACGACGACGGCGCCCGCGGCTGCGGCTGCGTCCATCACCACTTGCTCGGCTTGGGGGAGTTCCGCTGCCCAGGCCGCCGCCCTGTAGGCGGATCCGTGGATGCAGTGGAAGACGGCCGTGGCACCGGCGACGGCTTCCTTGAGCTGGTCGGGATCGGATGCATCGACGCGCATCTTTTCCACCAGGGGATGGTCCGGGCCGCTGCCCGAGCGGGTCAAAACGCGTACGGGGTGCCCGAGACCTGCGAGTTGCTCCGCGATGGTGTAGCCAACGGGCCCTGCTCCTGTGACGACGTACATGGTGGCCTTCTTTCTCATTCTTCCCGTGGATTTCAAAACAAGAGCAGTGCTCTCTGAATCCAGAATGACGACACTTTTACACAAAGTCAAGAGCAGTGCTCTTGTTTGTTGACGCCGCTCTCCTTTGTGGCAAGCTAGGGGCATGACGTCAGCTGCGACCAAGGCCAAGCCCCCAACTCCCAGGGAGCGCGCCCGCGCCCAAACCATTGCGGACATCATCCGGCTCGGCCGTGAGCACTTGGCCCTCCACGGCGCTGCGGCACTGTCCCTCCGCGCAGTGGCCAGGGATCTCGGAGTCGTGTCCTCAGCCGTATATCGTTACGTCGAGAACCGCGACGAGCTCCTCACCCTCCTGCTCATCGACGCGTACAACGAGCTCGGCGACCATGTAGACGCCGCCGTGGAGGCCGTTCCTGGCAGCGATTTCGCCGGGCAGTTCCGGGCGCTCGGCAACGCTGTCCGATCGTGGGCGCTTCGTGAACCGGCCAGCTACGCCCTGCTTTTCGGTAGCCCCGTCCCCGGCTACCAGGCGCCGGGCGAGCGCACCACCGTCCCTGGAACCCGTGTCATCGTCCGTCTCGTGGGCATCTTTGACGCCGCATACCGCGCCGGCGCCATGAACGCCGAGGTGAGTCCCGCCGTCGTCGTTCCTCCGGCCCTGGCCAAAGACCTGGCGGCCATCCGCGAAGACCTGAACCTCACAGCTCCCGACCCTTCCCTGGC
The DNA here is from genome assembly GCF_024608385.1 of Paenarthrobacter sp. UW852. Classification (NCBI taxonomy): domain Bacteria; kingdom Bacillati; phylum Actinomycetota; class Actinomycetes; order Micrococcales; family Micrococcaceae; genus Paenarthrobacter; species Paenarthrobacter sp. UW852. The sequence continues at coordinate 143,317 of NZ_JAMSGY010000004.1, forward strand.
GCGGGGCGTGCTGGTCTGGACGTCCGTGTTCGGGGCCGTTAGTTTCGAGGTCTTTGGGCAGTATGGAGCCGATACTTTCGCCGCCCGCGATGAGCTTTTCGAGCATCAACTGAGCGTTCTCCAGGGCGTCGTGGGGCTCTAAGCCGCGAACGGTAAAGTATTCAGATGGTTCGTGGACTGGCTGACATTGGTGCGGAGGGCGTCCTCCTCGCCGGAGCGGGCCGCGCAATCCTCCTGCAGATCGCCGACCCCAAGGTAGGCCACGGCGTGGCTGAGCACAGCAACTTCGCCGAGCGCCCCATGGACCGTCTCCGCGCCACCATGACCTACGTGTACGCGGTGGTGTACGGCTCGGAAGACCAACTCAAGGCCGTCCGACGTTCCGTTAATCGTGCCCATGCCCCTGTCCGGCGCGGACCCGACTCCACCTCCAGCGGGTACAGCGCCTTCGACGCGGAGTCCCAACTCTGGGTGGTCGCCACTCTTTACGACACCGCAGTCACCGTTTACGAGCAGGTCCACGGACCGCTCGACGACGGCGATGCCGACCGGATCTACCGCGAGTATGCGCGGATCGGGACAGCCCTGCAGCTCCCGGCGGACAGTTGGCCGGCCGACCGGGCCGCCTTTGCCGCCTACTGGGACTCCCGTGTGCGGGGACTTCAACCGGACGACAAAGCGGTCAGGGTCGCGCGGGACCTCCTCTACCCGGCGGGCGGCCCACAACTCCTGCGCCTGGCGATGCCGCTGGCCCGGTTCCTCACGGCCGGCCTGCTGCCTGATCATGTGCGTGCCGGTTTCGGATTCGAGTGGGGGCCGGCCCGAGCCCGGCGTTTCGAACGGACCATGCGGATGGTTGGCCGTCTCTACCCTCGGCTGCCCCAGCGGATCCGGCATTGGCCGCGCGACTACTACCTGGGCCAACTCGGAGCCGCTCCGAAGGGTGGCAATGCGTAACTCCACCCCGGTTGAACAGGCCATCGACAACCTCGCCCACCGGTATCTGGACGGCAGGAAGGGCAGCCGCTTGCAGTCCGGGCTCACCGAGTTCGTGGTGTTCGGGCTGAAGCAGGCCTGGGCTTGCGTGTTCGGTGCAGCGCTGCTCGCCGTGATCATCGCCGTCCGTCTTTGGTACCCCGACAACGCCGCTCTCGCCCGGAACGACTTCCTCACCCTTGCCGCCGTCGTCATCCAGGTCCTAATGATCACGTTCAGGCTGGAGACGCTGCGGGAGCTGCGTGTCATCCTGCTGTTCCACGTGGTGGGAACGGTCATGGAGTTGTTCAAAACCGACGTTGGCTCCTGGGCTTACGAGGCCGAGGGCCTCCTCCGGATCGGCGCCGTCCCGTTGTTCAGCGGCTTCATGTACGCGGCCGTGGGTTCCTATATGGTGCGCGTTTTCCGCTTGTTCGATCTCCGCTTTGACAGGTATCCCCGACGGTGGATCACGGCCCTTGTGGCAGGGGCGATCTACGTGAACTTCTTCTCGCACCACTACATCGTTGACCTGCGCTGGGTGCTGCTGGCCGCCGTCGTTCTTATCTACGGACGGTGCGTGATGCACTTCCGGGTGTTCCGGCGTCGCTTCCGCATGCCCATCCTGGTGTCCTTCCTGCTGGTGGCGCTGTTCATCTGGTTCGCCGAGAACATCGGTACATGGTCGCGTGCGTGGCTTTATCCGAACCAGTTGAACGGCTGGCAGGCTGTCTCGATCGACAAGCTCCTGGCGTGGTTCCTGCTGATGATCATCTCGGTGGTGCTGGTGGCGTGGGTGTACAAACCCGAGCCGCTTGGCGCTGCCGCTACCCAAGCGGCTGACGCCACCCAAACGGTTTGACGCCACCCACATTCAGTCGTGACACCCAAATATGGGCGTCGCCACTCCGGCTGAGTGGCACAGTGGATTTGCGCGTCGTGAGGCTTTGCTGGCAGTTCACCGTGGGCGAAACCAGCCCTGTAGCCCCGTAATTACGGGACTTTTGCGGGTGGGTGAGCCAAAGTTGAGCGAACCTGACTCAACTTTGGATTGACATCTTTCTGAGCCTGAGTACAGTTGAGTGCAGAACGCTCAACTAGCCGATTGTTGAGCAAGCTCCCGGCACGACAACCGCCCAGCGGACCAATGCCGGATGCAATCTCCAACATCGGCCATTGAAAGGAAACAAGATATGTCACGTGCAGTAGGTATCGACCTCGGAACAACCAACTCCGTGGTCTCTGTTCTCGAAGGTGGCGAGCCCACCGTCATCGCCAACGCTGAAGGCGGCCGCACCACGCCGTCCGTCGTTGCGTTCTCCAAATCCGGTGAAGTCCTGGTTGGCGAAATCGCCAAGCGCCAGGCCGTCAACAACATCGACCGCACCATCGCTTCCGTCAAGCGCCACATGGGCACCGACTGGACCGTCGCCGTCGATGACAAGAAGTACACGCCGCAGGAAATCTCCGCGCGTATCCTCATGAAGCTCAAGAACGACGCCGAGAGCTACTTGGGTGAAAAGGTCACCGACGCTGTGATCACCGTTCCGGCCTACTTCAACGACGCCGAGCGCCAGTCCACCAAGGAAGCCGGCGAAATCGCAGGCCTCAACGTCCTCCGCATCGTCAACGAGCCCACCGCGGCTGCACTGGCCTACGGCCTGGACAAGGGTAAAGAAGACGAACTCATCCTGGTCTTCGACCTCGGTGGCGGAACCTTCGACGTTTCCCTCCTGGAAGTTGGCAAGGACGAAGACAACTTCTCCACCATCCAGGTCCGCGCAACCGCCGGTGACAACCGACTCGGTGGCGACGACTGGGACAACCGCGTTGTCGAGTGGCTCCTGAGCCAGCTCAAGGTCAAGGGCATCGACCTCTCCAAGGACAAGATCGCCCTGCAGCGTCTGCGTGAAGCTGCGGAGCAGGCAAAGAAGGAACTGTCCTCCTCCACCAGCACCAACATCTCCCTCCAGTACCTCTCCGTCACCCCCGATGGCCCGGTCCACCTGGACGAGCAGCTGACCCGTGCCAAGTTCCAGGACCTCACCAAGGACCTGCTGGACCGCACCAAGAAGCCGTTCCACGACGTCATCGCAGAAGCCGGCATCAAGGTTTCCGACATCGACCACATCGTGCTCGTCGGTGGCTCCACCCGTATGCCTGCTGTCTCCGAGCTCGTGAAGGAACTCGCCGGTGGCAAGGAGCCCAACAAGGGCGTCAACCCGGATGAAGTCGTAGCCGTCGGTGCTGCACTCCAGGCCGGTGTCCTGAAGGGTGAGCGCAAGGACGTCCTCCTCATCGACGTCACCCCGCTGTCCCTGGGTATCGAAACCAAGGGCGGCGTCATGACGCACCTGATCGAGCGCAACACCGCTATCCCCACCAAGCGTTCCGAGACCTTCACCACCGCTGACGACAACCAGCCGTCCGTGGCCATCCAGGTCTTCCAGGGCGAGCGTGAATTTACCCGCGACAACAAGCCGCTGGGCACGTTCGAACTGACCGGCATCGCTCCGGCGCCGCGTGGTGTTCCGCAGGTCGAGGTCACCTTCGACATCGACGCCAACGGCATTGTCCACGTGTCCGCCAAGGACAAGGGCACCGGCAAGGAACAGTCCATGACCATCACCGGTGGCACTGCACTGTCCAAGGACGACATTGACCGCATGGTCCGTGAAGCCGAGGAGCACGCAGCAGAGGACAAGGCACGCCGCGAAGCTACGGACACCCGCAACTCCGCTGAGCAGCTCGCCTACTCCGTGGACAAGCTGATCGCCGACAACGACGACAAGCTGCCTGAAGAGGTCAAGACCGAGGTCAAGGCCGACGTCGACGCCCTCAAGTCCGCGCTGGAAGGCACCGACGACGCCGCCGTCAAGACTGCGTTTGAGAAGCTGCAGGCTTCCCAGACCAAGCTGGGCGAAGCCATCTACTCGCAGGCCTCCGCTGCTGATGCTCCGGGTGCCGGTGCAGAAGGTGCACCTGCCGGCGAGCAGGGTTCGGCTGACGAGGACATCGTCGACGCCGAGATCATCGACGAAGACGAAGCGAAGAAGTAGCCATGCCTCATCACGGCAACGAAGCAGAGCACTCTGAAGGCAACGAGCCGCGCAAGCCGGTGATCCGGGACAACCGCAAGGTTGACCCGGAGACCGGGGCGGCCCGCCACCCTGAGGGCGAAGCCGCGGCTCCTGCCGAAGGCAACGCTGCTCCCACGGACGGTGACGCCCTCTCCCAGGCTGAGGAAATCCTCAACGGGGTAGAGGTGCCGGCTGCAGAGTCGGTAGCCTCCGGTGCCGCAGCTGAAGCCCAGGCAGCCGAACTCCGCAACGACCTCCTCCGCCTTCAGGCTGAGTACGTCAACTACCGCAAGCGCGTTGAACGCGACCGGGCCGTAGCGGGAGAGATGGCCGTCATCGGCGTCCTGAATTCCCTCCTGCCGGTGCTCGACGATATCGACGCTGCACGCCAGCACGGTGACCTCGAAGACGGCCCCTTCGCCGCCATCGCCACCAAGCTGGAGACCGCGCTGAAGACGTACGGACTGGAGCGCATCGCGGACACTGGAGTCGAATTCGACCCCACCATCCACGAAGCACTTATCCAGCAGCCCGGCGAGGACATCCAGGTGGACACGGTCAGCCAGGTCCTGCGCTCCGGATACCGCTCAGGAGAGCGTGTCCTGCGTGCAGCCCAGGTGATCGTCGCGGTTCCGGCGTAACCTCCGCCTTCGCGGATGAGGGGCCCCCGCCCCTACGCGTGGCGGCTAAGTCCTACGGACTCGGCCGCCACGCTCCGGCAGGCCCGATGCCACTCCCGGGCCCCCTCATCCGCTACGGCTTAGAGGTAGTCTCGCCGTACGCTTTGTTTGTTTTAGAAAGGAAACGCTCTTGGCCAGCCAGGACTGGGTTGAAAAGGATTTTTACGCGATCCTTGGTATCGCCAAGGACGCGTCCGACGCGGATATCAAGAAGGCTTACCGCAAGCTAGCCCGGCAGTACCACCCGGATACCAATTCCGGGGATGCTGCTGCAGAAAAGCGGTTCAAGGACATTTCAGAGGCCTACTCGGTGTTGTCGAGTCCTGAGGACCGGCAGCAGTACGACGCCATCCGTGCCATGGGCGGCGGTGCCAGGTTCGCCCCGGGCGCCGGCGGCCGGGGCGGTGCGGGAGGCAATGGCGGGTTCGAGGACCTGTTCGGTGGCCTGTTCGGCGGCGGACCGGGTGCCCGCCAGCCCCAAGGCGGCGGTATTCCTCCGGAATTCGCCGACCTTTTCGGTGGCGGATTCGGCGGGGCCGGGCAGACCGGCTTCCAGCGGGCGCCTCAAAAAGGTTCGGATCGCAACGCCACCACGACCATCTCGTTCGCCGGCTCCATCAAGGGCACCACTGTGAGCCTGCGTGAGAGTAACGGCAACGTCATCGACGTGAAGATTCCCGCTGGCATCAAGGATGGCCAGAAGGTCCGGCAGCGGGGCAAGGGCAATGTTGGTCCGGCCGGCAACGGCGACCTCATCATCACCGTCAACGTGAAGCCGCACGACTTCTTCCAACGCGACGGCAACAACATCCGTATCCACGTGCCCGTCACGTTCGCGGAAGCCGCGCTTGGCGCCACCATTGAGGTTCCCACGCTCGACGGCGAGACGGTCAAAGTTCGCGTCCCGGCGGGCACGCCCTCGGGCCGCACCCTGAGGGTTAAGGGCCGTGGCGTGAAGACGTCCAAGGCCACAGGCGACCTGCTGGTGACCATCGACGTCGCGGTTCCGCAGAACCTCAACAAAGAAGCGGAGGAAGCCGTGAAGGCTTTCGCTGCGGCCACCACCGACGCTGATCCTCGGCACGACCTGGCCGCAAAGGCCCGGTTGTAAGGAGGCGGTATGGGCATCGACGTCAACCAGCCGATCTTCGTCATCTCCGTTGCTGCGGAGCTTGCCGACATGCATCCGCAGACGTTGCGCCAGTACGACCGGCTGGGCATCGTCTCGCCCAGCCGTGCGCCGGGCAAGTCCCGCCGCTACTCGCAGAACGACGTCAACAAACTGCGGGAGGTCCAGCGCCTCTCGCAGTCCGGCGTCTCACTTGAAGGCATCAAGCGCATACTAGACCTCGAAAACCAGGTTGCTGCCCTGCAATACCGGGTAGCTGAACTGACAGAGGAACTGACCCGCCGTCGCGCGACAGGGGACGCCCGCATTTTCGCGGCGGGTGCTGCAGGCGACGTCGTCTCGCTGGCACGTGGCCAGCGTCCCCGGGCTCGCTCCCAAGCCGTTGTGGTCTGGAGGCCGCGGCAGGGTGAAAGCCGCTAGGCGGTCACCGTGTCGGCATGCCGGTGGGCCACTTTCCATTCCCCATCCTCACGGCGGTAGACCTGGGTGGCTCGGAGGACATACTGACGTGGTTCGCCGTTGATCGAGGTCGAGGTGTGCTCCAACCCGGCGGTGTAGGCCATGTCTCCTATGACGTCGTAGGCCTGAAGGTCGAAGCTGTACGAGAGGCAGTCAGAGAAACTCTCGGCCAGCGCCGCAAAGAGTTCGTCCAACTCCTGCTGGCCGTGGGCGTCACGGAACGCGCCGAACACGCTGACGGGCTCGTTCCGTGACCAGATCGCCCGGCGTGCAGAGGCATCGCCGTTATGGAGGTCAAGTTCCGCTTGATAAAGGGTGGACCTGACCCATCCAAGGAATTCTTCGGTCCCGCTCATGCCTCCAGTATGCGCCTGTCTAGCGCTGCCGGTCCCAGCTGACCACAACCCGTACAGCCCCGTTCTCGGTGCGTTCCACATTGGTGACGATCTGCTGTTCAGCTGCACCCATGGCCCTGATCTGCCGCCGATAGTCCTCGATATGCGCCTGCAAGGACTCTTCTGTCCATTCGCCCGGCCGCATCCGGGTCGAAATCTCGACTGGTTCCTCGCGGACCAGGATCTCCTCGGGCTCGCTCGGCGGGGCAGGTTCCGGCGTCCGCGCTGGGGGCACCAGCATGTGGAAGGCGAAAACTCCGCCCGCCACGCCTGCGACCAGGCCGGCCGCGATGAGCCAGAGCGTTCGCCGGGGTCCGCGGCCCGCGGGGGTGGTTTTCTGAAGCGCCGTGTTCTTTGCAGTTTTGTGTGCCATGGGAATTCAACTTTCCTGTCGGCGATCTTTGTCCGTGCTCGTGGCGCAATGGGCCCGCAGCTCCAGCGTATGCATATTCAGGGGCTGGAGGAACCCGCGGCAGGTGGAACCACGGCTAGAACCTGTCCCAGGGAACCTGTGGCACACGCACCGAATCGGGCAGATAATGAAGGCATGGCACGGCAAGCAGCGCACGTGCTGATGGCCTGAGCATCGACGCATTGTCGCGGACCTGCTCGTGTGGTGAGGAACTCCGGTGTCGTTGTCGGAAGAAGAACGCAGGAGCTTGGAGGAGCTGGAACGGGATCTTGCTGCAACGGATCCCGAACTCGCCTCCCAGCTGACGTCGGGCCGCCCGCGAGGAGAAATGGCCCGCATCATCCTGGGGAGCCTGGCTGTCCTTGCCGGGTTCGTGATGGTGATCGCGGGGATCATGACCCAGCTGGTGTTCCTGGGCGTAATGGGGTTCCTGCTTGCCAGCGCAGGAGCCTACTGGCTTTTCGCCAGGGCACCCCTTCGGCGGCGGATCCAACGGCACGACGGCGAAGCCGCACCCTAGTCGGCGCTCCCGCGCCGCTTGTTGGGCTGCTTAGGGAGCCGGGGGCACGGGCGGCTTGATGGGCTCAGCCGGTCGCTTGGCTGGCTCGGGTTCGCCCGGAGGAACCATGGCGCGCCACGCCAGTACGGCTGCCGCGCCGACAACAGCTGCGGCCAGCGCCACCAACAAACCACCACGACGGGAGCGCCGCTGCGGGGCTTTCCGACTCAACGCCTGGGTGGCCCGCTTAACGGCACGCGCGGCAGTGCGTTGGGCTTCCTTGGCCGTCTTCCTGTTTCCGGTCAGGGTGAGCATCACGCCGTGGACAACGGACGGGACATCGGCGTGGTTGATCCGGGACAACGCCCATCCAACCACTGCCTCGGTTTGCGCGGATGTGCCTTCGGCGGCGTGGCCTACCCATTCGCGGGCCAGGTCCTGTGCAGCGGGAATGATGTTCTGTGCTTTGTTCATGGTGCGCCCCTAACGGAGTAGATGGCCTCGTGTGCCAGCCTACGCTGGAGTCCCATGGGCCAACAGATGCCAGACCCGGTTCCCGGGCTAGTCGCGGACCACGGCCGCCAGCTCCACCGGGTTCTCCAAGCCGGCCCACGTGCCGCTGAGGGTCAGCTCTCCGTGCAACTCGGGCGCAGCAGCAGAGTTCGCGGAGACATCGGCGGCCACATCCAGGACCCTGGCTACTTTCAGCCTCAACCCGCCCGCATCAATAATCGTCACGCCACTGCCCGATACCGGCGCCGAAGCACTCAGGGCGGGTACGCCGTCGTCGAGCTGTCCGCTGCCCTTGACCGTAACGGTGCTGGGGCGCGGTTCGGGCTCGCCGTCGACGAACTGCTCAGCTTCCCGTTGGCCTGTCAGGATCGCCGTTGCGAGGGCCTTGACGTAGATGGGGTCAGCACAGGCGTCGTACACCCAGCGCTTGCCCAGGACCGAGTGCTCCATGGTTCCGATCAGCCAGTCCTCGGCGCCCGCGAGTTCGTAACCGCGGTAGCTGAGGGGGACCTGGTAGATGCGCTCACCAGCAGTGACCACATGGGTTTCGAGGCCCACTTCACCTGCGGGATCGTCAAAGCGGTAGGCGCCAATAAGCTCCGGCGTGCCGTCCTGGATGAACCAAGGTTGGTTCGGCAGGTAATCAGCGATGAGTTCGAGCTTGGACGGGGACAGGGTTGCCTTGTGAATGATCGCCATGGTCTCCAGCCTAGGGCAGGGGACTGCGGTCCCTGGCACCCTGCACCGATGGCTGGCGCACGAGTGACCCGGATGCGGCGCCCACCATTCCCTCCACCGCGCGGGCCAGGTGGCTGCCGCGGTCGTTGACGCCGTCCCAGCGGACCAAGGCCTGCGCGTTCAGGCCGTCCACCATGCCCAGGATCTGCCAGGCGACGGCGGCTGCATCGGAAACGTTGAATGCTCCGGATGCGTTCCCGTCCTCAACCACTCCTTGGAAAACCTTCTGCCAGGCGTCCATTTGCTCGCGGACGGAGGCGGCCAGGGCTTCGTTGCGGCGCCCGAGCGTCCATGCTTCAACCCAGATGGCCGTGACATCGAGCCTGCTGTTGTCCAGGAGCGTGTCAACCAGCAGGCTGAGCCGCTCGGAGGGCCCGGGGAGCTGACTCAACAGGGCTGCGATTTCCTGTGTCTCCGCAGCCACGATGGTGGCAAACGTGTTGGAAACGAGCGCGTCCATGTTGGGCTGATAGTGCGCCACCAGGCCCGAGGCGACTCCTACCCGGGCGGCTACATTGCGCAGCGTCAGGGCGGTGAGGCCCGTCTCCAGTGCGATCTGGCGGGCGGCTTCCGTGATTTCTGTGGCGCGTTCTGCCGGCGACTTCCGGACCGCGCGCTTCTGTGGAGTGCTTGACATCAAGGACCAGTCTAGATTACCTTTTCAGCATTATTGATCGTGCGATCAACAAGACAATGAAACGCAGACGAAGGAGTCACCCATGGCTTGGAAAATGCCAGCCGAAACCGCGCCACATGAACGCACCTGGATGGCTTTTCCGCGCCCCGGACTGACCCTCGGCGACGACGCTGCCTCCGCTGAAGAGGCCTACGCGGCCTGGACCGCCGTCGCGCATGCCGTGGCAGAATTCGAACCTGTCACCATGGTGGTTGACCCGAGCGAGCGCCAGCGCGCTGCCCGGATGCTGGGCAGCGGCATCGAGCAGGTTGAGGCGCCGTTGGACGAGTTCTGGATGCGCGACGTCGGACCCACCTTCGTGCTGGATGACGAACGTCCCGGCGTGCTTGGCGCCGTGGACTGGATCTTCAACGGCTGGGGTGCGCCGGCGTGGTCCGAATGGCAGAAGAGCGCAGGAATGGGACGGTTCGTCGCGGAACAGTCGGGCGCCGAACTGGTCAGCTCACTGCTGGTCAACGAGGGCGGCGCCATCCATGTAGACGGCGAAGGCACCGTGCTCGTCACCGAAACCGTGCAGCTGGACAAGGGCCGAAATCCGTATGCGGACAAGGCCGCAGTTGAGGCTGAACTGGCCCGCACCATCGGAGCCACCAAGGTCATTTGGGTTCCCCGCGGACTGACCCGTGACTACGAGGACCTGGGCACGCGGGGCCACATCGACATGGTGGCCACCTTGCCCACTCCCGGCCGTATCCTGCTGCATTCCCAGACCAACCCGGAGCACCCGGACCACGAGGTCAGCCGCACGCTCCAGGCATTCCTTGAGACTCAGACGGACGCGGCGGGCAAGCCCTTCGAGATTGTCCCTCTGCCGGCCCCGGCAACGCTCCGCGACGACGATGGTTATGTGGACTGGAGCTACGTCAACCACCTGGTGGTCAATGGCGGCGTCATCGCCTGTGGTTACGGCGAAGAACGGGCTGACTCCCTTGCCGCAGAAATCCTGGCGGAGGCCTACCCCGGCCGCCGTGTGGTCACTGTGGACGCCCGGCCCATCCTGGCCCGCGGCGGCGGCATCCATTGCATCACCCAGCAGCAACCGCGTCTCAACGGAACACCGATTGCCGGAGGCACAGCGTAATGGCTCCATTCGACGTCGTTGAAGCCTCCATTGCGCAACTGCGCGGGGCACTTGAATCGGGTGAGGTGACCAGCGAGGAACTGACCCAGGCATACCTGGACCGCATCGAGGCCTATGACCGAAACGGCATCAAACTCAACGCATTGGTGGTCATGAATCCCGATGCGTTGGCAGATGCCCGGGCCTCGGACGAACGTCGGGCGCAGGGGGCGGCGCTCGGACCGCTGGACGGCATCCCCTACACAGCCAAGGACAGCTACCTGGCCAAGGGGCTCACTGCCGCTGCCGGCTCGCCTGCGTTTGTGAATCTGGTGGCGCAGCGCGATGCGTTCACCATCGAACGGCTCAGGGATGCCGGTGCTGTGCTGATCGGTTTGACCAACATGCCGCCCATGGCCAACGGCGGCATGCAGCGTGGCGTGTACGGACGCGCCGAAAGTCCCTACAACGCGGACTTCCTGACGGCAGCGTTCGGTTCCGGTTCATCCAACGGCTCCGGCACCGCGACAGCGGCCAGCTTCGCGGCCTTTGGCCTGGGCGAGGAGACCTGGTCAAGTGGCCGCGCACCGGCGTCGAACAATGCTTTGTGCGCCTACACGCCCTCCCGCGGCGTTATCTCGGTGCGCGGCAACTGGCCGCTGGTCCCCACCATGGACGTCGTAGTGCCGCACACCCGCACCATGGCCGACATGCTGGAGCTTCTGGACGTGATCGTGGCCGACGACGCTGAGACGCGGGGTGATTTCTGGCGCGCACAACCGTGGGTTGAGATCCCGAAATCGTCCGAGGTCCGGCCGGAGTCCTACGTGGCGCTCGGTTCGGAAACGCTCGACGGCGGGCGGTCGGCTTTGCGGGGCAAGCGCTTCGGCGTGCCACGCATGTACATCAACGCAGACCCAGACGCCGGAACCAGCGAGCAGCCGGGGATCGGCGGGCCTACCGGGCAGCGCATTGAGACACGCGCTTCCGTGATTGACCTCTGGGAAGCTGCGAAGCGCGACCTCGAAGCAGCCGGCGCCGAAGTGGTTCTGGTGGACTTCCCGGTGGTCTCCAACTACGAAGGCGACCGGCCCGGCGCGCCCACCATCGCCACCCGCGGACTGGTCAGCTCCGGGTACCTCAAGCGTGAAATCGAGGACCTTTCGGCCTGGGCGTGGGACGACTTCCTGCAGGCCAACGGCGATCCCGCCCTCAACAGGCTTGCCAATGTGGATGGCGAGGCCATCTTCCCGCACCCGAAGGGCGCCCTCGCGGACCGCTACACCGGATTCGACGACCACATCGCCGGTTACCCCCGGCAGGTCCGTGAGTACGGGGTCTCCCATTTCACTGAGATCCCAGAGCTGGAAGCCGGAGTGCGCGGCTTGGAGGAAACCCGGCGCATTGACCTGGAGGACTGGATGGACGAGCTCGGACTGGACGCCGTCCTGTTCCCGGCAGCGGCCGACGTCGGACCTGCCGACATGGACATCAACCCGGCATCGGCGGACCTCGGCTGGCGCAACGGAGTGTGGGTATCCAACGGCAACCTCGTCCCCAGACACCTGGGCATCCCGACGGTCACCGTGCCGATGGGAACCATGGCGGATATCGGCATGCCCGTAGGCCTCACCTTCGCAGGCCGCGCCTACGACGACACGGCACTGTTGGCACTGGCCGCCGCCTTCGAAGCAACGGGTTGGCGCCGCACGGCTCCACCCCGGACGCCGGCGCTATAGGGGATTCGACGGCGGGCCCTGCGCTCCTGCCCGGTTACTTCCGTGCTGTCATCGTAATTTTGCGGCGACTCCCGCGCGTCGGCCATCGTTTTGCGCCTGCTGGGGGAGGTAACTGGGAAGGAACGCGGGCAAGCGGCCTGGCCCCGATGCGTGAGGGGGCCGCTGCTCTGATTACAATCAAAGGGACGTCGACCACTGAGGGAATCATGAAGAAACTCACCACTGTCCTGATCGCTGCCGGGCTCATCGCCTCGGCATCCGCCTGCGCCGCCCAGCCGCAGCTGACTACAGCAGAAACCTGTGACCGGGTTGGCGTCGCCGCAGCCGGCATCCCGAGCAACCAAAGCAAGACCGCCACGACCCGCGTTGCCAACGCCATCCGACCCCTCGAAGCGGTGTCTTCCACGGAGATGAAGCCAGTGGTGACCGCGATCCTGGAGTTCATGGATGAGCAGTCCAAGGAAAGCCCGGACGAGGCCAAACTGGCCGAACTTGGTCAGGCCTACCAGGAAGCCGGCACCAAATACGGCGAGCTCTGCCGCGGCTAATGACGCCCGCGGCCTAGCGGCCAAGCCGACTTTGCGGCGTGAAGGGGACCGGTTGAAGAACCGGTCCCCTTCGTGTTCCCCCAACGCTCTCTCACATCCCACCCCTTTCGCCCTGACGCTCTCTCACCTAACGGCCCTAAAACCGGAACGGTCTCTCACTTCTTTCAAGCAAGTGAGTGACCGATTGGAGAAAAGGGGTGGGATGTGAGAGAGCGATCGGGGAAAGGGGGTGGGATGTGAGAGAGGGCTACTTTTCGTCGGGGCCCAGGTCAGGCCCGACGGCGAAACTCACCTCGCGCGTGGCGCTTCCGTGGAGTTCCAGGATGGCGAGCTCGTTGGTGCCTTCGCGGATCAACGGACCAGGTACGTACAGGGTGCGCTGCGGGCCGCGGCTCCAGTGGCGGCCGAGATTGAAGCCATTTACGAAGACAACTCCTTTGGTCCAACCGTCCAAGCGCAGGAAACGGTCACCGGGGCCGTCGGCCTCGAAGGTCGCAAAGGAAACGGACGGGCCGGCCACGCCGGCCGCAGCATCGCCGGGTGGCAGCGGCACCGCGGCGGACCGGAATGCCTCCAGAGAGTCCAGGTCCACAGCAGCCACTTCCCAGTCCACAACCTCCATACCGTTCAGCAGCGCCGGTCCGATCAAACCCTTGGCTTCGCCGATTCTCTGCCCGTAATTCACCCTGCCTTGGTCCTCAAGGAGAACCTGCAGGCGGCCACCCGCGGGGATGACGACAGAACGCTCGCCCAGTTCCCGGCTCAGCACCCCCACGGGCACGCCGTCCAGGAAAAACTGTGCCCGGTCCCGGACTTCGGAAAAGGACAGGACTCCGCCACCGGGCAGCGAGGCCTCGTACAGGTAGAAGCCACGGTAGTGACCGGTCACTTCAACAGGAGGGACGGAGCCGGAAACCAGCTGCGTGGCAACCGGAACATCCAGCAAGGACACATAGTGAGAGACCGCGAGCGAGGACGTCGGAACCGGCATCCGCCCAGGCGGGACCTCGGCCGGAACCGGGAAATGCTTGGCAATGACGTCCCGGAAGGCGAAGTACTTGGCCGTCGGATGCCCGTCCTCGGACAGTGGTGCGTCGTAGTCGTACGAGGTGATGGTGGGCTCGTAGATGCCTTTGTCGTTGGCACCGTTGGTGAAGCCGAAGTTGGTGCCGCCGTGGAACATGTAAATGTTCACAGAAGCCCCGGCTGTCAGAAGGGCGTCGAGTTCGGCGGCGGAAGCAGCGGCGTCGGTGGTGTGGTGGTGCGTTCCCCAGTTGTCGAACCAGCCGTTCCAGAACTCCGCGCACATCAGCGGCCCTGTGGGCTGCCGTTCGCGCAGGAACGCAAGCCGTTCGTCAGCACGGGACCCAAACGTCCCCGTCTTGTGCAGCTCCGGCAGCGAGCCGTCCTCGATCATGGTCCCGAACGGCTGGTCGCACGTGAACAGCGGAACGTCCACACCCAGGCGCTTGGACAGGCCCACCAGATGCTGCAGGTAGGCGTTGTCGTCCCCGTAGGCACCGTACTCGTTCTCGATCTGGAACATGATCACCGGACCGCCGTGCGTGATCTGCCGGGGAACTACAAAGGCCAGCACCGATTCCATGTACGCGGAGACGGCGTCCAGATACGCGGGCTCGCTGCTGCGGATGCCCACCGTGGGGTCGGCGAACAGCCAAGCGGGGAGCCCGCCGTTGTCCCATTCGGCGCAGATGTACGGCCCGGGCCGGACAATCGCGTGCATCCCGGATTCGGCCACAAGGTCAAGGAATCGCCCGAGGTCCAAGCCGTCATCGGTAACAAACGCGCCAGGAACAGGCGAGTGCTCGTTCCACGGCACGTAGGTTTCGATGGTGTTCAAACCCATCAACCGGGCCTTATGGATCCGGTCCACCCACAGGTCGGGGTGCACGCGGAAGTAGTGGATGGCGCCGGAGAGGATACGGAAAGGCTCGTTGTTCAGGAGGAAGTCCTGATCGCCGATGGCGAAGGTGTCCAAGGAGGGTCCTAACAGGGGTCTACGCCGGGCGCAGCACGGCGTGGAATGCGTACGAAGCGTTGCTCCAGATCACGAACAGCAGCGGCGCGGGAGCCAGCGCGATGCCCAGGACCGGCTGCAGCACGGCAGCGGAGACGATGATCCCCAGCAGGATCAGCATCGCCAGGCTGAGGTACCAGCGCTGCACCACGAGATACAGCGACGCCTTGAGGATGCTTTTCAGCCTCGCCTCGGGCAGAAGTACGACGCCGGCAATCGCCGTGACAGCGAGGCTCACCGTCACGGCGGCTGCTACGACGATCAGCGGCACCAGCAGGGCAATGCCCTGGACGTCCCCGCCCAGGTTGTGGACCAGGGCAAGGTCCACGCCGAGGAACATCAACAGGGCCACAGCGCCCACACCCAGCACCGCGGCCTTCGCGAAACTGCGTTTGTATCCCTGAAGGAAGGCGGCAACCGGCTTGACCGCGCCGCCGTCGTCGTTCAATGCCTTGAAGGCAGCGAAGATGCCGGCGAGGGACGGCGCAAGGGTGACCGAGAGTGCCAGGAAGAAGGGCCATGCGGCGGCGGGGTCTGCCACGAGCGAGAGGCTGAGGACCAGCGGCGCGTTGGCCACGGCGAGCAGTGCGTTGCCGGCCAGGAAGGTGTAGATGAACCCGAAGATGCTCCCGAAGGTTTCGAATCCCGGTCCGGCCCACCGCCGTCGCTTCTGCCCAGCCACGGCACTCATCCTTTCATCCCGCTGGTCGCGATGCCTTGGATGAAGTAGCGCTGGCCGATGAGGAAGATGATGAGGATCGGGATCACGGAAATCACAGAGCCCGTCATGATCATGGCGTATTCAGCGTCGAACTGGCCCACGAAGGACCGAAGGCCCAGCTGGACGGTCCAGAGTCGGTTGGACGTGAGGTAGATGAACGGACCCATGTAGTCGTTCCACGTGTTCACGAACGTCAGCAGGGCAAGGCTGGCGAGGGCGGGCTTGGACAGGGGCAGGATTACGCGGGCCCAGATGCCGTACTCGCTGAGGCCGTCGATGCGGGCTGCTTCGCAGAGTTCGTCCGGGATGGTCATGTAGTACTGGCGCATCAGGAACACACCGAAAGCACCGAATGCCTGCAGGAGAATCAACGCGTTGAAGCTGTTGGTCAGGCCAAGGTTCTGCATCATGATGTACTGCGGCACCATGTAGGCCTGCCACGGAACGGCAATGGTGCCGATGTAGGCGAGGAACAGGACATCGCGGCCCGGGAATCGGACTTTGGAGAAACCATAGGCAGCCAACGAGCCCGTGAGGACCTGCAGGCAGGTGATGATCACTGCCAGGTAGAGCGAGTTCTGCAGGTAGCCCATCATGGGGATACGGGTCCAGATGTCCGTGTAGTTGCTCCACACGAACTCCTGCGGAATCCACTGGATGGGGACCGTGAGGACCTGGTTGTTCTCCTTCAGCGAGGACGAAAGCATCCAGATGAACGGCACCATGAGCGCCACCACCAGGACCACCAGGACACCGTAGATCACGATGTTCGCGGTCCGCTTCTTCTGCTCGCGCGGGGAACGCTGACGGTCAGTACGACGGCGGTCTTCCGCAGTGGGTGCCCCTGACGGGGACGGAGCTGCGTCCTTCACAAGGGACGCCTTGAGGTCTTCGGCCATGTTGGTCATCAGCGTTCCCTCCGCTGTTGGATCTTGAACTGCAGGACGGTGACCGTCAGCACGATGATGAACAGGACCAGCGAAATGGCCGAGGAGTAGCCGAACTTACCTTCGCCGATG
The DNA here is from genome assembly GCF_024608385.1 of Paenarthrobacter sp. UW852. Lineage (NCBI taxonomy): Bacteria > Bacillati > Actinomycetota > Actinomycetes > Micrococcales > Micrococcaceae > Paenarthrobacter > Paenarthrobacter sp. UW852. The sequence continues at coordinate 160,019 of NZ_JAMSGY010000004.1, forward strand.
CCCTCCTGGTAGATCAGCTGGGACAGCACAGTGGTGGAGCGGCCCGGGCCACCGTTGGTCATGACCACGATCAGGTCGAACACCTTGAAGCTGGAGACCGTCAGCATGACCACGACGAAGAACGTGGTGGGACGCAGCGACGGGATGGTGACGTTCCAGAAGCGCTGCCAGGCGCTGGCGCCGTCCACTTCAGCTGCCTCGTACAGCTCTGTGGGGATGGCCTGCAGGCCGGCCAAATACAGGACCATGTAGTAGCCCATGTCCCGCCACACGCTGGTGATGATGACGGCGGGCATGGCCCAATCGGAGCTGGAGGTCCAGCCCGGCGGGTTGGCGATGCCGATGGCGCCGAGGAACTGGTTGATGGGGCCGCTGTCCGGGCTGAACAGCATGTTCCAGACCACTGCGACGGCCACCAGGGAGGTGATGTACGGGAAGAAGATGGCGACCCGGAAGAAGCCGATGCCCTTGAGCTTGCGGTTCAGCAGCATCGCCAGGATGAGGGCCAAGGCCATCGTGAGCGGGACGTGGCCGAGGGCGTAGACAAGGGTGTTCCGCAACGCGATCCAGAAGGAGTCGGATGCGAACATGCGCTCGAAGTTGGCCAGGCCAACCCACTTGGGAGCGCTGAATGAGGTCCATTCCATGAAGGAGAGCGCGAAAGCGGCCACGACGGGAATGAGGGTGAAGGCCAGGAAGCCAAGGAAGTTCGGAAGGATGAACGTCCAGCCGATCAGCGTGTTACGCCTGGCCTGCTTCCTGTTGCCGCGGCTGTGCACGGGGGCAGGCGCCTGGGTGATTGTTTCTGTAGTCATGATGACCGCTCCCGGGGTGGGGGCGTTCCTCCATTTCAGGATCCGGAGAATTCAGGTCCGGCCCGGTGCCGCGTCCAGGGACGCAGCACCGGAGCCAGTGGCTGGTCTGGACTTACTTGCCCAGGACTTCGCTGGTGACGCGCTTGCCCATCTCGGCGATGCCGTCGGTGACGGAGCGCTCGCCGACCATGATGAGGTCGTGCTCCTGGTTGAGGATCTTGTCGGTGGCGGCGGACTTGTCGCTGACGGGCATTTCCAGGGCGGTCTCATCCGGCGAGAACGCCTTCTTGGAGAGCTCGTCCGTGGGCATGCCGTCCAGCTTGAAGTACTCGTCCGTGATGGCGTCGTTCTGCAGCGCAGGGACAACACCGATCTTGGAGATGGCTTTGGCGCCTTCTTCTCCGGCGGCCCACTCGATGAAGTTCTTGGCCTCATCGGAGTGGCTGGCGTTCTTGTTCACAGCGAAGGCTGTGGGCGAACCGAACGTGGTGACCTTGCCGTCGTCGTTCTTCTGCGGCATCGGAGCCAAGCCCCAGTTGACGTTGGTTTTCCCGTCCTTCTTGGCCTGCAGGATGCCCGCGGTGTACCAGGTGCCCATGGGCATCATGGCAGCCTGGCCGGACTCGAACATGGTGCGGTAGCTGGTCTTCTGGCTCTTGGCGGTGCCGAAGTCCAGGGTGGTGCCGGACTTCTGCAGGTCCAAAGCGGTGTTGTACTGATCCTCCATGAAGCCGTAGTCGCCGCTGTTCTGGTCAGCACCGTTCTGGGCGGCAGCGATGGCCTGGACCACGGAGCGCCAAATGTGGTGGTAGGTGCCGTAGACCTTCTTGCCGCCGGCCTCGGTGGTGAGCTTCTTGGCGATCTCCGTGTACTTTTCCCAGGTCAGGTCCTTGGGCTCTTCGATCCCGGCAGCCTTGAACAGGTCCTTGTTGTAGTACAGGAGCCAGAAGTCCTGGCGGTACGGGGCGGCGAAGTACTTGCCGTCCATGTCGAAAGCGTCCAGGCCAGCCAGGTTGTCCTTGCCCACCTTGTCCACAACGCTGCTGATCTCCTGCAGCTGGCCGTTGTTGGCATAACGGGAGTAGTCGATCACGTTCTTCATGGTGAGGACGTCAGTGGTGTCGCCACCGGCAAGCATGGTGGTGACTTTCTGGGGGTAGTCATCGGCCAGGATGTCCACGGGCTCAATGTCGATGTTCGGGTTGGCAGCTTCGTAGCCGTCAAAGAGGGCCTTGAACTCCGGGGTGCCCTCGTAGTTCCAGACCGAAACGGTCAGCTTGGTTTTGCCGTTTGCTGCCGGTTGCTCCGCGGGACCGGCGGCGCCTGCGCAACCGGTGAGTCCAAGCCCTGCAGTCACCGCAAGGGCGATTGCGGCGAGGGTTGTGCGCTTCATTGCGTTCTCCTTTAGTACTGGGTTACAAGTTTGCCGCAGGTGCGGCGGGTGTATTTGGGCCTAGGCGCTGAGGCCGAGGTCCGCGTGGACTACTTGGGCAAGGAGGTCCTTGCCGGCGAGATACCGTTCAAGGTCATCCAGTGCGGCATCGGACATCCGCCGGGTCTCAGTCCCGAGCGAACCTGCGATGTGCGGGGTGATGATCACGTTGGGGAGGTCGTACAGGGTGGATTCGGCGGGCAACGGCTCGGGTTCCGTGACGTCCAACAGCGCCGTGATCCTGCCTGTGGCACACTCCTTCTCTAGTGCTGCCGTGTCAATGAGTGACCCGCGCGCGGTGTTGATGAGCGTCGCGTGGTCCTTCATGGCTTGGAGTTCCGCCGTGCTGATCATGTGTCGGGTCTCTGGGAGTGCGGGTGCGTGGACGGTGACCACGTCCGATACCGGCAAGAGCTCTTCAAGCGGGACCAACGTACCGCCGGCCGCCGCAACCTCCAGAGGATCAGCATGGGGATCGCTCACCAGGCAGGTGACGTCCTGGAGTTGCTGGACCAGATGGACCACCCGGCGGCCGATGCGGGAGAAGCCGATGACGCCGATGACGCGGCCAATATTGCCCAGCTCGCCGCGATCGCTGATGTAGCTCCAGTTGTCCCGGTGCGTACGGGCGTCGTTGGCCAGCACGTGTGCTTTCTTGCCTGCCAGGACGATCGAGGCGAACGTGAACTCCGCAACCGGGATGGCGTTGGCGTCGGCGCCGTTGGTGACGGTGATGCCGCGGTCCCACAGTGCTTCGCTGACGAAGCTGCGGACTGTTCCTGCGCAGTGGAACACTGCCCGAAGTTTTGGCATGCGCTCCAAACGCTCTGCGTTCAGCTGGGGAACCCCCCAGCTGGTGAGGAGGATTTCCACCTCTTCCAGGCGGCCCGCCAGTTCAGGTGCGTCCAAGGAATCCGTCCACGGTTGGTCACCAAGATCGACGAGCCCGGCAAGCCGCTCCAGTCGCGTGGAATCGAACTGGTCAGCAAAGGTTCCGCTATTCATGACCAGCAGTGCCTGGGGCTTGAGCGACATTGAGGGGATCCTCCCTTCGAAATTTCCGGTGGCCTGTTCGACCGTGATTTATGTGTTGCATCAAATCTAATAATCAGTACATACTCATAAACAAGACAGTTCATTCAACTCAATCGAACTTGTTCTGAAACGTTCAAACTCGAACAAATGAGAGAAGAATCCCTATGGCAACCGGCATCGCCGCCGTTGAGGTGCCACCCCTGTATCCCTTGCGAAGTGCCTGGGGCTCCGCAGCCGCCGCGCCCTCCTTGGTGAATTCGCTCCGCGGCTCGTGTGACCGCCTCACCGTCCGTCCAGCGTCCGACGCCGGATGGCAGCGCGCTGCTGCCCAGCCCCTTACGGAGCTGCGCGCCCAAGCAGCGGCGGAGAAGGGGAGCGCGTGGCCCCAACCACTGGTCTCCCACTACGCGCGCTACTTCCGCGACGGCAATCGCACGGCATACGAGGGGCTCGTGGCGAGCAGACAGCAACGGCTGACGCGCGCCGTCGTGATGGCTGCGGTGGGTGAGCCCAATTGGCTCGATGAGGTGATCGACGGGGCATACCTCCTGTGCGAGCAGAGTTCGTGGAGCTGGGCGGCGCACGACGACGTGTTTACCCGCAATGGCGACGTGGTCCCGGATCGTTCCCGGCCTTATCTGGACCTGGGAGCCGGAGAAGTGGTGGCCCAGTTGGCGTGGCTGGACCATGTGCTCGGTGATGCGCTGGACGAGCGGGCCCCGGGCCTCCGGAAACGCCTCCGGCTCGAGACGCACGAGCGTGTGATCCGACCATTCCTGGACCGCCTCGACTGGCACTGGCTGGGGTTGCGTGGAGACGTCCATAACTGGAATCCGTGGATCCACTCGAACATCATTGTGGCCGCGCTGTTGCTGGTGGACGATCCCGAGCTGCGGGCACAGGTTGTTGTCCGGTGCATCGAGGGCCTGGACCGCTTCCTCGCTTCCATCCCGGCAGACGGCGCCATCGACGAGGGCTTCGCCTACTGGTGGAATGGTGCCGGCCGCGCGCTGGAAGGGCTCGCCCTCTTGGAAGAAGCCAGTGGCGGTGTGCTCAACCCGGACTTGCCGGTGATCCGCGCCCTGGTCGCTTTCCCGCACCGCATGCACCTGGGGGACCGGTGGTTCCTCAACGTTGCCGATGGCCCCGCCCGTGCCCATCAAGGACTCCCGTGGGACATGCTGCACCGCTGGGCCGTCCGGCTGGGTGACTCCGAAGCAGCCTGGCTCGCCGCCGCGTTCATGGAGGCAGAGCCCGAGCCCAACGCCGCCGCCGGCCTGGGCCGCGTCCTCACCCAACTAAGCGACAGCAGACCTCGCAATGGGGGTCCATCGGGACAATTGTCGTTACCTGGTGGGGGGACGTACCTGCCATCGGTGCAGATCATGGTCGCGCGCCAGAATCCAGGCTCCAGCGATGGGCTCACGCTCGCGGCCAAGGGCGGACACAACGGCGAGCACCACAACCACCGCGACGTCGGTTCGGTGGTGGTTGCCGTCGATGGCGTGCCCCTGCTGGTCGACGCCGGGCAGCCCACATACACCGCGCAAACGTTCGGCCCTGATCGGTACCGGATCCGGGCCATGCAGAGTGCCTGGCACAGCGTCCCGGCGCCCTTCGGCTTGGAACAGGGGACCGGCGCGGAATTCAAAGCGGCCGTTCTCCAGGAGCCCACTCCCGGGGAGCCGACCCTCGCGCTCGGGCTCGGGGCCGCCTACGGACTGGACCACGCTGAGCAATGGATCCGCACCTCGGTAGTGAACCGTGAGCAGGGGTCCGTGGTGATTGACGACCGCTGGAACCTGCCCGAACAGGCGCCTGAGGGAATGCACCCGCCCGAAGGAACGCCCGACGTCGACATCACCTATCTGGTTGCCGGCACCGTCCACATCGGTACAGACGCGACGGCGACCATCACGCCCGACGGTATTCCAACCGTCAGTGGCGGGCGGGGACTGCACCTCCGCTGGAAGCCCGCCACCGCCGTCGTGCTGGTGGACGAATGGCACCTCGACGATCCGCTCCTCAGCGATATCTGGGGCGGGAAACTGACCCGGATCCGGTTCCGCATGCCCGCCGAAAACCGCGCCTCGGGCGCGTTTACCCTCACGGTGGAGGCAACATCTTGAGTTCCGAACAGACCCCGGAAACGGGCGGCAAGTCCCTCTTTTCCCTGCAGCGCCGTGAACGGCTGATGGAGGAGTTACGGGCCCACGGGGCCATCACGGTCCGCGATATTGCCGCGAAACTGGGCGTCAGTGAGCTGACTATCCGGCGCGACGTGAACACGCTCGCGGACGAAGGACTGGTCTCCCGCGTCCACGGTGGGGCGACGCTGCCGAGTCCGCTGGACCGGTCGGTGGCGGTGGGACGGCCGGCGGCGCACAGCTATTCGATCGGCATGGTGGTTCCATCGCTGGACTATTACTGGCCGCAGGTCATTTCCGGTGCGCGCGGGGAGGCCGAAGCGCAGAACCTCCGGATCCTGGTCCGGGGCTCCGCCTACGATGCCGCAGACAACCGCCGCCAAGTCCAGGCGTTGCTGGACACCCAGAACATCGACGGGCTGATCGTGGCACCGGACATGGGTGGCGAGCACGGCAAGGAGTTGCTCCGCTGGCTCAATGCCCTGCCGATTCCCGTGATCCTGGCCGAACGGCGGGCACCGGCGGAAATCCCCGCGCACCGGCTCGAGTGGGTCGCCACCGATCACTCCTTCGGTGCCGGCATGGCCGTACGCCATCTCTGGCAGGAGGGGCACCGCATGATTGGCTGCCTCACGGACTCCACCAGCCCCACCAGTCCCCACGTGGTCCGGGGCTGGAAGCAGGCACTGGCTGCGCTGAAAATCCCGCTGGACGCATCAATCCATGAGGATTCGGCGAAGCTGGACAACGGCGACCGTGCCAAGCACTTCGACCACGTCCTGGAACTCTGCCGCTCCACCGGGACCACCGCCATGCTGGTGCATTCGGATACCCAGGCTGTGGCATTCGTGCAGCACTGCGTGGACCGTGGCGTGGACGTTCCCGGAAGCATGGCGATCGTGGGCTACGACGACGAAGTCGCCTATCTGGCTGAACCGGCCATCTCCGCCGTCCGGCCTCCCAAAAGCTACGTCGGCAAGGTTGCGGTGCAGCTCATGGCTGCACGCCTGGCCGAAGGAAGGATGCGCCCCGTGCATCGAATTGACCTGAACCCGGAGCTCATTGTCCGGGAATCATCCGTAGGCGCACCGCGAGGGTTGGCTGGAGTCGTCTTGGAGGATTCGCTCTGATGCTTTTGCCGCCCCTGGATTACCAGCTCTCACCCTGCACCGGCCTCACCCGCGAACACTGGTGTGCTTACGCCGACCACCTCCTGCGCTCGGCGCACCACTTTGGCACCCCGGATCACGCCAACATCCACCTTCCCGGGGCCAACAGCCGGTACGGCCCGCGGAGTGATTCACTGGAAGCCTTCGCCCGGACCTTCCTGTTGGCCTCGTTCCGAATCGCGGGCGACCCAGCTACCACCGGCTGGATCGCCGACTGGTACGCCGCGGGCCTTGATGCCGGAACCAACCCCGCGAATCCAGACCGGTGGCCGACGCCGGGCGAGCTGGGGCAGGCGAAGGTGGAGGCGGCGTCGTTGGCTGTTGGCTTGGCACTGACCCGCGACGTTTTGTGGGACAAACTGCCGGAGCGCGTGCAGGAGCAGCTCATCGCGTGGTTGGAGACCGTGATCGGCGAGGAATATCCGCCCATCAACTGGGTGTGGTTCCAGATCGTGGTGGAGACGTTCCTGGCGTCGGTGGGCGGGCGGTCTTCGGACGAGGACATCGACGCAGGGCTCGCCATCCATGACTCGCTGTACCGGGGCGGTGGCTGGTTCGCGGACGGTCCCGAGCGCGCGTATGACCACTACGTGGGTTGGGCGTTTCAGGTTTATCCGCAGCTGTGGGCCCTGATGGCACCCAACGATCCGCGGGTGATTGCCCGGAAAGCGCTCGACGGCGACCGGCTGGCAGATTACCTGGACGACGCTGCGTATTTGGTCGGTGCGAACGGAGCTCCGCTGATCCAAGGCAGGAGCCTGATCTACCGATTCGCGGCGGCCGCCCCCTTCTGGGTAGGGGAATTGTCCGGGCACACGCGGTTGGCGCCGGGCATGGCCCGCCGGGCTGCCTCAGGGATGCTCGACTACTTTGCCCGCCACGGCTCCATCACTGAGGACGGCCTCCTCTCCATCGGTTGGCATGGCGAGTTCGCGGGCATGAAGCAGGCGTACTCCGGCTTTGGCTCCCCGTATTGGGCCGCGAAAGGCATGCTCGGGCTCGCGCTGCCCGCGGATCACCGGGTGTGGACTGCGGTGGAGGCGCCTTTGCCCGTTGAGGTTGCCGACACGCAGCGCCTCATCACTGCTCCGGGGTGGCAGGTGGACGGGACTGCGGCGGACGGGGTTGTCCGGATCCGGAACCATGCCACGGATCACGCCGTTCCCGGGGCCTTGGTGTCCGACTCTCCGCTGTATGCCCGCTTTGGCTACTCCACGCACACGTTCCCCGACCTGAACCCGGAATCCCGGGACAATGCCGTGGTGTTCCTTTCCCCTGACGGCGCCTTGACGCATCGGACCGGGTTTGAGTACTTGGGCTCCTTTGCCGAGGGCGGCGTCCAGGTGGGCGCTTCCCGGTTCACTGCCCACTGGATCGAACCCGACCCCGACGCCGGACCCGATCACGGCAGCGGCGTCACCGGCACCGCGACCCCTGGGCCTTCTGTAACCGTGGTGTCAGCGACGCGGGGTGCTGTTGAGCTGCGGTTGGTACGCGTTGCCGGTTCTTCGGTCGCTCCGCTCAGGATTGGGGGATGGCCGGTGGACAGTGCCTCCTCCGTGGTTAGCTCGGTGCTTCCCGTGCCTGGGTTTGGGTTGTCCTTGGATACATCGGGGACCTTCGTCCGTTCTGGCGCACACCCCATGGGGTCGGAACTCGCCATTCCGTGGGTGGGCACCTTGGGCACCGCGCACGATGGCGACTACGCCGCCGTCGTGGTTCTCGCCGGTGACGGAGGTGCTGCGGCGGATACTGGTGTCACGTTTGTTGCCGGAGAGGATGGCGGCCGCTTCGTGTTCCCCGACGGCGCCTCTGTGGCCCTCGCGCGGCTCGCCCGTTTCGACGCCTAGCTGCACAGTAGACGACTCCTACCGTCTAACGCGCAGCAAACCATCGAGTCGGTTGCCCGGGGCGTGCGTGGGGAGCCCACGAGGGTCTGCAGTAGGCTCGCTGGATGAGCCAAACCGATGATCGGGCACGCTTCCTCGCGGCCTATGACCAGGACCTTCGCACCGACGCTGAGACCCCAAGTGCCCTCAAAGTGACCCAGTATGGCCCCCTGCGCTTGGTGACCTTCATGAAGGGTCGCGGGTTCGTCACGTACAGGGATCTGGATGATGCGGACGCGCCGACCGTGAAGCGGCTCGTCGCTGAGGCAGGCGCCTACTTCCGTGCTGAACCTGAGATCACCAGGGTGGAATGGAAATCCCGCGGGCACGATCACGCTCCGGGTTTGCACGAGGCGCTCATTGAGAACGGCTTCGCCCAGGACGAGCCGGAGTCGATCATGATCGGTGAAGCGAAGGCTCTGAACACAGCCGTGCCACTTCCCGACGGCGTGACGCTGCGGCAAGTCAGGGACGAGCCGGACGTTCGGGCCATGAGCGCGATGCAGGATGAAGTCTTTGGCGAACCGGTGTCGGATGAGATGGCTGAGGCCTTGCTGCGACGGCTCTCGCTGGGTGACGGGATGCAACTGTGGGTGGCCGAAGCGGAGGGCCGGATGGTCAGCGCCGGACGCCTGGAGCCAGTGCCCGGCACAAGCTTCGCCGGGATCTGGGGTGGTGCCACAAGGGAGGAGTGGCGCGGCCGGGGGATTTACCGGGCATTGACCGCCCGCCGCGCTCAGGCCGCCCTTGAGCTGGGAAAGACACTCATCCACAGCGACTCCACCGAATTCTCGAGGCCAATCCTGGAGCGCTCCGGGCTGCTCAAAGTTTCGACGACGACGCCGTACCGTTGGGTGCGTGGCTGAAGGCTCAGACGGCTTTGAGGGCCAAGGAATTACCTTGTTCCATGCGCTGTTCATTTGCGCGCGCTCGTCCCGCTTCGGTAACGACACAGCAAGGCCCCCCAGGATCCACATCCGGAGGGGCCTCGCTGGCTCAAGAATCCACTACTTACCAGCCGCGAAGAAGCTCACGCACTGCCCCTGGTTCTTGAATACGGGTGACGGACTCGTCTTCCACCCATCGTTCTTGCACGCGTCCTTGCCGGTGGACACACTCACGCGATACTCCTTCGTGGTGCCGTCGGGCGCTGTCACGGTGATTACCGCCGTCGGGCTTTCCGCCGTTGCCTGCTGAACCGTCACCTTTGCGTTCGTGTCCAGCGGGTAGCCGACGACGGCGGGAGTCGCCGACGTCGACAACACCCGGTAGTCGGTGGTCGCCGGAGCGAAGCCCACTACGGATGCCTGGTTCACCAGCAGGCGGCCGAGGTCGGCAAGGCTGCTGTCCGCCAAGCGGGATCCGGCGATGGCTACCTCTGCGATCTTCGTGTACGAAGCCGTGGTCACAAACGACACCCGGATCCCACGGGTGGTGACGGGGTCGAAACGAACCGTCGCTGGTGAAGAAGTGGACAGGCCGGTGATGGTTCCCGCGGAGGTGTCCTTCCACGCTCCGGTCGCGTCCTGGTACTGGACCTTAAGGCTCTGCGCCGCTTTCTCCGCAGACGTGACGGTCACGGAGGAAACGGTGTAGTCGCGGCTAAAGGCGTAATTCAGGCTGTCACCGGCCCGGCCGCCGCTCACCCAGTTGGACCATCGCGTAGAGGCATTGGCGTCGCACGTGTTCTTCGCGATGTACGAGCCTTCGGTGTAGCTGGCGGTGGCGGCTGTGGTGGGGTCCTCCTTGCAGATGTTGATGCTGGGAACCCGGTTCACTACCACGATGGTGAGTGTCGCGGGCAGGGAGCCGGCCTTGCCAGGAACGGTCACGGAACCAACGGATTCCAACGCAGAGTCAGACAAGGAAGCCCAGTCCCACACCACAGGAATCGGGTTGCGGGCAGGTCCGTCGCCGATCTGTCCGGGGACGGTTGCAGGTGCAGCAGCCTGCACGGCAGCGACGGTAGAGCCAACACCAACTGTCACGGTGGCGGGATCCGTGGCGACGTACTGCCCCGCCGTCACAGTGAGGAGCGCGTCGTCAAAAACCTGCCCGTAAGGGTCAACGCCGGAACCGCGGAGGGTTACCTTGCCGTCCTTCTGCCAGACCGACGGATCAACTGCGGACCAGGTAACGGCCAGCGGCTTGCCCGGACCCGACTTATACAGCGGAGTCACTGTCGAAGGGAGGGTTGGCGCAACGCCGGTGAGTGTGCTCAAGTCAACGGGCGAAACACCCAAGAGCTTTAAGTCAGCGATATCCGTGAAGGCCCACGCCTGATGTGGGCTGGCGGTAGCGGTAGCCGTAGTTCCGGTAGACGACGCCAGGGCCACCGATGTTCCAGCAGCCGTTTGATTGCCCGAAACCTGCAGCGCAATCGCCGCGCCGGCGTTCACCAAGGACCACTGCTTGCCGTTTTCAGTGGTCACTATCCACTGTGCAGAAGGAGTGGCTTTCGCCTGGTCCAATGTCAGGGAAGCCAGTGTTGCCGCACCGCTCTGGCTACCGTTCAGCACGCCACCATTGCCCGTGAGCACCCGGCCATCCTTGTTCGTGACAACCCAGCGGCGATCGTTGGCGACCCCATCCTTGCCATTCACGGCGTTGAACGTCCACATCTGCGGAGCCACCCCGGCAGCGTCCGTGCCCAGTCCTTCAATCGAGGCAGATCCATCCGTACGCCCGGTCAGGTACTTGCCGCTCGCTTCACCGCTGAGGTGGTAGCTGTGGCCGTCCTGCACCGGTGCGGCGTCGTCCGAAACTCCACTGACGCCGTCGACGACGAACGTCACCACTGATGCGGCAGGAACCTCGAGCGTCGCGGACTTCGCCGCGGCGTCGACTGTAACCGGGGTACCCTTCACGAGCGCATTTTTCTCGATGTCATCCAGCGGCGACTTGGTGGTGACCACGGGCGTGACCTGGGCACCCGGCGCGATGCTGCCGAAGCGGCTGAGATCAATGGTGACCTTTTCCGGCGTCGGGGTGTCATTGAAGTGGACCAGCGTGGCGCCGTTGCCGTCGGCACGGAGGGCGCTGGCGGTCTTGGCGTTGTCGTTTTGGATCAGGAAGTCGCCGGGCCGGATGAAGTGGGTGAAGTTGCGGGTGGTGTTGTACTTCTGGTTGGTCAGGACCTTGCACTTGGCGTTATCCAAGGTGGCGCCGTCGTTGATCCTGCGGTTTGAGTAGCCTTCCCGGCCGGCGTAGTTGCAGTCGAAGTCCACGTAAATGGAACCCCAGCCTTTATCAGCCTTCTCCTGCTTGTACGTGTCCTCCACAGGCTGCCAGAAGACCCAGGCGTTGGGGTCGAGCTCACGGAGGTCGTTGACCATGCGGCTGGCGATGCCCAGGCCGTTGGTGATGTTGGAGCGGTCCCAGCCGCTGGTGGAGTCGCCCAGCGCAGGGTTGCCCGGCCAGAATCCGCCCACCTCGCTCATCCACAGCGGCTTGTCCGTGGAGCTGGCCAGGTCCCGGACGCGGCGGCGGTCATTGGTGCCGTACGTGTGGACGTTGAGCTGCGCTACGGCGTCCTTGGCTTCCTGGCTGTACCCGTTCCAGTTGGTCATGAACTTGGTGGGGTCGGTCTCGTCCATCGCGGAGATGACGGCGCCCGTGGTGCCCTTCTCCAGCTCAGCGGACAGCAGTTTGGTCACGCGGTCCTGGGCCGCGGGGTAAATCAGCGCACCCTCCTGCTTCTGCGTGTAGGTGGTGGGCGGTTTGCCGGTGGTGGCGTTGATGTCCGTGCCCCAGTAGCCCGAGTTCGGCTCGTTGAAGGGATCGATGGTATTGACCTTGATGCCGCTTCCCTTTTCGAGAAGTTCGACGGCGTTCCTCATGTAGGCGGCGAACTTGGCTTCGGCTTCGGGCAGGAGATTTTCGCCCTTGGCCGTGTTGACCTGGCCGGAAACATATCCGCTCTTGGTCATGAACCACGGCGGGGAGTTGCTGAACGCTTCCCAATGGGTGATCTGCTGATCCGCGGCGAGGCGTTCCACCCACCAGCGCTGGTTCTGGTCGGCGTCGGGGTTGTAGGACGCGGGATCGTCCGGGTTCCATGCCTTGAGGAACGCGAGCTTGTTGGCCTGCGCTTTGTCGACGGTTCCATCCGGGTTGTACAGGTTCGACGCCGGCTGGCCGGGTTGCGCTTCGGCCACCGGCTTCCACCATCCCTCCACAGCGCTGCCATCGTTGAGGTAGTTGGCTACGTCTGACGCGTTGCCTCCGCCCACGTTGTATCGGGCGATGTTGAGGTTGAGTCCGTCCTCCCCGAAAACTTTCTGGTACAGCTCCTCCCGCAGCTCGGGGGAGTAGCCCGCCGTCGCATTCGCGAACCACACCAGGCTGGTTCCCCACCCTTCGAACGCTTCGCCGCGGGTGGCGGGGTTCGGGGTGATGGTGACGGCTGTTGCATCGTCTGCGTGTGCTTGCAGTGTGGTTGCGGGCATGAGTGCCAGGCTCGCGGCTGCTGTAACGGCTGCCGCCAGGACTGCCACTGGCCGTCGGATTCTTCGCGCGGAAAACGCCATGGGTGGACCTCATCGTCGGGGTTTCATTGGGTGCTGTCCGGGCTTCGGGGAAGGCCGGGCAAGCCGAGACTATGAGGCTCTTGGGGTGGTAAACAAGGCACTCGAACAGGCTCGAACGGGGTTGGTCGGATGTGGTCAGAGGGGTAACAAGATTGCCCGCCACTTCCCCAACCATGTATAGATGTATACAAGTACACCTTCTTCTCGGCAGGGCGGCATCACTTGGCAGATCCACAATCACGCAACACAGGGGCTCACTTGGTCTATGGCGAGCTGAAGCGCCGGATCCTCAGCCTCGAACTGAAACCGGGTGAGCGTATCTACGAACCAGCCATGGCGGCTGAACTGAAGGTCAGCCGCACTCCACTCCGCGAGGCCATGCGTCGCTTGGTTTCGGAGAGCCTGCTTGAGCAGCAGCCCACCGGGGGAGTGCTGGTGCCGGCGCTGGATGAGAAGGTGATTTCAGAGCTGTACGACGTCCGGGCCGCCCTGGAATCCCTGATGGCCCGCGAAGCGTGCGCCAATGCCACCGCGGCAGATCTGGAAGAACTTCAGGGAATCGTCGCCCGGAATGCCGCGATGGTGGAGTTTCCCGACGAAGCCATGAAGTACGGGGTTGCCCTGCACGCCGCGATCGCCAGAATCGCCGGAAACTCCTGGGCCCAACGCTTCCATGGCCAGATCGCCAGCCAGGTTGAGCGCTACCGGTACTTCACCAACAACGCTCCCGAACGCCGCCACGAAGCACTCGCCAATCACCGGCTCCTGGTCGAGGCGATCGGTTCCAAGGACGCGGAAAAGGCAGCAAAGGTTGCCTTCGACCACGTGATCGGCGCGCGGGAGGAGACCTTGCGGGTCATTTCCGCCTCCGGCCTCGTCATCGAATGATCGGCGAACTCGGACGGCGCTCGTCCACCGCACTCCTGGTCCATTCGGCGCTCATCCAAGCCGTCACATTCCTGGTCCGCCCGGCTACCACGTACCGCGCACTCGAATTGGATGTTCCCGGGTTCGCCCTTGGCCTTCTCGCCGCCAGCTACGCAGTGTTTCCCCTGCTGCTCGCCCTGCCCATCGGCGGACTGGTGGACCGCCTTGGTGAGCGTCGGCTCATGGCGATCGGAGCCGCCGTCGTGCTGGGTTGTTCGGCTTTTCTGTTGTTTTGGGGGACGTCAGTCCCCGCGCTGGTGGCTGGAACGGCGCTGTTGGGCGCAGGCCAGCTGGCTTGCGTGGTGGGTCAGCAGGCGGTGGTGGCCAACAATGCTGCGGCTTCCCGGCTCGACTCGGCGTTTGGTTACCTGACTTTCGCCGCGTCCTTGGGCCAAGCCCTCGGACCGTTGGCGATCTCCGTGGTGGGCGGTGCTTCCGTTCGACCGAACACGCAGGCGATCTTCCTCCTCGCGACCGCCATGAGCTTGGTGATGTTCCTGACCACGTTCGTGATCTCTTCGAAGGTCAGCCGGGGCAGGCGCACAGCCAAGGGCACGGGTACCAAGGGCAGTTCACTGGCCCTTCTCCGGACTCCCGGCGTCGTCCGCGCGTTGGCCACCAGCGCCACCGTCCTGGCAGTAGTGGACCTGACCGTGGTCTATCTGCCTGCACTCGGCGCCGAACGCGGCCTCACGGCCGCCACCGTGGGCCTGATGCTGACCGTCCGGGCGGTGTTCTCCATGATTTCCCGGCTGGGACTCGGCAGCGTGACCCGAAAACTGGGGCGCATGAAACTGCTGATCCTGAGCCTGGCCGTTTCCACGGTTGCACTGGCCGTGGCTGCCATTCCCATGCCCGTGTGGCTGCTCTTTGTGGTCATGGCCTTCCTGGGCCTGGGGCTCGGAATTGGCCAGCCCCTGACCATGTCGTGGCTCTCAGCCCAGGCGCCGGAAGGGCAGCGCGGACGGGCACTGGCTTTGAGGCTCGCGGGAAACAGGGTGGGCCAGGTGGTCCTCCCCAGTGCCATCGGGGTGGTGGCGGTAGGTCTTGGAGCGGCAGGGGTGTTCCTGGCATCCGCCGTGGCTGTTGGCGGAACCATGCTGTTGCTCCGCGGGGTGCGGCTGGACGACTGAGCTGAACCTATTCCGCGAACAGCGCCGCCAGGTCCTCCGCCGTCAACGAACCACCGGCCAGGGCGTCACCTTCCATCACGTCCGCGAACAGCTGCGATTTCTTGGCTTTCAACGCCATGACCTTTTCCTCGATGGTGTCCTTGGCAACCAGCCGGTAGACCATGACGTTGCGGGCCTGGCCGATGCGGTGGGTTCGGTCCACGGCCTGGGCCTCGGACGCCGGGTTCCACCACGGGTCCAGCAGGAACACGTAGTCCGCCTCAGTGAGGTTGAGCCCAAATCCGCCGGCCTTCAACGAGATCAGGAACACCGGGGCCGAGCCGTTCTTGAACTCGCTCACCACGTCTCCGCGGTTCCTGGTGGACCCGTCGAGGTAGCAGTACTCGATGCCCTCGGCGTCCATGCGGTCGCGGACCTTGCCGAGGAAGCCGGTGAACTGGCTGAAGATCAAGGTCCGGTGGCCTTCGGAAATGATGTCTTCCAGCTGTTCGAACAACACATCCAGTTTGGACGACCGCACGGCGGACAGTGAAGAGTCCACCAAGGACGCGTCAAGGCTCAGCTGCCGCAGCAACGTCAGCGACTGGAAAATCGTGAAGCGGTTCTTGTTCACGTCATCGATCAGGCCGAGAATTTTCTGCCGTTCGCGCTGCAAGTGGGTCTGATAGACCTTCTGGTGGCGCGGGTTCAGCACGACCTCCAGGATCTGCTCCTGCTTGGGCGGCAGGTCCTTGATGACCTGCTCTTTGGTGCGGCGCATCATGAGCGGACGGACACGACGGCGGAGCTTACCCAGTTGCGCGGAGTCACCGTTCTTCTCAACCGGCTTTTGGTAGTTCTCGGCGAACCGTTTGGGGCTGGGGAACAGCCCCGGCGCCACAATGGAGGTCAGGGCCCAGAACTCCATGAGGTTGTTCTCCAAGGGCGTGCCCGTGATGGCCAGCTTGAAACGGGCCGGCAGCTTGCGTGCACACTGGTACGCCTTGGACTGGTGGTTCTTCACGAACTGTGCCTCGTCCAGCATCAGCCCGGCCCACTGGAACGACGCGTAGGCATCGTAATCGATCCGGAACAGCGCATAGGAGGTAATGACGACGTCGGCACCCGCCAACGCGTCCACCGGTGACAGGCCGCTCTTGGCAAAGGTTTCACCGACGGTGCGGACCACGAGGTCCGGCGCGAACCGCTGCGCCTCCAAGGCCCAGTTGCTCACCACACTTGTGGGCGCGACCACCAGGAACGGCGCACGGGGAGTCACGTCCGCGGAAGGCCCTTGGGCGGCAGTAACGCTCTCCGCCGCCAGGTCCTTGGCCGCGCACATCAGCGCGATCGCCTGCACGGTTTTACCCAGGCCCATGTCGTCCGCCAACACACCACCGAGGCTGTGCTTGTACAGGAAGCTCAGCCAGTTGAATCCTTCGAGCTGATACGGACGCAGCTCAGCGTTAAGGCTGGCCGGCAGCGGGAGCCCGGTCACGCCGTCGTCGAGCAATCCGCCCACAGCTTCGCGCCACGCGGCGGCCTGCTCGTCAACGATCCCGAGCTGCGCCAGCTCGTCCCAGAGCCCGGCCTGGAAGCGGCTTATCTGCAGGGTGCCGTCCTTGTTGTCCGGGTTGTCCTGCAGGGAGCGCGCTTCGTCGATCAGGGCGCGCAACTGGTGGAGTTCGGGCAGGTCGAGCGAGAAGTAGGCGCCGCTGGGCAGCAACATGCGGCTCATGCCCGCGGCCAGGGCCGAGAACACCGCGGCAAAGGACACCGGTTCGCCTTCGAGCGTGATCACGATGCCGAGGTCGAACCAGTCGCCGCTGGCAGTCTCCTTCGTGGAAATCGAAACGACGGGAGCTTCGGCTGCTTCACGGTAGTCGGCGATGTCACCGGAGGTTTCCACCACGACGTCGGGCAGTTCCTTCAGCGCGGGCAGTACCTCCTCGGTGAACGCAAGGGTGTCCAAACCGCTGAGCTCGGCAGAGGCCGCGAGCCGTGGAGCACCCCAACCACCCGTTGCCGACTCCGCCAACGCAGCCACCACATCCCATGGACGGCCCAGCGATTCGAGGATCCGGGCTTCCTCGGGATCGTCGCGGTAGCCGCGGTCGTCCGGATGCCGCCACAGGGGCTGCGCGGTCACCAGCGTGCCGGACTTATAGTGCCACTCCCAGTGCAGCCGGACCTTGTGGTCGTTGCCGTAGTTTGCCAGCAGGGACAAGGTGGGGACAGCCAACGTGGGCAGTTCCACAGATTTGTCCGCGGCCTTGACCGGTGTGGACTGGCGCAGCTTCGGGTAGAACGAGGTCAGGAAGCGGCTCTCATCCTCGGCTGGAATCTGAAGGGTTTGGCCATCGGTAACGAACTCCAGGAGCTCATCGCTGACATCGCCCTCGATCGGGGCCAGGGTGATCAGGTTATTCTGCTGCGGCACGCCCGGCAGGGTGGCGCCCGAATGCGTGAAGAAAATCCCGTTGGCTGGCTTGCCCAGGAAGCCCACAGTCCCGGCATCAACGGGCTCCCCGCCCACGGTCACTGACGGCGCGAGCTGCAGGCCGCCGTCGTGCGTGTCCTGTTCTGTGCCGCTGCGGCCCGCGTCCAAGCGCGCCAAACTCAGGCCGACGACGGCGGGTTGGGTCTCGACGCGGACGGGCTCGCTCCCAGCCGAGTGGATGAGTGGGATGCCGGCTTTGGCGGCGTCGGAAAGGAGGGTCCACAGGTTCTTGGCAGCGAAGTCGTTCAGGCTCAGCCACATGGCGCCCGACGGTTGCTGGCGGCCGTTGCTGGAACCGTGGGCCGCGAGGAAAGTCTGCAGCCATTCGACGTGGATCTCGTTGAATTCGCGCCGGAAACTGATGTAGCTGAGGTTGTTCCAGGAGACGTCGCCGCGGATCCATTTGCCTTTCGCGCCCATCATGACGGGGCGGGCCTTGAGCTGGCGGACGCTGCGCATGGGGTCGCGCCGGCCTGTGTAGGAGAAGTGCGCGGCGGGCTCTTCCACCTCGAACTGGAGCGCGAGCTGAATGCCTGCCGCGCTCGGAGCAGTGCCTGGCTTCGTGATCAGCCTGTTGAGGGCTTGTTCCCAAGCCGGACGGGCGGTGCCGCCCTGCTGGCCCGAGCCCAGACGCGATGTCTGGATGCCGGGTGCCTGGGAAAGGAGCTGCGCGCGGATGGTGGGGTGATCCTCGGCAGTGAAGAGCAACGCGGCGACGTGCTTGCAATCCTTGCGGACCGGGCAGCTGCAGATACCTACCGTGCAGCTCCAGCCGCTGGGCTTACGGACCAGTTTTGCCGACGTCGAATAGGGCTGGGGGCCGTTTCCGCGGACCTTGCCGAGGAGGAGCCCCGTAGCCGCGTCGAAAGAAATCCCGCTCACTCGGCTGCCCATGGCATACGCCAATCCGGCCGCCAGGGAGCGGTCGTTGATGGCAGGAGTCTGAATGGCCAGTTCCCAGGTTTCGTCTGTGTGGGACGGCATGCGTCGGGCTACTTTCGGCAGGAGGTTATCTGCTCAATCTTAGTCAGCAGAAAACGGCTCCCAAACTTCGCCCTCCGTTAACCTCAACCTCGATTGCGGCGCAGCTCCCACGCGTACGTTGAAAGAGTCCGGAGCACCATCAGCTTTCAGCAGTGAGGATTCCCCATGACTACCAACGAGTACCCCGTCGTCCTGAACAAGACCAGCTTCGAAGCAGGCAATGCGGATGTTGTGGATTCCAACGTCAATGTCGTGAACGAGATGTACCAGGAACTCCTGAACAGCGACGAAATCGCCACCGCTGCGCTCAACAGCTACTTCGTGGACTTCTACCTGACCCAGGCACTGGCCGGCGGTTTCGCCCAGTACGTCTTCACCGCACCGGAACGTGAAGAAGTGGACGGGTACGTCCGGGCAGGACTTTCGGAAATGGGCGCGGTCCGTCACTTGGACCTGTTCAACCGCACTGCGGCCGCCTTCGATGCACTGACCGAGGACGAAGCCGAGGCCTACCTCGACGGCGAACTGGACGAATCCGAAGCCCCGGTTCCCGCTGTCGCGCTCCTTGATGAACTGGACGGCGAGTTCGAAGCCCTCCTCGAAGAGGAGGACATCATCGACCTCAACGCCACCTACCTCCGTGACCAGTCCGAACTGCTGGTCCTCTCTGAAGAGGACATCGAGGCACACATCGCCGAGCGGATCGCGCAGGTTCCTGACCTTGCCGAGCGCCAGGCCGAAGCCGAGGAAGAAGCCCTCGCCAACGCCCCCGAGTTCGAGATCATCATCCGCGAGCTGTGCGACGTGGCTGGCTACGCCCTGGAAAAGATCACCATGGGCGACCCCAACTACCAGCACGACGGCGTCACCACCCTCGCCTGGCACTTCTCCACCGACCACGGCGACTACATCATGGTGGAGGACGACGACGAGGCCTTCATGATCCACCCCGAGACGAAGGAAATCATCGCGGCCGTGGAGTTCGAGGAGTCCGACGAGTTCGCTGACGCATAGCCCGCTGGCCGGCTGGGTTTTGGGTTAGCTGGAGGGCCTTCGTTTCAGTTGGATGAAGCCCCAGATGATCGTCGCCTGCCAGAAGGCGAGTAAGCCGACCCAGATCCAGTCGAGGCCACCGTTCGTGGCGTTGATTACCATCGCAGTGAAACCCAGGGCCCAGGCCACTTCCTGTACGACGAGGAACGCCGGGCTGGGCGGATTCTTGGTGCCGTTTTGTGCCATCTTCCCTCCCCAATGAGTAGCCTGCAGTCTAACGGACCCCGAATTCGCTGGAACGGTGCGAGATCGCGGAGCGGCTCCAGCGATCTCGCACGATTCCCCGGCTTTCGGCGCACCAAACTCAGTAACCGGAGGCCGCGGCGCCCTTGACCATCTCACCCGTAGGGCTGACCAGGTACCAGACACTGCCAACACCTTGGCCGGTCACATCACCGGGAGCCTTGTCCTTGGCGTAGTAGTAGAGCGGCATGCCGTTGAGGGTTACCTGTTTCTTGCCGTCCGGCGAGTTGATGGTTCCCACCTTGCCCGTGACGCCTTCAACGGCGGGCGCGTCCGACGTCGTGGTGAAGATCGGCCACGCAGTAAGGCAAGCGTCTACGCAGGCGCTCTTACCTGAGTCCTTAACGTCCTTGGTGAAGAAGTAGAGGCTCATCCCTTTGCTGTCCACCACGATCTGGCCGGCACTGGACGAGGCGGTTTTCATCTCCGCAGCCGCGGAGGTGGCCATGGAGGAGGCGGTCGCTGATCCCGAGGAGGCGGACGACGGCGCCGCGGACGAAGCAGGCGGGGGAGCGGACGACGTGGTGGTTCCTGGACTTCCGCCACACCCCGCCAGTGCAGCGCTCAACAGCAACGCTCCGATTCCAAGGCTGAGTCGTGTTGTCATCTCTAGCTCCTTTGCTCGGCCGGCCGGGATGAGTCGGCGCTAACCCCTACGACGCGGATGGGGGAAGAATGGTTCACGGGACTGAACCGTTTCTGCGCGGCAGGCGTCGTATGAGCGAAGGGGCAACCGGGAAGGGGTGGATATGCCGCTGGATGAGGACGTGGTGGCTGCGATCTATCGCGACCATGGCACGGCCCTGAAGCGCTTTGTGCTCAGCTGCACACCGGACGCCCACCAAGCCGACGATGTTGTGCAGGAGACCATCCTGAAGGTGTGGCAGCATGCCCCACAAATCACGGGCAGCCTCCGCAGTTACCTCTTCCGGACGGCACGCAACGTGATCATCGACAATTATCGGAAGGCGCAGCGCCGTCCTGCC
The DNA here is from genome assembly GCF_024608385.1 of Paenarthrobacter sp. UW852. NCBI lineage: Bacteria > Bacillati > Actinomycetota > Actinomycetes > Micrococcales > Micrococcaceae > Paenarthrobacter > Paenarthrobacter sp. UW852. Next base: position 180,840 of record NZ_JAMSGY010000004.1, read on the forward strand.
GAAACCGGAGAGCACGACCTTCCCGACCATGCCGCCACCGAACGCGTCGATGAGCTGCTGAACCGGGTCCTCATGGAGGAGGCCCTGCTCCGGCTCAGCCACGAACACCGCGAGGTCCTCGTGGCCTTGCACTACCAACGGTTCACCGTCAGTGAGGCAGCACTGCAGCTGAACATCCCGGCGGGAACCGTAAAATCCCGGGCTTTCTATGCTGTGAAAGCCCTCCGAACAATCCTTGACGAAATGGGGGTGGAACGATGAACGGCAACTCCGTCCACCAATTGCTGGGCGCCTATCTTTTGGGCGGGCTCGACCCCGTAGAGGAGGCCGCCTTCCGGGACCACCTCGCCCATTGTGCCGACTGCCGTCACGAGCTGGAGGAACTGGAAAGCCTCCCCGCCTTGCTCGACGCCGTCCCCGCGGCTGACGCTGTCGCCCTCACCGCGGCGGGGGGTGCCGGCGCCCTCGCGCCGCTGGAACCACTGCCCGAAGCGCTTCCGGAGAAGGTGCTGGTCGATTTGTCGGTCCGCAGGCGGAAATCACGACGCCGGTGGGCGGCTCTGGTGAGTGCAGTCGCCGCTGCTTGCCTGGCAGTTGGGTTCCTTGCCGGGCCGCTGCTGAACCAGGCACCGAAGCCTGATGCGAGCTACTCGGTCCAGTCGGACAGCGGATTACAGCTGACGGTGGGCATGGTGAAGAAAACTTGGGGCACCGAGCTAGAGGTGGAGGGCCGGAGCATGCCCCTCCAAGGGACGTTGTATTTGTGGGTGAAGGGCAGGGACGGGGCCGAGGAACGAACCTGTGGCTGGACAGCGACACCGAGCGGCCGGATCAAGATCACCGGCGCAACCCCGGTGCAGTTGGCGGGCATTGCCGGTGTTGAGTTGCGCGACGATACCGAGAAGACCGTGGCATCGATTTCGGTGCCTTAGGCCTCAGCGCTCCGGGGCCTCCTGCGATCGGAGTTCTGCCACGAGGACGGGATCCTCGCAGGCCTTGGCGAATGCCTCGATGCGTCGCTCGATTTCGCGGCCCAGCAGCCAGCTGCCGATCCGCTCTGCCACCGGCTTCACCAGTGCCGGGCGGCATGAAAAGGTGTACTTCCAGACTGCCCGGGTTCCGCCGTCGTCCGCTGTGAACCGCCAACCACCACCAAAGTTCTCAAAGAACCAAGGCCCGGAAACCATTGTCATGCCCACGTTGCGCGGTGGCGTGTACGAGACGTATTCGCTGACCATTTTCAGGCCCATGCGTGACACAGTCCTGGTGCGCACACCCTTGCCGGCCGTCGTGGCGCCGTCCAGGAAGCCTTGCGCCGAGATGAACGGGTCCCACTTGAGACGGAAGGCGCCAGTGGTTTGGGAGAGCGCGAAAGCTGTTTCGGGATCCAAGCGGATGAGGCGCTCGGCGCGGACCTGCGGCATCTCAGTTCCCCTGCCCCGCGCCGACCACAAGGAACACCATGAAGACCACACCAAAGATGTTGACCGCCATGATCGCAAGCCCGATGATGCCGGTAATGCGGCCCGCGTTCATTCGCCCGGCCCGGAACACAGCGATCAGCCCACAGACCACGGCCACGATGGCGAGCAGGACAGCGACACCAGCCAGCACCAACGCGCCGAACCACCAGGCATCGTTGCCCTGGTTGTAGCGGCTCACCGCCGAAGCGACGGCTGCTATACCCAGGGGGATGCTGACTACCGCCGCGATGGGTGAAAGGACTGCGGAGATGATGCTGGTGATGCCGGCACCCAGGCCACGATTACCGGACCGTTGGGTTTGCTGGTAGTAATCGACCGGTGGCTGGTAGCTCATGGTTCCCCCAATAAGTCCTGGCTAGATCTTGCGGTATGTGAGGTCGAAAATCATGCGGCCGGCCTCATGGGCCTTGTTCTCGAAGCTCGTCCGGATGCGGCCCTCGAAGCGCGGAGCCCAGCCGCCCTCCTGGTCCACGCCTTCGTTCGGGCCCGTGTGCTCCGTGCTGACCGGGGCGCGGCCCTCCCGGACCGGAGCGCCACCCACAACGGACTCGACGCCGGATTGCCAGACTTGCGTCAGTGGGCTTTCCTCGCCACTGCGCTCGCCGTCATGCATGTTCTCAAACTCCTTGGAATCGGCCAGGACTTCCCGGACGTGCACGGCATAGTTGGACCAGTCCGTGGCGATGCGCCAGTAGCCACCCTTTTCCAGCGCCTTGGCCGCGACGGTCGCGAACGCCGGCTGGATCAGGCGGCGTTTGTGGTGCCGTGCCTTATGCCAGGGATCCGGGAAGAACACCCAGAGTTCGCTGACCGACCCGGGTGGAAGCATGGACTCGAGAACCTCGGGAGCGTTGGCTTCCACCACGCGTACGTTGGTCAGCCCGCGGCTGTTGATCTTGATGATGGTGTTGGCCAGTCCTGGCGTGTAGACCTCGACGGCAAGGAAGTCCTTATCGGGGTTTTGCTCGGCTGCGTGAACCACCGCATCACCCAGTCCCGAACCGATCTCCACAATCAGCGGAGCCTTGCGACCAAACACGGCCTCGGCGTCGAACGTGTAATCCGGGTGGACCGAGGTGTTGGCGACGTGGCGGGGCACTTGGATGGCCCAGCGCTCGGCGTGCTCTTCCCAAGCGGCCTGCCTGCGGCCCTGCAAGCGGGTGCCCCGGCGCACAAAGCTGACCGGGCGGCCGCCGTATGTGCCGAACGAAGCCTGGGTGCCGGGCGTGACTGGTCGCGGGGAATCTGGGGTTTCACTCATCCCTTCCAGAATACTTTGGTTCGGATGCGAGGATTCTCTGCGTTCCGGATCAGACCACCAGCGCCGCTCCGCCGTCTTGCCATGGGGAGTTGTGCCCCTGTGGGTAGAGTTGCCTGATGCTGGAGATCCGCCCGAACTGTGAATGCTGCGTTGCGTCTCATAGTTGTCCAGGGCAATGAATACAAGCGAGGAGACGCTGGAGCGGGTCCTGGGATCCTTGGTGGCGGCAACGAAAGGGCGCACCCCTTTTACGCTCGGTTTCCTGGGCACCACGGGAGCGGATGGAGGACCACGGGTCCGTGCGGTCATCGTCCGGGAGGTGGACCGCGCGGCTGGCCGGCTCATGGTGGCCACCAATTCCCTGTCCCGTAAGGTCGCCGAGATTGACCACCAGCCACGGGTGGCACTGACCTTCTACGACGACGACCGCGGAGTTCAGTTGCGCATCAGAGGTGACGCTGCGGTGGTCGACGATGAGAAGGAACGACGCCGGGCCTGGGAGCGGTTCAGCCCGAGCAGCCGTCACCTTTATGCGTCCCGCCTGGTTCCGAGAACTCCCCTCCCGGATCGGCCTGCTGATGGCCCCGATGATGATGAGACGGCAATGGAGCGTTTCGCTTGGATCAGGATCGACATGACGGATCTGGACTGGTTGGACCTCTCGGGCGACCCCCACATCCGCTGGCAGTTCACCCGCGACGACGGCGCCTGGCACGGACTGGAAGTTGTCCCCTGAGATCGGGTCACATCACGGGCAATGGCTGCCAGCTGAGGCCCAGTAAGCGCCGGCTGACAGAATAGGACGTGTGACCTCCTCCCAGAAGTTCGGCTACCCCAAGGATCAAGTCCCGCCTTCAATCGCGGTGGACGCCGAAACCAACGAAGAACCACCCGCTGACCCCACGCAGTTGCGCGGCAAGAGAGGCCTGGTTTACCTGGCCATCTGCCTGGTGCTCATTGGCTTGAACCTCCGGACGGTCTTCTCGAGTTTCTCTGCGGTGCTTCCGGAAATTACGTCCGACGTCGGCCTGCCGGGCTGGGCGCTGGTTGTCCTCACCACCGTGCCGGTCACCTTGTTGGGCGTCGTCGCGCCTCTGGCTCCCATCCTTGCCCGCAGGTTCGGGGCGGAGCGGGTGCTGCTCGGGGCCATGGTTGTCCTCACCGCGGGGTTGCTCCTGCGTCCGGCCGACATAGGAAGCGCGGGCCATCTCCCTACGCTCTTGATCGGCACGGCGGCGTGCGGTGCCGCCATCGCGTTGTGCAACGTGCTTCTTCCCGGCGTAGTGAAGCGGGACTTCCCGCACCGGCTGGGCCTGATGGGTGGGCTCTACACAACGGCCATCTGCGCGTCCGCCGCACTTGGTGCGGGCTTCACGTATCCGGTGTTTGCGGCTACCGGGCAGTGGACGTCGGCACTGTGGTTCTGGGCGGTTCCAGCCGCCGTCGTGCTTTTGCTTTTCCTGCCGTTGGCAATCCGCCAGCCCACGGTAAAACACCAGGCCGTTCGCAGTGGCGCGAACGTTTGGCGTTCAGCGGTGGCATGGCAGGTCACCCTGTTCATGGTGCTGCAGGCCATGATGTCCTTCAGCGTGTTCGCCTGGATGGCGCCGATTCTGCGTGAGCGGGGAGTCGACGGCGGAACGGCCGGGTTGATCGTGTCGGTGTCGATCGTGCTCCAGATGCTTGGCTCGCTGTTTGCCCCGGCCCTGGCTACACGCTTTAAGGACCAACGGATCATCAACACGGTGGTGGCGCTCATGACGGGTGGCGGGTTTGCGCTGACGATCTTTGGCCCGACGGAACTCATCTGGGTCTGGACCGGGCTCAACGGCCTGGGTCAAGGTTCCCTGACTGCCGTGGCGCTGACCATGATCATGGTCCGCACCCGGGACGCCCACACGGCAGCGAATCTTTCCGGGATGATGCAGGGCGTGGGCTACGGAGTGGGTTCTGTTGGGACCTTGATGGTGGGCCAGCTTCACCAGGCCACGGGCGGCTTTGCTGCAGCGGGGATCCTCTTCCTGGTGATCGGGGCACTCGCCGCCTTCTTCGGCTACCGCGCTGGCCGCGACCGCTTCGTTTAATGTTGTGAGGCCCGCTCTGCGTCCCAAAACCTCGGGTAAGCGTGCAGAGCGGGCCTCGCAACGAAAGAGAGCCTAGACGGTGAGGTCCTTGCCCTTCGTTTCCGGAATCGAGAAGGCGAACACGATGCCCACCAGCAAGAGGACCACCGCGTAGACATTGAACAGGTAGCCCTGCCCGATGCTGCCGAGCCAGGTCTGCAGGTACGGAGCCGTGCCACCGAAGGCGGCCACGCAGATGGAGTACGGGACGCCGACGCCGATGGTGCGGATGTGCGTCGGGAACAGCTCCGCGTAGACAGCAGGAACAATGGCTGCGCTGCCTGCGATGAAGAACAACATCACGGACATGGACACTGCCAACTGCCATGGTGAATCCTTCAGCAGCCACGTCATGGGGAAGTGCAGCAGTGCGGCGCCCGCGGACGAAGCGATGATGACGGGCTTACGGCCGATCCGGTCGGACAGTTTGCCCCAGAACGGCAGGGCTGCGATGAAGACAACATTCGCGATCACACCCGCCCACAGGGCCGCACCGCGGTCCATCTTCAATGAAGTCGCCGCATAGCTCGGAGCCACAACGCCCCAGATGTAGTACACAACGGTCAGGCCAACGGTGAGGCCGATAACCTGCAGCGCCTGCTTGCGATACTTGACGATCTGCGGCCAGACCGGCAGTCGCTTCTCTTTGGGGGCCTCGGCTTCGAACGCTTCGGTTTCCTTCATCTTGGCCCGCATAACCAGGGCGTAGACACCCAGCGCACCACCAACGAGGAACGGGATCCGCCAGCCCCACGCACTCATCTCTTCCTTGCTCAGGACAGCGGTGAGGATAGCGCCCAGCAACGTTCCCGCGAGGATTCCGGCCGTGCCGGAGGTGTAGATGAGGGTGGCCCAGAAGCCGCGCTTTTCCTTTGGAGCCATTTCAGACAAATACGTTTGCGACGACGGCAACTCACCACCGTGCGCCAGGCCTTGGATGAGGCGGGCCACCAGGAGCATCACCGAAGCGAACGCGCCCACAGCTGCGAACGTCGGTGCGATACCGATCATGAGGCTGCCCACGGCTCCCAATGCCACTGCGAAAGTCATGGAGGTTTTACGGCCAATGCGGTCGCCGATCCAGCCGAAGACGAAACCGCCGAACGGCCGGGCAACGAACCCGACGGCGAAGATCGCCAAGGTGGATAGAACGGCTGACGTGGGGTCCGACTGGCTGAACAAAGCGCTCGCAATGAAGGGCGAGAATGTGGCGTAGATGGCCCAGTCGTACCATTCGACGGCGTTGCCAATGCCCGTTCCGACGAGCGTTCGCACATGGGACTTGTGGACTTTGACCTCGGGGGTCGTTCCTACGGTAGCGGTCATGTCATTCTCCAAGTGGGGGAGGGGCTGGGAGTCAGTTGCCGGCGAGGGCAGCGATGCGGGACACGGCGAGTTCGGCGTACAGCGCGGCACCGTCGGTGAGGACGCCGTCGTCGAACATTGCGTAAGGCGAGTGGTTGAACGGCGACGTCGTGTGGTCGGCGCCGGGGGCAACGGCGCTCAGCCCCACGAATGTCCCGGGAACTTCGGCGAGAACCCGGGAGAAATCTTCGGAGCCGCTGAGCGGTGTGGCCATCCGGGTGTGGCGGGAGTCGCCGAACATTCCGGCGATGACCTTCTCCGCAGTGGTGGTTTCGTGCTCGTTGTTGATGGTGAGGGGGTATTCCTCCTGGTAGTGCACGTCCACCTCCAAGCCGTGGGCTACGGCGATGCCCTGGAGCAGCCGGGGTACCACTTCCATCATCTTCTGCCGGGACGCTTCGGAGAAGGTCCTGATGGTTGCTTCGATGCGGGCAGTCTCGGGGATGACGTTGCGCTTGGTACCGGCGTGCAGGACACCGACAGTCAGGACGACGGGATCGAACATGTTGAACTGGCGCGTGACCATGACCTGCAGTGCGGTGACCATCTCGGCCGCGGCGGTCACGGGGTCCTTGGCCGAGTGCGGGGCCGAACCGTGGCCACCCGCGCCCAGCACCGTGACCACTAGGCCGTCGGAGGAGCTCAGCATGACGCCGGGCTTGGTGACGAATTGGCCGTGGGGTTCAAGGGAGGAGAAGACGTGCATTCCGTAGGCGGTGTCCGCACGACGGCCGGCTGCGTCCAGGACTCCCTCCTTCAGCATGTAGCTTGCACCGTCGTAGCCCTCCTCGCCGGGCTGGAACATGAGGATGACATCTCCGGCCAGCTGGTCGCGACGCTCCGCGAGGATTGTTGCCGCGCCGGCAAGCATGGAGGTGTGGAGATCGTGGCCGCAGGCGTGCATGGCGCCGTCCACCCGGGACGTGTAATCAACGCCGGTGCGTTCATGCACCGGAAGTCCGTCCATGTCCGCACGCAGCAGCACGACGGGCTTCTCGGCTGAGGCGTGGGCGGCGCCGCCGCGCAGAACCGCGGTGACCGACGTCGTTTCCTTGCCGAGCGTAATCTCGTAGGGGAGTCCGTCCAGCGCCTTGAGCACCTTTTCCTGGGTGCGGGGAAGATGCAGGCCGATCTCAGGTTCGCGGTGGAGGTCATGGCGGAGTCGGACGATGTCGTCCTGCATTTCCTTGGCGTCGGCCACGATGGTCATTTGTGCTCCTGGGTGCTTGGGGGCGGGTTCCTTAAGCCATTGTGTGGTGACGTGGTTCACATGCTTCTAAACATCTGAAAATATGCACCGAATCGCACCAAATTGCAGGAATCATGCACTGGTTCTGGATAATGGACTCATGGAACTCAGCGAGGAAGACCTGCGCCTGGTCAACGCACTCCAGATTTCGCCCCGGATCAGCTGGTCCGACGCCGGTCAGGTACTCGGCGTCCACGGGACCACGCTGGCTGCCCGATGGGAGCGCCTACGGGCGGCGGGAGCAGCCTGGACCACGGCCCACCTCATGGGTGATCCGAAGGACATGTGCCTGGCCATGGTGGACATCGACTGCGAAATGCACCTCAGGCCCAACGTCACGGCCGCCGTTGCCCAGCTCCCCGAGGTCATCACCGTGGAAGAGGCGGCGAGCAACCGGGATCTTACGCTCACCGTCATCACCCAGGACCTGGAACAGTTCAGTACGCTGCTGCTGCCCAAGCTCAAGGAAATCCAGGGGCTCACCAAATACCAAACGGCCCTCTGCACCCGGATCCACACCAGCGGCTACGCTTGGCGGCTCAACGTCTTGACCAAGGCGGAGCAACAGGCACTGCGGAGTCTCGCGGGGCCCGAGTCGGCCAACCCCTCAGCGCAGGATGCGATCGTGGTCCCGCTCCCGGAAAGCCACCTGGCCCTCATCCCGTTCCTCGCACGTGACGGACGCGCTACCGCGGCGGAAATCGCCCGCGCCTTGGGTCGGAATCCAGCCACCGTCCAGCGACAACTCGGGCGTGTGCTGGCCAGCCGGATGCTGTCCTTCCGCTGCGAAATTGCCCAGCAGTTCTCCGGTTTCCCTGTCACGGTTCAATGGTTCGCGAACGTTCCAGCGGGAGAACACGAAGCCGCCGCCACGGAACTCCGGGCCATCAGGAACACCCGCTTTTCGGCATCCACCACGGGCCGCACCAACTTCACCATGATCATGTGGCTGCGTTCATTGGCCGATGTCATGGAGTTGGAGCTCATCATCCAACAGCGCATTCCGGGCATTGAATTGGTGGAAAGCGTGGTCATGTTGAACACAGCAAAGCGCGTCGGCTGGATGCTCAACCCCGACTCCACTGCCACCGGGCAAGTGGTTCCGGCCTATGGAGAGCTGCTTCCGGGCGGCGTTTAGCTGTGACTTTCGGCGATAAATGGCGGTCTTTTGCAGCGCTGTTTGGCGTGCACGCACAGCCTTGGAACTTCAAGCTGCGCTCATAACTAAATGCTGCCATACCAACCCGCCACAACTATCAAGGCAGCTGCATGCTTGAGGATGCTCAACCGGGCGTTCAATAAGCGAATGAATCAGATGTTCTCTCGGGTGAGGTCGATTTCGAGGCCGCAAGAAAATCGGTTCCAGTAATGGACTTCGTCCTCCTCGTTGCCGCCGTGGACGTCCGCGATGAGGAGATCACCGCCGAGCAGATCTTGAACGATGAGAGCTGTGGGTCCGCACTGGCCGTGTGCCGGGTTGTCAGGGTTCCACTCCGCAAGGCCCTTTGCGTCGAGGCAGGTCGTATCTGCGCCCCAAGATAGGCGGAATGCTCGCTCAAGCTCGAGCAACGTATGAGTCATGGCGCCAGAGTACCAAGGGCCTGCTGAACGATAAGGCATCTCTCAGCGGGTGCCGAGCGAGCACTCCCTGCTGCCAACGGTTCGGTCCAGTCCGCGGTCCGGCAATCTGGTCCCGCAGTCAGTCTCGACCCTCGGCGCCGCTAACAGAACGGAACGCCCGGCGATGTACTTGCCCAGCCTCGGAACTGTCTCCCAGGTTCCGGGGGTGGAGTGTCCTGCGCCAAAGATCGCATCTTCAGAGAAGCTGGAATTAGGAAAATCCTGGATGGTCACCGTTCCCTCGGACCGTAGATCCACGATGGCCGAGGATAAGTCGGTCTTCCTCAGGGGATCGCTTTCAGACGGGGAGAACTTCCATATCCCCACCACTTGTTCACGATCGGTACGTGAGGAATCGGAGCCGAGCACGATGTCGTGGAGGAAGAGGCGGCGAACACGAGGACCAACGCGGATATGCGCAGAATGTTCCGTCGTTTCATCGCCGGGCGTTCCGTTCTGTTGCTGTAGCCCGCTTATGCAGTGCACCAGGTAATCAGGATTTGACGCGCCAAAGGCGGATCAGGCGAAGGTTTATGCTAATCATTGGATTAACCAAGGTGGTGAAGGGGAGCGGAGTGGGGATTGCCTTTGATGAGGGTGCGGCCGATGCTCTGATCAGTGCCGCCGAGGCCGCGGAGGAGATCCTGCGGTCCGAGGGCTGGTTCCTGGGCGGTGCCATTGACCAGGCGATGCAGGACTTCAAAGGCGGTTACGCGCAGCTGTTCATCGAAGCCTGCGCCACGAGAGCTGATGACCGCGGCGCACTGGCCGGTGTCCTCGCCGGGCTCGCCGAAGACGTCCGCGGCGCGAAAGTCCGGGCAAGAGAAGAAAAAGCCCGGGAAAAACATCTCACCGCTCGGCGGCTACGTGCCGATGCCCGTCAACAGGACCTGGCCTCTCTGGACGCGGCACGGCAGTCCGCGGCCATGCTGGAGATGGCGCACGATCCCAGACCCGAGGAAACCCCTGTCCCGGCACCGAGCATCACCGCGGTGTTCTCTCCGAGGGACAGGAACCGGTTCGCCGGCGGATCCGGGAACGGAATAAGCTCAGCGGACCCCGCAGCGTTGCGGGGATTCGCAGCCCAGTCCCGTGCCTCCTCGAACATCCTCAACAACGAACTCGGCCACGTGCGGAACGCGTGGGCCGGATTCGCCGCAGCGTGTTCCTGGGTGAACCACGGCGCGGTGACATTCGTGGCCGGCTGCGAGCAGCTGCTGGCCGAGAACACCGCCGACTCTGACTGGATCGAGCAGATAGCGGGCGCGTTCGAATCAGCCGGCAGCGGCACCCTGACCGAGACCGTGCTTAACAGCGCCCTCATCCGGTACGCACCGCCGGGGCGAATCGGGTTGAATGACATCGGTGCCCTGAACAACGCACAGCTGAAAGCCTGGCTCGCCACCCCCGCGAACAAAGACCGGCTCCAAGGGCTCCTGCAGCAACCAGGACTGGACCCCGCGGTAATAGCGACTTGGTGGGCTGGGCTCGGCCACACCATCGCCAAAGACGGCTCTCTTGAACCCGGCGCAAGCCAGAAGCTTCTGATCGAGACCTTCCCCGGAATAATCGGGAACCTGAACGGAATCACGGCCACCGCCCGGAACGAAGCCAACCGGATACGCCTCGTCACTGAGCAGGAACGTATCAAAGCCGAGCTCGCCAGGACGCCTCAACTTCTGCCCGTCAGTCAAGGCCTGTCCATCACCAACCCGGCGTGGACACGGCTGCAAACGCAGCAGAAGGCCCTTGATGGCATCACCGACGCTGTAAGGAACGCGGGCGGCGTCAACGCTGTCCTACTCGGCTTTGACCTCACCAACGGTTCCCCGAAGGCACAGGTCTCTGTGGGTAACCCCGACACGGCTGACAACGTTACCTACGCCGTGTCCGGCATGCTCATCACCCCTCAAAGCGGCTTTAACGACTGGGCAACAAACGCCGCCAACCTCCAGGAGCGACAAGGGCGACACGACCCGAGGAAATCGTTCGCTGTGGTGGCGTGGATCAACTACGAACCACCAACAGTCCCGACCGTGAACAGCGGCGATGCCGCCCATGCCGGTGCGGACCGATTCGTCGCAGACCTGCAAGGGTTCAACGCCGTCAGAGACAGTCTGGGCAACAGAACCCCCGAGACCTTGAACGTGCTGGCCCATTCCTACGGCACCACCGTGACCTCCAACGCCCTCGCGTCCGCGCACTTGAACGTCGCCTCCTTCACGATGCTCGGTTCCGCCGGCATCGAAAAGGACATCCGGAACACCTCGGACCTCCACGTCCCCGCCGGACAGGTCTACGCCACCGAAGCCGCAGGTGACGGGCTGGCTGACCTGGGCCGCTTCCAACGTCAGGACCCGCGGATGGAATCCTTCGACGCCAAAGTGTTCTCATCAGAAACGGCCATCATCGACGGAACCGAATACCACGGCACCACCGAACACAACACACTGGTACACGGAACAGACAACAGCGGCTACGGCTACCTCGACAAAGACACCACCGCCCTCTATGAAGCGGCCCTCACCACCACCGGCAACGGCGACCGTATCCTGCCAGGCGCACGACCCGTAACGCCTCCGGCCGGATTTGCCGGCCGATAAACAACCCAGGAAGAGTGAACCCCATGCCCCACGAACCAAAAAACCGGCACAAGACCGGCCGTATCCTCGCCGCAGTGGTCTTCACGGCCATCGCGCTAAGCGCCTGCACCCCCACCACCACGGAGAACCCCATGACCGGCTCAAACAACCCCAGCGACCCCGCAACCGTCAAAGCCCAAGTCGAAGAACTCAAACAAGCCCTCACCGACCTCCACGCCTTCAAAACCGAAACCCAACAAACCATCGGAACCCAGAAATGGGAAGACAAAAACCTCCGGAACAGTTCGTGCACCACCGATGACGGCAAAGACGGGGTGAATTACCGCATCCTGAGTCAAACCCTCGATCCCGTGGATCTGGAAGCGTCCGTAGAAGTTGTCAAGAAGTTTTGGGAATCCAGGGGCTTCACCACCCGAGTCGAAACCAACCCCAAGGACCCGGGTCTCATCGACCTCTACGCCAATCAGAACGGCGGACACTTGGTGTCCTTCACCGCGAACGTACTGGGCTCCAGTTTGGGGATGGACACCGTCTGCGTCGCAGGAGACCAACACGCCATCTACAAAGAGCTCGATAGGCAGGAAGCAAGCGCCGCGCCCACTGAGACTGGAAAGTAGAACCTCCGACAGCGCGCGTTCCCTCTGTGCTGAATCGGTGCAGGCTGACCGCGATTGCTCTCTCGGCCAGCGCCCTCCTGCTGCTGACAGCCGGATGGGCCTCCATATCCACCTTCTCGTGAGTCCACAGATCCGAGAGTGATGCGACGTCCACCCCTTCTCTCGGGCGTATAAGCGTTTAGCCCGCTGGCTTCGTTGTCAGCCGCGTCCCTGGCCCAGTTTCGTGGCCTTGAGGACGGCGTCCGAGGTGGTTCCGGCTTCGCCGTTGGGCCCGGACACTGCGCGCTTCCTTTCGTCCACCACCTCTAGCTGCCAGTTGTCGCTGTTGTTCATGCCGAGCTCAGCGGCCAGTTGCTCCGGGGTGAAGAACATGCCGGAATCGTGTTGATGGCTCCACTCCGGCAGCCCCTGCGGATGGTGCCCCACGATCAACAGCGTTCCGCCGGGCGCCACAGCAGCTGCGGCCTTTGCCGCGGAGTCCTGCCACGGCAACAGGGGGGAGTGCAGGAAATGGGCTGACACCAGATCGAATTCAGGCTGCGGCGCCCATTCCGTGAGGTCCTGCTGCTGCCAGCTGATGCGGTCCGCATACTCGGTTTCCGCAGCGTGGGCTGCTGCCCGATCAAGCGCGACGGCGGACACGTCCAGTGCCGTAACGGTCCAGCCTTGCGCTGCCAACCAGATCGCGTCCCCGCCCTCTCCGGAGCCCAGATCCAAGGCCTTGCCCGGCTGCAAACCCGTGACCTCGGCAACCAACTGCGGGTTGGGGTTCCCGCTCCAGATTTTCGCCCGCTCCCGGTACATGCCGTCCCACGTGTCCACGGCATTGTCAGCGTCTTCGTGGAGGTTGAGCCCGCGCTGCTCCGCGCTTGGGTGGGAATGCCCGTGCTGGTGGGTGTCGGCGTCGTGCAGGTTTTCAGTCATGGGACAAGCGTGCCGTGCGCCGCGTCCCGAAGGCAACGCCTGTTGCCGAATCGGCAAGCTACCCCAAAGCATGGTTTTTTGGTTCGATGGTGGCTACCCTCAGGTGGACAGCGCCCCTGTTGGTCTCGCGGCGCATGAACCGGGGGATTCATGATGTTTCTTAGGCGAAAATTGCGTTGGTTCCGCGGACGGACGGGAATCGTGGGTGTCTTGGCGGTCGGCGGACTTTTGGCGTCCGGACTCCCGTGCGCGGCAGTGCCTGCTCAGGCTTGGACCAGTGCCAAGGACGCGGTGCGTGCGGCCGCTGTTCCGAATCTTGATCCTGTGAAGATTGATGTGACCAGCCCCCGATTCGTAGAACCCAGCGCGGATAGCTCTCGGCTCTTCGCAGCGTCCGAAAAAGGTGACTTCACTGTCATAAACGTGCCCACGGACCAGGTCTCGGCGACCCTCAAAGTGGGAAACGTGTCTTCCATGGTGGTCAGTCCTGACGGTTTGAGAGTCTTTCTCGCCACGAGCCAACAGCAGAAGTATGGCGTGACTCTTGTGACCCTTCCGTGGAAAGAGCCAACCGTCATACCAACGGAAGGCCCTGTGCGTGGTCTGGCCGTCTCACCTGATGGCTCCTCCTTGTATGCCGCCGTGTCTGGGTCCCCTCTCGGCTCCATTGCCGTTATCGATGTTGCTACGGCACGAATCCGCATGACAATTCCGGTGGGCCACGACCCTTCACAGATCCTTGTTGCCCCGGCCGGGGACAAGATCTACATCCTCAGCGCCACCGACCGGTCCGTCACAGTCATAGCCACCTCGACAGGCACCGTAGGAAGCAAAATTCCCTTGGGCGGTGCTCCGATGGAGGGGGCTATATCTCCAGACGGAAGTCATTTGTATTACCCCAAGGGCGATGGCGGCATCGCCGTGGTGTCAGCGCTCAAGAGTGCTGTGATCGGTGAAATTCCGACGCGCGCCGTGGCCACAGCCCCGATCTTTACTCCCGACGGGTCCCGTGCCTTCACCGTTGACCAGACTGGTGATGAGTATTCGTTGGCCGAAATCGATCTCCAACGCAATTCGCTGACAACGGTGGATCTTCAACCCTCGGGACCGCCGACCATGAACCTGGGAGCTTTTACGGTCCGGTTGAGCCACGATGGTTCGCGTCTCTTCGTCGTCAGCACCTACATCATGGTGGTCAACGTCCCAACGCTTGTAGTGGCAAGGCATATTTCCCCTCAAGGCGACTACTTGCAGGGTCTGCTGACAGTTCTTCCGAACGGGGAAAAGGGATATGTGGCGCCGGCGGATCAAGGGAACTACCTCTGGGTGATTCCCACTCCGCGGTCGGCGAATATTTGGAAGGACTATAACTCCGATGGCCGCACTGACGTCCTCGCCCGTGATACCGCAGGTGAGTTGTGGCTGTATCCCGGCAATGGCCGGGGTGACTGGCTTCCCCGCTCGCGGGTTGGAACCGGTTGGAACACCATGAACTTGATCATGACCCCCGGCGACTTCAACGGCGATGGGTCATCGGACGTTCTTGCCCGGGATCAAGCAGGCGATCTGTGGCTGTACCCGGGGAACGGTCGCTCTGACTGGCTGCCACGCTCAAAGGTGGGCGGTGGCTGGAACGTGATGACCGCCGTCGTGACCCCCGGCGACTTCAACGGTGACGGTCACGGCGACATTCTGGCGCGCGATGCCCAAGGTGATCTTTGGCTCTACCCGGGTAACGGTAGAGGGGCCCTGCTTCCGAGAACCAAGGTAGGAACAGGTTGGAACGACATGACGGCCATCCTGGGTCCGGGCGATACGCACCAGCAAGGACGTGACGTAGTCGCCCGGGACAAGTGGGGAACCCTGTGGCTATATCAGGGGGATAACTCGGGCGGGTGGGTGCCCTTCCGGCTGCTGGTGGGCGTTGAGTGGAACGTCATGACGGCGATGGCCACACCCGGCGACTTCGACGGCGATGACCTGCCGGACATCCTGGCCCGGGACTCGGCAGGCGTCCTGTGGCTTTACCCAGGAACTCTTTATGGCGGCTATCAGCCCAGGCAGCGGGCAGGTGTTGGTTGGAATGTTATGACGGCTCTGGTTTGACGAGCTGACTCCAGCGCTGGGCTCCCGCACCGGAAGCGCCGAGTTCATCGGACGGGTTCTGCAGCGTGCACGACTTCAGGCTGAGGCAGCCACAGCCGATGCAGCCATCCAGATCGTTGCGCAGATGTTGAAGGGCCGCGATCCGTTCGTCCAGTTCTTTCCGCCAGCGCAGCGACAGTTTGGCCCAGTCGTGCCTGGTGGGGGTGCGGCCCTCCGGCAGCGAATTCAACGCCTCAAGGATGTCCTTCAGTGGCAGACCGACCCGCTGGGACGTCTTGATGAACGCGACCCGTCGGAGCGTATCGCGCCGGTACCGCCGCTGGTTTCCGGCGGTCCGCTCGGCGTGGATGAGCCCGTTGCGTTCATAAAAGTGCAGGGCCGACGGCGACACTCCGCTTCGTTCTGAAAGCTCGCCGATGCTGAGGGGCCGGTGCGTCTCAACGGGTGTCATGTGTTGCTCCGGGGAAAGGGTGTGGTGGATTGACCTCAACAATAGTTGAGGTTCTAGGGTAGCGTGCATGACCACTGACACTCAAACGGCCGGGATACTCGGCCGTCAATACCTGCTTGCCACCGTGGGGGCTTGCGCGCTCGTTTTCCTCAGCGCGTTCGAGTCCCTGGCGGTGACCACCATCATGCCGCTCGTGAGCCGCGACCTGGACGGAGCCGCCCTCTACGCGCTGGCCTTCGCCGGCCCGCTGGCTACTGGCGTGATGGGCATGGTGGGTGCCGGAAACTGGTCCGACCGTCGTGGCCCGGCGGCGCCGCTGTACTCCTCGGTGGCGCTCTTTGTCCTCGGCCTCCTTATTGCCGGGACCGCGGGGTCCATGGAGATCCTGGTGCTCGGCAGGTTGGTCCAGGGACTCGGTGGCGGCGCAATGACAGTGGCGCTGTACGTGTTGGTAGCGCGCGTTTACCCGCCTGCCCTGCACCCCAAAATCTTCGCGGCCTTCGCAGCTTCCTGGGTGGTGCCTTCCCTCGTGGGTCCCTTCGCTGCTGGTGTGGTCGCCCAGCTGAGCAGCTGGCACTGGGTGTTCCTTGGCGTGGTGGGCCTGGTTGTCCCGGCGTTGTTGATGGTGGTTCCCGCAGTGCGAGGAATGGACTCCGAACCCCCTGGGGACCCCGTTCCGTGGGCCTTCGGACGCATGGGATGGGCAGCCCTGGCGGCCGTCGCCGTTCTGGGACTGAACTTGTCCGCAGGGGTGCCGGGCGTTGGCGGGGTGATTGCCGCCGTCGCGCTTGTCCTTGCGTTGGTTGCCTTGCGACCTTTGGTGCCGCAGGGGACCCTCACGGCCCGCCGGGGATTGCCCAGCGTGATCCTGGTTCGTGGGCTGGCGTCGGCCGCGTTTTTCGGTGCCGAGGTGTACCTGCCGTACCTGTTGACAGAGCGGTATGCGTTCACGCCCACGTTCGCGGGCCTCACGCTGACCGGGGCTGCGCTCGCGTGGGCGGGGGCGTCGGCGATCCAAGGCCGGCTTGGCGGCCGCTTGGCTGACGACCTCGCCATTAAGATCGGTGCCTCGCTGGTCTTGGTCGCTATTCTTTCGACCCTGGCGACGGCGGCGTTCGCGTTGCCCGCAGCTGTAGCCATCGGCGGGTGGATCCTTGCCGGTGGTGGCATGGGGCTCATGTACCCGCGGCTCTCCGTCATGACGTTGGCCCTCTCCACGCCGGAGAACCAGGGCTTCAACAGCGCGGCCATGTCTATTTCCGACTCCTTGGGCGGGGCGCTCTCCCTTGCCGCCACCGGGCTGGTCTTCGCGGCGTTCTCAGCCAGCCCCTTCGCTGCCGTCTTCGCGCTGACGGCGGTAATCGCCGTCGTCGGGGTTGTCATGGCCCCGCGGGTCGCCGCCCGCCCGGGCTCCTCCGACGCTCCGGGCGCCGCGGATCCCCAACCGGAGCTCACACGCCGCCCCTGACGCGTTGCGGGGCCTACTCTGCAGGGTGTTCCGTCCGCTAACCCTGTTTAGCGGGCCCCGCAACGCCGAGAGGACGCGTTGTGAGGCCTGCTCTGCACGGTATTCGAGCCCGGAAGCGTGCAAAGCGGGCCTCGCAACGCACCCCTGACCTGCCCCGATGCGAGTCCCGCGCCCGGATGCTGCTAAGATGGGTTTACTTGATGTGCGGTGACGCCCTGAAGCAGGTGGCCTGAAAGGCTACGCGGCGGGGCATTTTTCATGTGAGAGGCACATCCTGCGTCGATGAACGCGTTCTATTTGGTCCCGGCCACCGCTGTTGAAGCGAATCGGTAGACCACCTGACTTTTCCTCGGCGAACCCCTGGCCCAACCGGCGTCGGGGGCCGATGTCCGCAATTGGACACCGCCCGAAAGACATGAAGTTTATGACTACTTTTGCTGCCCTTGGCACGCCCAAGCCCATTGCTGAATCCCTGGCCGCAGATGGCATCGAAGAGGCATTCCCCATCCAGGTGAAGACCCTCCCGGACACCCTCGCAGGTCGCGACGTGCTGGGCCGTGGCCGCACCGGTTCCGGTAAGACCATCGCTTTCGCCATCCCGCTCGTGGCCCGCTTGGCCGAGCGCGAAGCAAAGCATTTCCGCAAGCCGGGCCGCCCCATGGGCCTGGTCCTTGCACCCACCCGTGAACTGGCAACCCAGATCAACGCCACCATCGAGCCGTTGGCCAAGGCCATGGGCCTGAACACCACGGTCATCTACGGCGGCATCTCCCAGGCACGCCAGGAAAAGGCGCTGCGCGCCGGCGTCGACATCGTCATCGCCTGCCCGGGCCGCCTCGAAGACCTGATCCGCCAGCGCATCCTGACTCTCGAAGCCGTTGAGGTCACCGTGCTGGACGAGGCAGACCACATGGCCGACCTCGGCTTCCTCCCCGTAGTCAAGAAGCTCATGGACATGACCCCCACCCAGGGTCAGCGCCTGCTCTTCTCCGCGACGCTGGACAACGGTGTTGACAAGCTGGTCAACCGTTACCTGTCCAACCCGCTGACGCACTCTGTGGACGATCCCCAGGCCGCTGTCACCACCATGGAACACCACGTCCTGGTGGTCAACGACCAGACCGTCAAGAAGCAGCTCATCGTTGAACTGGCCTCCGGCGCCGGCCGCCGCGTTCTCTTCATGCGGACCAAGCACCACGCCCGCAAGCTTGCCAAGACCCTCACCGACGCCGGCATCCCCGCCGTCGACCTGCACGGCAACCTTTCGCAGAACGCCCGCGACCGCAACCTTGCCGAGTTCTCCAACGGTGACGTCCGCGTCCTGGTGGCCACCGACGTCGCAGCCCGCGGCGTGCACGTTGACGACGTCGAACTCGTCATCCACGTGGACCCGCCCACAGAGCACAAGGCATACCTGCACCGCTCGGGCCGTACGGCCCGCGCCGGTTCCGATGGCACCGTGGTCACGCTGACGCTTCCCGAGCAGCAGAGCGACGTCAAGAAGCTCATGAAGGCCGCCGGCGTTGATGTTTCGTTTGAACGCGTTACCGCCAACTCGCCGCTGGTAGCCGAGCTTGTGGGCGACATTGCCGACAAGGTCGATCCCCGCACCCGTGCGGCCCTCCTCGCGGCAAAAGCCCCGCAGGGTGGCGGCACCTCCACCGGGGCCAACGCCCAGCGCAAGCGCGCCCGCCGTTCCACCCAGGGCGCACCCACCGCGGGTGGCCGTGGTGGTCGCAACGGACGCGGCAAGGTTGCTGCTGAGCCGGTTCGTACGGACACCAACCGTGCGGATCGCCGCGCAGCAATGAACGACGACGTCGCCCGCAGCTCACGCGGTCGCGGCAAGTCTGCCTCCACTCACCGCAACGACGTTCCCGGCTCGCAGGGGCAGGGTGGCCGCAGTGGCCGTCCGGCTACCGGCCAGCGCTCAGCCTCGGCTCCGCGCACGGCGTCCACTACCTCTACGCGTACCGGCGGAAACAAGGCCGTATGGTCCTCTGCTACGGGCGCTACGTCCGGGGGATCCTACGGTTCGGGTTCCGGCAACTCCGGTCGCGGTGGCTCGGGCGCAGGTCGTCCGGCACGCAGCGGCCCGCGTCGTGCTTCTGCTCCGGCCTCGAACGAGCGTCGCGGCCGCTAATCTCTGGCATTGCGAGGCCCGCGCTGCGCGCTATTCCTGAGATTTAGGACGCAGAGCAGGCCCCACAATTACCAGCCTCGGGCGCGCCACTCCTCAAGGTGTGGCCGCTCGGCTCCGAGGGTCGTGGGCAATCCATGGCCGGGGTGCACCAGGGTTTCGTCCGGATAGGCGTCGAACAGTCGTTCCGACACGTCGTTCAACAGAGAAGTGAAGCGTGCAGGATCTTTCTGTGTGTTGCCGACGCCTCCCGGAAACAGCGAGTCTCCACTGAAAATGTGGGCCGGCCCGTCCGGATCCTGGTAAACGAAAGCGATCGAGCCCGGGGTGTGTCCACGCAAATGGACCGCTGTGAGCTCCAGGTCGTCGAACCGCTCAACGTCGCCGTGACCGAGCCGGACATCCACCGGAACGGGCAACGCATCGGCGTCGTCCGCTCCTGCGGAGGTGGTTGCCCCGGTGGCGGCCACCAATTCCTCCAGCGCTCGGACGTGGTCCCAGTGCTGGTGGGTGGTGGCGATCCTCGCCAGTTTGGTGGGGGCCGACGAATCAGCCGCGCTGTCCCTCAGGAGTTGCTGGATGGCGGGAAGGTCATCGGCGGCATCGATCAGCACCTGTGTTCCCGTGGACTTTGAGGTCAACAGGTAGACGTTATTGTTCATCTCGCTGACCGAAATGCTGCGGATGGTGACGTCACGGAGTGAATGAATAAGCGAGTCCATGCCTTCAGCCTACGTTGCCGGCTTCGCGGCCTTCCGATACCCAGTTGGGGTCGGCGGATCGTGAACCGACGACGGCGGACGCGGCCTGGTCAAGCAGCTCAAGGTGCGCTGCTCCCAGTTGCAGGGACAGTGCGCCCAGGTTCTCGTCGATCCGGTGCGCCTTGCGCGTGCCGGGGATGGGAACCACCGGAATCCCAAGGCGCCGACCTTGGGTGAACAGCCAAGCCAGGGCTACCTGGGCCGGAGTTGCATCCAGCCCACTGGCTACCTCGCGAACCGCGGCCACGACGGCCTGGTTCGCATCAAGTGCCTCGCCACCAAAACGGGGGACCCTGTGGCGGAAATCGTTCTCGCCGAGGTCGCTCGCGCTGATGGTGCCGGTGAGGAATCCCCGGCCCAGCGGCGAATACGGCACGAACCCAACGCCAAGCTCCTTGGCTGCTGGAACAACGTTGAGTTCAACATCCCTGCTCCAGATTGACCATTCACTCTGGACCGCGGCAATGGGATGGACAGCGTTGGCCTGCCTGAGTTCCTCGGCTGTCACTTCGGACAGTCCAAGGTGCCGGACCTTGCCCTCACGAACAAGCTCTGCCATGGCCTCCACGGTTTCCACTATCGGAACGCGGAGGTCGCGGCGGTGCATGTAGTAGAGGTCAATCACGTCAGTGTCCAGGCGGCGGAGGCTCGCTTCCGCCGCTTGCCTGATGTAGGGCGCATCCCCGCGGACTCCCGTGTACCCGTCCGCGGGGTTGCCCTCAATTCCAAACTTGGTGGCCAGCTGTATCTCGTCCCGGCGATCCTTGAGCAGCCTGCCCACAAGTTCCTCATTGCTGCCCGCGCCATAAACATCTGCGGTGTCGATGAACGTGATCCCCGCATCCACCGCGTGTCTGAGGGTCTTGAGGCCTTCCTCAGGATCGATGCCCCCATACACCGGGGTCAGGGCCATCCCGCCGAAACCGAGGGGGCTGACAGTGAAGCCATCGCCTAGTTGAACTGCAGTCATGAACGTCTCCAATGCGTGGGGGTGCTCTTTATCAGTGCTCTCCTTGGCATGAACCTGACGCGACGCATGGGTATTCCTGCGCTCCCTCCCAGTTGGTCCGGTGATGCCCGGTCACCTTGGACGCGGGCTCCCGTCATTCCGGGGTTTCCGCGTGCAGTCGGCGGGGTGCGGGGGGAGGCAACTGGGAAGGAGCGGTGCGGCAGGGGCACCTACTCGGGCTTGGCCACAGGCTTCTCGGTAGGCAGGGCCTTCAAACCAGCAGCACAGCCTACGATGCCCGCGATGAAGAGCAGCTTCAGCGGGCTCGCGGACTCCACGCCGGTAATCATGGCCCAGCCCACGGTCAGAGCTGCGCCGATGCCAACCCACACTGCGTAGGCGGTACCCAGGGGGATGCGTTTCACCGCGAAGCCCAGTCCGAGCATGCTCAGGAGGGCAGTAACAGCGAAGACGATGGTGGGTGCGAGCTGCGTGAAGCCGTTGGAGAGGCCCAAAGCGGTGGCCCAGACGGCTTCAAGGATGGCCGATGCCAGGAGGATGCCCCAGAAGATGCCGGTGTTCTTGGTGTTAGTCATGGCTATGCCACCACCTTCAGGCCCACCACGCACGCGCCGATGCCGGCGAGCAGGAGCAGCCGGGCGGTCGTCGCGCGTTCTACCTTGGTGACCATGGCGTACGTCGCTGTCAGTACCACACCAACACCAACCCACACCGCGTAGGCAGTGCCCGTGGGAATGGACTGCATGGCGATCGCGAGTCCGGCCATGCTGGCAATCACGGACACAAGGAACACACCAGTTGGGATGGGTTTACGGAAGCCCTTGGAACGGTGGAGTGCTGCGGCCCAGACGGCCTCAAGCGCACCGGAGAAAATGAGAATTAACCACGACATGACATTTCCTTTGGCCAGTCTTGTCGCGTGCCGGGTACTGAACCGTCGTCCGGAGGTTCCAGAGCGGAACCTTCATTTCAGGCTAGCAACTCCCGCGCAGGGTGGCCACTTCTGGTGGTTAACGTCACCAGTTACGGTTCGACGTGGTCGATAGAGATGACTGCAACGAAGCCCCTGCCCGAGATCTCCGGGCTGCGTGAGTCCGAGCCCACTACGGTGTCGTAGCGGGACAACTCGACAGGTTCGCTGGCGGCGGTTGCCGGGGCGTCGCCGTCGGACTCTGCCTCTGCAGCGGCGCCGGGAGCAACGGTGGCCTTTCCCTCCAACAAGACAGCCAACTGGCCCTCGAAGACAGGATGCGCACGCTTCTTGGAAATTTCGACAATGGACGTATAGCCCTTGAAAGCCCCGGTCCGTGCAATGACGTTGAGGTCCCGGATGTCGCCGGTGGGAAGCGTCGCCGCGGAGGCAGCCTCGCCGGAGAAGCGGAATGGCCGGTACTTCTCCAAGGGGTGCTCGGCGCCATCGACCGTGAGGAGCAGCAGTTCGCCGTCGATGATGGTGATGACCCGCTCCATGCCCGGAAAGGTGGAGAACTCACCGGCTTTTGCGACATCGGCGATGCTGACGCGCCAATCCCAGGCGCCGTCCTGCGCCGAAGCGGCCTTCGGATGGCTGGCGAGTTCGCGCGTCACCCCGCCTCCGTTGCGCCACGGTTCAGGACGGATGTCGGCAAAGCGGATGATCTCCATTCGACCAGCCTAGTGGTGGACAGCGCTTCTTCGTTGACGATCCGGCTTGCTAACGTCATATGTGGAAAACGTTGCGAAAATGGCTGGAGGCGCGGGAATGTTCGTCAAAGTGTGCGGCCTGAGCACGCCCGAGTCCGTGCGCGAAGCCGTGGACGCCGGAGCGGATGCGGTTGGTTTCGTCCTGACCTCGAGTCCCCGCGAAGTCAGCCCGGACCAGGTCCGCGTCCTGCTGCCGTTGGTTCCTTCCTCGGTCAAGGCCGTCGGAGTGTTCCGCCACGAGTCCGCCGCTGACGCCGTGGAAACGGCACGCGCCGCCGGGCTCGATTGGGTCCAGTTGCACGGTCGGCGGACCGCCGACGACGTCAAAACAGTGCACGACGCCGGGATGCGGCTCATCAGGGCCGTCACCATGGGTGCGGGCCAGGACGAGTTCGCTGATCTGGGCGAGGACCTGTTCCTGGTCGATGCCGCAGTTCCGGGGTCCGGGGAGGCCTGGGATTACGCGTCCGTGCAGGAGAAGGGGCTTGACGGCAGGGATTGGCTGCTCGCAGGAGGCCTCGAACCCGGAAACGTGGCCTTCGCTGCCACCGCGGCCGCAGCATGGGGTGTGGACGTCTCCTCGGGTGTTGAGGCATCGCGTGGCGTGAAGGATCTGGCGAAGATCCGCGCGTTCGTCGAGGCCGCCAAAGCCTGACCCTCCCTCACATCCCACCCGCTTGAGGCCAACCCTCCCTCACATCCCGGCCCGGTATGGGGCTGCACCACAAGTCAGGGAAGATTCAGGGCAGACCCCTAGGCGTTTTGTCTGACCCAGAGGGGAGAATGAGGACTATGAAAACGATCCTTAACGTCATCTGGCTTGTCTTCGGTGGGTTCTGGCTGGCCCTGGGCTATTTCGCCGCCGGCATCATCTGTTGTGTGCTCATCGTGACCATACCGTGGGGCATCGCCTCGTTCCGGATCGGCGCCTACTGCCTGTGGCCTTTCGGGCAGATGGTGGTGGAGAAGTCAGGCGGATCAGGGGTTTTCGCGCTCCTCGGAAACGTCATCTGGCTGCTGGTTGCGGGTATTTGGATTGCCATCGGCCACGTACTTACGGCTTTCGCCATGGCGATCACCATCATCGGAATACCCCTGGCCATCGCCAACCTGAAGTTGATCCCGGTTTCGCTGATGCCGCTTGGCAAGCAGATCGTGCCCACCAACCAGCCGTTCGTCAGCAACTACCGCTAGGACACCTTCACGGCACCGGTGCGCAGATCGAAACTGAACGTCCGGTCCAAACGCACCGGGCCTGCCGAAGGTCCGGACCCGGCGTCGGCCTCTACAGTGAAGACGAGGTCCAGCGTCTCCCGCAGCAGGTCTGAATCGGTGATGGTGTACGTCGGCGTGAAGTACAGGATATGGCCGCCTGGCGGCAGCTTCGTGGGTGGGAAATCTTCGGCGTTGCCGTGCGGTCCAAGAAGTTCGACGCCGGTAGCCGGCTGTGTGCCCACGTTGCCGACCCGTCCGGTGAAGGCCAGGATGTCCCCGGCCTTATAGCCGGGGATGATGGCCCCGTAGTTCAGGTCCTGGGCTTCTCGTGTGCCCAAAACCTGGTCCTGGTCCGTATAGCCCTGGCCGATTTCCTTCCACGTTTGGACATCCCATTGGCCGTCACTGTTGGAAGGGACCACATGAAAGTCGCCGGCATTCTGCCAGACAGCGGGACGGCCCGGAGTGATGGAGCGCAGTTCCATGTGAAAGACCAAGCCGCCGGATTCCACCGCGGACTCACCAGCAGTGGACACCTCCGCAGCAGACGCCCCAGCAGCCACCAAAGCCGGGCCCGGACCCGGCCAGCCAGCCGCTGCGTCAGTTGCCCGGCCGGAATCGAAGCAAAAACAATCTCCCGGTACCCTTGCCGCTCGTAGAGCACCCCGACATTTCCGTCGGGTAGCCGGGTGACGGTCGAGTACGCCGAGCTTCCGGGGCACACGACGAGCTTTGCCGGCCATGTGGCACCGTTATCCGGGGAGAGGCTCAGGACGGTGTTGCGGCGAAGATGCGGATCCTGGTTGTTGCTCGCGATCAGCCACCGGGAATGCTCCGGGTGGGAAGCGGATGGCTCGGCAACGGAAACCACAGAGGGAAGTCCGTCAAAGCGGGCAACAGATCCGTTGTCGCTCGGATCCGGCATATCCGGGATGGGCTGGAGCGGGCTCCAGGAAACCCCGCCGTCCTTCGAAAACGCAGACAAGCGGTGGGGGGTTGCCCGCGAGTGTAGGAGCAGTCGGCCGTCGTCGAGGCAGACAACCTTGTTTTCGTTGGGTCCTATGCCTGAAACGCCAGGGCCGATCAGTTCTCCCAGGGCCCAGTTTTCACCGTGATCGTCACTGAACGCCGAGGCGGCCATGATGGCACCGTCCACCAGCACGACGAACTGCTGGACCAGTCGGCCCTTGTAGGGGCCGGTATGCATTTGGATTCCTTGGCCGGCGGCCGCGAAAAGCCCCGTGATCCGGCCTGTTTTGAGCTGGGCGGTGAGCCTGCGGTGCTGCCAGGTGTCGCCGTCGTCGTCTGAGTAGCTGAGATCGGCGTGCTGGACGTCGTCGTCCGGCTCCTTACCGGCGACCGCTTCAAAAAATCCCGCGTGCGTTCCTGCCGCGTGGAACATGAAAATGCGGCCTGTCGCTGCGTCGACCAGCAAACTGGGGTCACCGAAACCCTGGAGCCCAGATCCTGTGCGGACCACTTGCTGAGGGCCCCAGGTGTTCCCGTTGTCCTCACTGCGGCGCAGAAGGAGGTCTATGGGGTTGGGCAGGTCGTCCAGGTTCGGCCTGCCGTCGTAGGCAGCCAGGACTGTTCCCCGGGTGCTCACTGCAAGTGCCGGGATGCGGTACTGGCGGTATCCGCCCACCCCGCGAACAGCCAGAACGTGCTCCACCGACGGTTCCGCTAGTGGAGAATGGCCCTGTGACGGTTGGAGGTAGGAGGTCATACCTCCCAGTCTAAGGGGGCTCGGCTAGACGCCTTGAAAAGCCCCGTCCCGCAGGAGGGCCACAGTAGAGCTGGCGTCCAGCCCGGCGGCGATCTCGACGTCGTCCGCGTAACCGGCATCCACGAGTTCCCTCCCACTGGAGCACCCACGCAGAACAGCTGCGAGCTGCGGTTCAGCGGCGTCGAAAGCCGCCGCCGCCGCTGCCGCCTCCGGGGAGAAATTGTGCCGCCCGGCCGCTGCTAGCCCTGCAATGAACGCGCCAGCCCCGAGTTGGTCTTCCAACGCCGGCCGCAGTGCCCCGTGAGCCCACTTCTCACCCGCTGCGATCACGGCGATGACCGCGCCCTCGGGCAGGGTGGAGTGGACCCAGTCGGCTGTAGCGGCGGCGTTCCGCAGCGACACAGCCACCACCTGCCGGGCCGAGGCTGCGAGCTCATGGCTGATTGCCGAACCATTCGGAGAGGGCAGTACCACGCGGTCCAGCAGGTGGGCAGAGAGAAGGCTTACAGGGGACAAACTGAGGCCCTCCGACCCCCGCGCCCCCGCCAACGCAGCCCTGTGATGGGCGGCGAACTCGCTGGCCCCCGCATCCCGCTGAGGGTAGGGAAAAACCAGTGCCCCGCGATCCACGGCGACACTGACGCACGTGGTGAATGAAAGGACGTCAACCACTATCGCAAGGTCAGCTCCCGGAACAACCGACCGGGCGCCGTCGAGCCCCCATTCGAACCGTACCGAGTACGGCAGTTGACGTTGCGGCGCCCGGGGTTCGCTCAGCACGCTGTTCACCCAAGTTCGCTGGTGAGGTTCCGGTGGGCTGCTTCGAGCCACAGCGCCTTGGCGCGTTCGCCGTGGAACAACGGCTCCAAGCCCAGCAGGTGGCGTACGACGGCGGCGCGCCCCTTCGCGAAGTCGTCGTCGCTGACGTGCGCGTAGTCTTCCCGGACGGCGGCCAGGTAGCGCGCGTAGGATGATTCGTCGCCGCCGAGCACGGAGAGATCGGCATCGCAGAGCAGGGCGCCGGCGTGGTCGCCGGGTTGGGGGTCGTGCGTGGAGGTGAGCCGGACAAGCCGCGCAACTTCAGCTACGTCGTCGGGAGCCAAGCCTTCCGCGGATAGTCGGGCCTCGGCAAGGAGAGCGGATTCTTCCTCGTCCTGGCCAGCCACGCCCTCATAGACGGCATCATGGAACCAGGCCGCCAAGGATACCGTTCGGGCCGGGAGGGCCGGCTCTGTGAGGGTGTCCAAGGCTTCGAGGACCGCTAGCAGGTGGGTGCGGCTGTGGTACTTCCGGCCGTCCTCTCCCCAGCGTTCCAGCAGCTCAAGTCCCAGGGTTTCGTGGCCGGGGTAAATGCTGTTCCAACGCTCCATCAGTGGCACCGTCAGTGCCTTGCTTCGCTCACGGGCGGGGATGCGGAGCCCGCTGGCGATGAGTTTGCGGACCAGGATCCGTGCTTCCACGGGGATGGCGCCGGCTGCGACGAGGTCGTCATAACGGCGTTCGGGAACGTCGTAGTGGTCGCCGTCGAAGGCCCGTTCCGGAACTCCGGCAGCGGCCGCGAACGCGTGGAGCTCCTTCAGTGACTTATCTGAAACGAGGTGCGAGAAAACGGTCCCATGAGCCGGCCAAAGAGGCGGATCGACGTAGATGGCCATGGCCAAAGTGTACCGAAACGATCCTTCCCGGCTGCCGGTCATCAGGACGTCTACCGCCGTGCTTGCCGTCCCGGAAAACGGGCGTCAGTGCCCGTGGTTATCACGGCAACCGGGAAGGAGCGCGGTGGACCGTTGGCGGGCTCAGGCTCCCCAAGAACAGGGTACGGCTGAGGACCGCCGATGGGCCAGAGTTCGACGGCGGCCTGCCGCCTTCGGGGTGTGGGGGGCGGCCATGCGTCATATTTGGTTTGCGGAACAATCTGGAGATCTGAACCGTATCTGCGGAAGTACACTGGCTCCATGCCGCAAATACGAATTTCCGAGGCCGCCCGCTTCCTCGGAGTCAGTGACGACACCGTGAGGCGTTGGACCGAGAATGGAACGTTGACACCGCAGAAGGACGGAGCGGGCCGCCTTGCTGTGGACGGGCTTGAGCTCGCCACGCTTGCCAGGGACCAGTCCCATCTCCCTGACGACCCCTCCCGCTCGGGAAGTTCGGCACGGAACCGCTTCGTCGGCCTGGTTACGGGGATCACCATGGACAAGGTCATGGCCCAGGTTGAGCTGCAATGCGGGCCTTTCCGGGTGGTGTCGCTCATGAGCAGCGAGGCCGTCCGGGAACTCGGCCTGGAACTCGGATCCGTGGCCACCGCCGTGGTTAAGGCAACCACCGTCATTATCGAAACCCCGCAGGGAAAGAGCATCATATGAGGACACGCATGAAGAAGGGCATTGTGGCCGCGGCTGTCGCTGTGGGATTGGCCAGCGCCCTGACAGCCTGCGGCACAACGGCCCCCGCAACCACTCCATCGGGCAGCAGCAGCGCGTCCCGGCTGAGCGGAACAGTGACCGTCTTCGCTGCGGCGTCCCTCAAGTCCACCTTCACCCAGCTGGCCAAGGACTTCGAAGCCAAGAACCCCGGCACCAAGGTGACACTGAGCTTCGCCGGTTCCTCGGACCTGGTCACCCAGATCACCCAAGGGGCGCCAGCGGACGTGTTCGCTTCGGCCGATACCAAGAACATGGCCAAGCTTGCCGATGCCAAGCTGCTGGACGGTACCGCAACCAACTTCGCAACCAACGTCCTGGAGATCGCCGTCCCACCCAGCAACCCGGCGTTGATCTCTTCATTTGCCGACCTCGCCAAGCCCGGCGTAAAGGTTGTGAGGTGCGCCAGCCAGGTTCCCTGCGGCGCGGCCACGGACACCGTGGAGAAGGCTGCGGGAGTCTCACTGAATCCGGTCAGCGAAGAGTCATCGGTGACCGATGTCCTGGGCAAAGTCACCTCGGGCGAGGCCGATGCGGGGCTGGTCTACGTCACGGACGTCAAGGGCGCCGGAGACAAGGTCAAGGGCATCGCCTTCCCGGAGTCGGACAAGGCGGTCAATACCTATCCCATAGCCACGGTAAGCTCCAGCCAGAACAAGGAACTGGCCGCGGCATTTATCGGCTCGGTGACCAGCGAGGCGGGTAAGAAGGTACTGGGCAACGCCGGATTCGGCGCGCCTTAAGCACCGAGCCCTTAAGCACCACGCCGCACCACTTTGAGGAGACCATGAAGACCGCCACCGGCTACCAAGGCATCCCGCGCTGGATCTTTGCCGTCGCAGCTGTGGGCGGTCTGCTGGTGGTCCTTCCGTTGCTCGCGATGGTGGCCAAAGTGAACTGGCCGCAGTTCATTCCGCTCATCACGTCCGATTCGTCGTTGGCCGCACTGGGGCTGAGCTTGCGGACCTCGGCGGCGAGCACCGTCCTCTGCGTCGTGCTGGGTGTCCCGCTGGCGTTGGTGCTGGCCCGTGGCGACTTCCCCGGACAAAGGCTCCTGCGCTCCTTTGTGCTGTTGCCGCTGGTCCTGCCACCCGTCGTCGGAGGCATAGCGCTCCTGTACACGTTCGGGCGCCAGGGCCTGCTGGGGAAGTCGCTGGAAGTGGCCGGGATCCAGATTGCGTTTTCCACTACCGCGGTGGTGCTGGCCCAAACGTTCGTAGCTTTGCCGTTCCTGGTGGTCAGTCTGGAGGGTGCCCTGCGATCGGCCGGAAACAGGTATGAAGCCGTGGCTGCGACACTCGGTGCCCGGCCCACCACGGTTCTCCGGAGGGTCACCCTTCCCCTGGTCCTGCCCGGGCTGGCCTCCGGGGCCGTGTTGTCGTTCGCGCGGAGCCTGGGTGAATTTGGGGCCACGCTGACCTTCGCTGGGAGCCTTGAAGGGGTCACCCGGACGCTACCGCTGGAAATCTACCTGCAACGGGAAACCGACGCCGATGCCGCCGTCGCGCTGTCCTTGGTCCTGGTGGCGGTGGCAGTTGCGGTGGTGGGGCTCAGCTATGGTGCCCGCCGGAGCAGTGCACCTGTGGCGGTCCAGCCATGAGCTTCGAGCTGCAGGCCAGTCTCCGCGCCAGGAATTTCGACATGTCCCTGAGCCTCCGCGATGGCGAAACCGTGGCCATCCTTGGTCCCAACGGGGCGGGCAAATCCACTCTGTTGGGAGTGATCGCGGGACTGCTGCGGCCCGATTCCGGCGCCGCACGGATCGGCGATAAAGAACTGTTCAACCTCGACGGCGGCTCCCGCCACTGGAGCCCACCGCACCAGCGCGGGACTGCCTTGCTTGCCCAGGAGGCGCTGCTTTTCCCGCACCTGAACGCGCTGGACAACGTGGCTTTCGGTCCCCGCAGTGCCGGAACATCCAAGGCGGCTGCTCGGGAAGCGGCCCAACATTGGCTGACGGAGGTGGACGCCCTGCCGCTTGCCCATCGAAAACCCGCCCAACTCTCGGGCGGGCAAGCGCAGCGCGTCGCCGTGGCCCGTGCGTTGGCTGCCGAGCCCGAACTCCTCTTGCTCGACGAACCCATGGCGGCGTTGGACATCCATGCGGCACCGTTGCTCCGCCGCGTGCTCAAACGGGTGTTGAAGGATAGGAAGGCCATTATCGTCACGCACGACGTCCTGGACGCTTACATGCTCGCCGACAGGGTGATAGTGGTGGAGCAGGGCTGCATCGCCGAAGAAGGGCCCACGCGCCAAGTCCTGGAACGCCCACGAAGCCAATTCGCGGCTGGCCTCGCGGGGCTCAACCTCGTTTCCGGGATCATCACCAGGGATGGAATCACGACGCCGGATGGCCGGGTTTTCGCCGGCCAGCACGATCCTGACTGGTCACCTGTGCCCGGCCACGCTGGCGTGGCGGCCTTCCCGCCGTCGAGCGTTTCCGTCTTCCTGGGCGACGTCCACGGGAGTCCGCGCAACGCGTTCCCCGTCACCGTCACGGACCTTGAGCCGCACGGAGACCAGATCCGCGTCCGGGCCAGTGCGGGCGCGTTAGCCCAAGCCTTGTCCGCCGACATCACGCCCGCGGCGTCGGCAGACCTCGGCCTTGTGCCAGGAATGAACGTGCGGTTCGTGGTCAAGTCCGCGCTGGTGTCGGTTTACCCGGCGTAACGGGTCAGTCCCGGTACATTCCCTCGGCGTAGGACGGTCCGTAGTAGGACTCCAGTTCCTCCAGCGGGGCTTCGGGCTGGGTGTAGGTCTTCGCGAGCACGGCAATGCTCGGCAAATCGCCGCTCTCCCAGGTTTCCGGCTGCCAGAGTCCGCTGCGCATGAACGCCTTGCCGCAGTGCGTGAACACTTCCTCCACGGTCACCACGACGGCGGCCCGTGGGCGGTGCCCCTTGACCACCATGTGTTCAAAGAAGTCTGCGTCGCTGACGATGCGCGCGGTCCCGTTGATCCGCAAGGTGTCGGTGCGCCCCGGGACGACAGACAGAATGCCGACGTTCGGGTTTTCCAGGATGTTGTGGAAGCCGAAGGCGAGCTTGTTGCCGGGCCGTTCGGGAATGGCGATGGTGTTGTCGTCCAGCACGTGGATGAAGCCGGCGGGGTCACCCTTGGGTGAGGCATCCACACGGCCCTGGGCATCGGTAGTGGAGATCACGCAGAAGGGGCTCGCGGCGAGCCATTGCCGGTCGAAAGCGCTGAGCTGCCGTCGCACCTTCTTCCGTACGCGATCCAAGGGGCGTCCAATGAGTTCTTCGAGTTCCTCCGCGCTGGAGATAGTGTCCATGCCCCCAGCCTAAGCGCCTCCCCAACCCAAAGGCTCTGGACACTGGTTTCGCCGTGGGCAAACATGGAAGACAGGGCCCCATATTTCAAAGTTGAGCGTAGTAGACTCAACTTGAAAGAATCGGTCTCACCAGAAAGGGTGCACTCTTTGGACGTCAAATTCACTACCAAAAGCCAGGAGGCCCTTTCTGCGGCCGCCATGAACGCCTCAACCGCGGGCAACCCGCAGCTCGAGCCCGCACACTTGCTCAAAGCACTCATGGACCAGCGCGAAGGCGTCGCAGTGGCGCTCCTGCGTGCCACGGGCGCGGACCCGGATGCCGTCAGCGTCCAGGCAAGCTCTGCCATCAAGGCGCTGCCGTCGTCCTCGGGCAGTTCGGTCCAGCAGGCGCAACTCTCCCGCCAGTCCATGCAGGCCATCCAGGCCGCCCAAGGCGAGGCCGACAAACTCGGCGACTCCTTTGTGTCCACCGAGCACCTGCTGCTGGGGCTCTCGGCCGGAAGTGACGCCGTCGGGAAACTACTGCGCGACGCCGGTGCCTCCCATGAGGCGCTGCTCGCCGCACTCCCGGGTGTCCGTGGCGACAGGAACGTCAATTCGCCCGACCCGGAAAACACGTTCCAGGCCTTGGAGAAGTTCGGCACCGACCTCACGGCAGTAGCGCGGTCCGGCAAGCTCGACCCCGTCATCGGGCGCGACAGCGAAATTCGCCGCGTTATCCAGGTCCTCAGCCGCCGCACCAAGAACAATCCGGTGCTGATCGGCGAACCCGGCGTCGGTAAGACGGCCGTCGTGGAGGGCTTGGCCCAACGCATGGTAGCCGGCGACGTCCCTGAAAGCCTTCGCGGCAAGACCCTGATCGCCCTGGACCTCGCTTCCATGGTGGCCGGGGCCAAGTACCGTGGCGAGTTCGAGGAGCGGCTGAAGGCTGTCCTTGAGGAAATCAAGAACTCCAACGGCCAGATCGTCACGTTCATCGACGAAATCCACACAGTCGTAGGTGCCGGGGCCACCGGCGAGAGTGCCATGGACGCCGGCAACATGCTCAAGCCCATGCTTGCCCGTGGGGAACTGCGCCTGATTGGTGCCACCACCCTGGACGAATACCGCGAGAACATCGAAAAGGACCCGGCCTTGGAACGCCGCTTCCAGCAGGTCTACGTCGGCGAGCCCAGTGTCGAGGACACCATCGGCATTCTTCGTGGCTTGAAGGAACGCTACGAGGCGCACCACAAGGTAGCCATTGCCGACTCCGCACTCGTGGCTGGGGCCACCCTGTCCAACCGTTACATCTCAGGCAGGCAGCTGCCGGACAAGGCAATCGACCTTGTGGACGAGGCCGCGTCCCGGCTCCGCATGGAGATCGATTCCGCGCCGGAAGAGATCGACCAGCTCCGCCGCGCCGTCGACCGTTTGACCATGGAGGAACTGGCGCTCCAGAAGGAGACCGACCCGGCCTCGGTGGAGCGGTTGGCTGCGCTGCGTGCCGACATGGCCGATAAGAAAGAGGAGCTCAGCGCCCTCAATGCTCGCTGGGAGGCCGAGAAAGCGGGCCTGAACCGCGTTGGTGACCTCAAAGCCAAGATCGACGAGTTGCGTTCCGCCGCGGACAAGTCGCAGCGCGAAGGCGACCTGGAATCGGCGTCGCGCATTCTCTACGGAGAGCTGCCCGCCCTGGAGCGGGAGCTGAGTGCCGCGGCCGAAGAAGAAGCCCGCACCAGTGCCGACAACAAGCCGGAACTCATGGTGGCCGAGGAGGTGACCGCGGACGACATCGCCGAGGTCATCTCCGCGTGGACGGGCATCCCGGCGGGGCGCATGCTCCAAGGGGAATCGCAGAAGCTCCTCCACATGGAAGAGGAACTCGGGAAGCGCCTGATCGGCCAAAGCAAGGCTGTGCAGGCCGTGTCTGACGCCGTCCGCCGGGCCCGCGCAGGCATTAGCGATCCCAACCGACCCACGGGTTCGTTCCTGTTCCTGGGCCCCACGGGCGTCGGTAAGACGGAGCTGGCCAAAGCGCTGGCAGACTTCCTCTTTGATGATGAGCGCGCCATGATCCGGATCGACATGTCCGAGTACAGCGAGAAGCATGCTGTAGCGCGGCTGGTGGGTGCCCCTCCGGGATACGTGGGCTACGAGGAAGGCGGCCAGCTGACCGAGGCTGTTCGCCGCCGCCCCTACTCGGTGGTGCTGCTGGACGAAGTGGAGAAGGCCCACCCCGAGGTCTTCGACATCCTTTTGCAGGTGCTCGACGACGGTCGCCTCACCGACGGCCAGGGCCGCACCGTGGACTTCCGCAACACCATCCTGGTGCTGACGTCCAACTCCGGAAGCCAGTTCCTGGTGGACCAGTCACTGGACGCAAGGGCCAAGCGGGAAGCGGTCATGGCCGTGGTGCAGGCATCCTTCAAGCCTGAGTTCCTGAACCGCCTGGATGAAATCGTCCTGTTTGATCCGCTGTCCGTTGAGGAACTGGCCCGGATTGTTGAACTGCATGTGGCAGAGCTGGGCAACCGCCTTCGCGATCGCCGCCTGAGCCTGGAAGTCACCGACGGCGCGCGTGCGTGGTTGGCTATGTCCGGCTACGACCCCGCGTACGGCGCACGCCCGCTCCGCAGGCTTGTCCAGCGCGAGATCGGCGACCGGCTCGCCAAGGAGATCCTTGCAGGGGAGATCAGCGATGGTGACACCGTGCTGGTGGACACTGCCGCGGACCTGGACGAGCTCACCATTGAGGGCTTTGAGGCGCTGACAGGGCCCGACGGCGGAATGCCGGTGGGTGCCGGCCTGACGGTCCGCAGGAAGTAGGGGACCCGGCAGCTACTTTTCGAGGAGGTTTTCCTTGATGGTGTTGCCGGAATCCACCACGATGAAGCAATCAACGCGGCGGTCGCCACGGTCCCAGCTGGTGGTGCTGGGGTAGACATTCTGCTGAAGCAGGACGTATTTGTCGGCCGCCGCGTTGAGCTTCACTGTCCGGCACACTTCGCGGCCCTTGTCACGCAACGCATTGGTTCCGGGGAACGACTCGTCTCCGGTGTAAGTGAAAACAGCGCCAAGTTGGGCCGAGTGCTCAGTATCACACGCCACGGCCCGCGCTTTGGAAGCATTGGGATCGAAGTCGGCAAAGCAGTCACCGACTTGGAAATCCTTGGCCTCGGTATCACGGGGGAGGGGGCCAAGTGTTGCTGTAGCGCTGGGGCTGGTTGTTGCCGCTTCCGGGCGGGTGCCAAGCAGGTTGAGCAGCACCCAGATCACCAAGCCGATGAGCACAAGGACACCCAGGACGATCCCGCCGATGACCAGCCGCTGCCGCTTGACCGGGTCCCCGTGCTGCTCGGGCTGCCACTCTTCGGACCCATTCGGTTGCTGCCCCGGATATGCGCTGGGGTAGCTGGGCTGCTGGCCGTCCGTCGGCGGGGCCGCGGGGTCCGGCTGTTCGCCGGGATTGGGCACGAAGTCGGGATCCATTTCGGGCGCAGGGTCTGGCTGCAATCCGGAAGGTGAGGCCCACGGTGCAGGAGGGAGCCCTGAGGGTGCGGTGGGCGCAGGGTCCACGGCGTTCTCGCCCTGTTCGCGTGGTGAACCGTCACGTGGTGGGGTGTTGTCCTGGCTCATATTCCGGTGAGTGCCTTCCTGCTCTGGGGTCGCATTGAGGCAGACTCTACCGAATTTTCACCCTTGTTGGAGGTGCCCAGCCTTGGTTTTGCTTGTGGTTGGCTGTGCCGCCGCGTTGTGTTGGCACGCAGGCACCTCCGAAAGCATGTAATCTAGACATACGACAAATTGACCAAACATTCCGGGGCCTCACCGATAGCCAAGGTGACCACCTCCGGTCCAAGTACAAAAGGGGGTCACGCCATGGGGCGCGGCCGTCAAAAGGCAAAAGCTACCAAGCAGGCTCGGGACATCAAGTACTACTCCCCGAACACTGACTATTCGGCACTTGAGCGGGAGCTCACGGGTCCGTCCAGTCGTGTAAAGAGCCACTTCCCCGAAGATCCCCCGGAGCCGGACTATTCGGCCTACGAGGACAAGTACGCGGAAGACGATGACGACGAGGTAGACACCCGCCGTATCGGATAGCTGTCGTGACCAACAGGTGCCTTTGGCACTGAGTTGCGGACCGCCGTCGTACATCAAGGTCAACGCGCATCTTCGGATGCCGTAAATCTTTTGAAAAGGGCCCCCAGGGCACGCCGATCTTTGGCGTACCCCGGGGGCCCTTTTCTGCGTAGTCTTGAGCTCGGGTGCATCGAAAGGGAGAACCATGCCGGAGGTCGATAGCTACAAGCAGGGGACACCGTGTTGGGTGGACCTGTCCTCCAATGACATCGACGTGTCCACAAAGTTCTACAGCGACCTCTTTGGCTGGGAGCTGGAGGCGCGCGACGCCGGGGACGGTATGACGTACTACATGGCGAAGCTTCGCGGGCGATACGTTGCCGGCCTGATGCAGCAGTCGCCGGACGCGCCGCAAGGGATGCCGTCGTACTGGGCGAATTACCTTGCCGTGGATTCAGCGGACGCTGCTGCCCGGGGCGTGGAGGCCGCCGGAGGATCGTTGCTTTCGCCGCCCGAATCGGTTCCCAACGGCAGCGGCCGCATGTTCTTCGCCACAGACCCCACCGGAGCCCAGATCGGTTTTTGGGAGGCCCTGAACCATCCCGGTTCAGGTCTTGTGAACGAGCCTGGCACCATGATTTGGAACGAGCTTCAAACCAACGACGTCCCCAAGGCAGTGGCTTTCTATAAGGCCGTGACCGGATGCGACAGCCGGACAGAGCCGGCAGGGGACCTGCAGGAATACACATCACTGTTGGTGGACGGAAAGCGGATCGCCGGCGCGCTCACACTCCCCATCGAGGGCCTCTCGCCGTTTTGGATGACGTACTTTGCCGTGGCTAACGTGGATGCCGGTGTGGACATGGCAGTGGAACTCGGCAGCCACGTCATCGCCCCTGCTTTCGACGTGCCGGGCATAGGTCGCATGGCGGTGCTCATGGACCCGGCAGGGGCAGCGTTCAGCATCATGACAGGAGTTACAGCATGACGGTCCGGAAGCATTACACCAACGGTGAGCCGTGCTGGGCCGACCTGCAGGCCAGGGACGTGGCCGCAGCAAAGGAGTTCTACCAGCACCTTTTCGGCTGGAGCTATCAGGACCTGCCTACCCCTGACGGCCGCAGCTACTCCCAGGCCTTCATCGGGGAGCATCTCGTGGCCGTCATCGCCCCGCAGAACCCCCTCCAGGAAGCCGCAGGGACCCACAGCCAGTGGAACATCTACATTGCGGCCACGGACACCGAAGAAATCGGGGAAGACGCCGTTCATGCCGGTGGGAAGCTCCAGTTCGGGCCCGAGGCCGTGGCGGACACCGGGGTGTTGGCGTTCATCGAACCCCCTGGCGGCGGAACCACCGGGGTCTGGCAGGCTGGCACGCACATCGGCAGCCACCTCTTCAACGAGCCCGGTGCGTTGGCTTGGGCCGAGCTGCTGACGCCTGAGCCGCAGGCCGCCGTCGGGTTCTTCCAGCAGCTTTTCGGGCATGAGGTCACCGAATACCCGCAGGACGACGGCGGCAGCTACAGCACGCTGATGGTCAACGGTGACGAGGTGGCCGGCGTCGTTCCCGCCGACGAAGGCGAGGATGCCGCCTGGCAGATCTATTTCGGTGTCGCGGACGTGCGCCGGGCCGTTGACTCTGCGGTAGCTGCCGGGGGAGTGGTGCTGGTGGAACCCGAGGAAACCACCGAGACCGGATCCCTGGCCACCATTCAGGACCCACAGGGCGGCGTCCTGAGCCTGATCCAGGTCTCGTCACGCTAGTTGGGAAGCTGGCGAACAACAAAAGAGCGGCCCTGCAGTTCGAAACTGCAGGGCCGCTCTTTTTAAGAGGTGATAGACCGCTTAGGCGTACGCGTTCACCAAACGGACAGCGCCGCCGTCGACACCCTTGGCACCCTGGACGTAGTCCGGGCCGGTCTTGTCGATCGAGTCCGAGTCAGCCGAAACAGTACCCATGACCCACGACGGCAGTCCGCGGTCGTTGAGGCGGGCAACAGCAGCGTCGGCAACTTCGGGGGACACAATGGCGATCATGCCCACGCCGAGGTTCAGCGTGCGCTCCAGGTCGGCCAGCGGGACGTTGCCCAGCTCGGAGACCAGCTTGAAGATCGCGGGGAGTTCCCAGGTGTTGCGGTCAACCGTGGCAACCAGGCCCTGCGGGAGGACTCGGGCCAGGTTGGCGGCCAGGCCACCACCGGTCACGTGGCTGAAGCCGTGAACTGCGGCGCCACCCGTGAGCGGGAAGGTGCGTGCGAGGTCCAGGCAGTCGGCTGCGTAGACGCGGGTCGGCTCAAGGAGCTCCTCGCCCAGCGTGCGGCCGAGCTCGGAAACCTGGCGGTCCAAGGCCCAACCGGCGTGGTTGATGACGCGGCGGACCAAGGAGTAGCCGTTGGAGTGCAGGCCGGAGGATGCCATGCCGATCACGACGTCGCCGGCACGGACACGGTCCGGGCCAAGCAGGGCATCGGCTTCGACAACACCGGTAGCGGCACCGGCGACGTCGTACTCGTGCTCGCCCAGGAGGCCCGGGTGCTCGGCGGTCTCGCCGCCCACAAGGGCGGTGCCGGCAACGGAGCACGCAGCTGCGATACCGCGCACGATGTCGGCGATGCGCTCCGGAACAACTTTGCCGCAGGCGATGTAATCGGTCATGTACAGCGGCTCAGCGCCAACCACCACGATGTCGTCCACCACCATGCCCACCAGGTCGAAACCGATGGTGTCGTGGATGTCCATGGCCTGGGCGATTGCCACCTTGGTGCCAACACCGTCCGTGGACGTGGCAAGCAGCGGCTTCTTGTAGGTCAGCAGCTTCGAGACGTCGTACAGGCCAGCGAAACCGCCGACGCCGCCAATCACCGAGTTGTTGTGGGTCGCCTTGACGGCGTCCTTCATGAGTTCGACGGCGCGGTCTCCCGCTTCGACGTCGACACCTGCAGAAGCGTAAGTGATGGCGTTTGCATTCTGGGTGCTGTCAGCGGCGGGGGTTGCGGAGGTCATACAGACTCTTTCTTGTCGGCGTCGGTCAAACGATCAGCGTCGGTAAGGAGGTTTTCGAATTCGGCGTCGGGTCCCGGATCGCAGCCTGTGGCACCGGGCTTCTCGGCCGGATCCTCGGAGTCGTCCACGGACTCGGACTCAGCGGCCGGTTCCAGGCCGCCCAGGTCCGTGCGCTCCAGCAGGTTCTTGCCCAGCTTGTCCGCGTGCGGCAGCTCAATCGGGTACTTGCCCGTAAAGCAGGCCGTGCACAGGCGTTCGCGCGGCTGCTGGGTGGCGCCGATCATGCCATCCTCGGAGATGTAGGCCAGCGAGTCAGCGCCGATGGCCTGCGAAATCTCCTCGATGGTGGCGCCGTTGGCGATCAGCTCCGCGCGGGACGCGAAGTCGATGCCGTAGAAGCAGGGCCACTGCACCGGTGGGGAGGAAATCTTCACGTGCACCGCAGCAGCGCCGGCTTCGCGGAGCATTCGGACGATTGCGCGTTGCGTGTTGCCGCGGACGATCGAGTCATCCACCACCACAATGCGCTTGCCACGGATCACCGATTCCAAGGCGTTGAGCTTCAGGCGGATACCCAGCTGGCGCAGGGTTTGCGAGGGCTGGATGAAGGTACGGCCAACGTAGGCGTTCTTGACGAAGCCGTGAGCGAACGGGATGCCCGACTGTTCGGCGTAACCAACAGCCGCAGGGGTACCCGATTCCGGAACGGGGATGACCAGATCGGCCTCGTGCGTGTTTTCGCGGGCCAACTGGCGGCCCATCTCAACACGGGCCTCGTACACGGAGCGGCCGGCAATGGCAGCGTCCGGGCGGGCAAGGTAGACGTATTCGAAGACGCAGCCGGCGGGGGTAGCCTCAGCGAAGCGCTGCGAACGGACGCCGTCCTCGTCGATGGCAATGAATTCGCCGGGTTCGATCTCGCGGATGAAGCTCGCACCAACGGTGGCAAGGCCGGCCTGCTCGGAAGCGACCACCCAGCCACGGTCCAGGCGGCCCAGGCACAGCGGGCGGATGCCGTATGTGTCACGGGCTGCGTAGAGGGTTCCCTCGTCCATGAAGACGAAGCAGAAGCCACCCTTGATCTTGGGCAGCAGCTCCAGTGCGGTCTGCTCCAGGGTCTTGCCCTCTTCACCCTCAAGGAGTGCGGTCACCAGGGCGGTGTCAGAGGTGTTGCCCTGCTTCATCTCACCGGTCAGCTGGCCATCGTTGCGCTCAAGGATCATTTCCCGGAGTTCAGCGGTGTTGGTCAGGTTGCCGTTGTGGGCCAGAGCAACCGTGCCGGTTGCGGTCGCACCCAGGGTTGGCTGCGCGTTGGCCCAGTGGCTTGCACCGGTGGTGGAGTACCGGCAGTGGCCAACGGCCAAATGCCCGGTCAGGGTATTAAGGGTTGTCTCGTCGAAGACCTGGGACACAAGGCCCATGTCTTTATAGACATTGATGCGCTTGCCGTCACTGGTAGCGATACCAGCCGATTCTTGTCCGCGGTGCTGCAGCGCATACAGCCCGTAATAGGTGAGTTTTGCTACTTCTTCACCGGGAGCCCAAACCCCGAAGACGCCACAAGCGTCCTGGGGGCCTTTTTCGCCAGGGAGAAGATCATGAGAAAGTTTTCCGTCGCCACGTGCCACTGGTCGATTGTCTCATGTTGTGGCCGTGGTAGGTCCCCCCGCAGCCTATGTGACCCCGCGAACAGCGCCGATACGGGCAAAATGCGACACGTCTCACAGTGCCTCCCGCGCGAAAGGTGGGTCTTAACGCCCGACTTACCGGACGTCGTCGTGCTCTGGGCCTTCATCCGGAACCGAGTCCGGAACGGCTTCCACCACGGCGCGCTGTGAGCGCTTGACGCTGACCCGGTCCAGGACCAGGGCGAGGATCGAGAACACTATGACGCCGCCGCCGGCGCAAACGATCAGGAAGAAACCAAAGACGGTGCTGGCGTCGAAGGCGGGGTCCGCCGGGCGGCCGTAAGCGATGATCGCGGCCACGATTGCGCCCACCACCGCGCCCAGAATCATGAAGGGTACGAACTTGGGTGCCCGCCGAACCGTGATTTCGCGGCGGGCGGAGTTGGGGGTGGTGTCCTTTGAAGCCATGTGTTAAAGCCTACCGTTCCCCGCCGATACGACAGCTAATGCCAATGTTCCTAGGGAACATTGGCATTAGCTGGCAACTCGGCGGGGTGGGTTAGCTGCCGCGATACGTCGAGAACGCGAACGGGCTCAGCAGCAGGGGCACGTGGTAGTGCTCGCCGGCATCGGAAACTGTGAAGTTCAGGTCCACTTCGGGGAAGAACGTCTCCGTGCCAAGGCCTTCGTAGTAGGCGCCCGTGGCGAAGTTCAGCCGGTACGCTCCGCCGGGAATCCGCTCCGGGCCAAGGGTCTTGATGCGGCCGTCGGCGTCCGTTTCGCCCTTCGCCACCAAGGTCCAGTCGTCGCCTTCGCGGACGTAAAGTACGACGGCGACGCCAGCCGCCGGGCGACCGGAACCGGTGTCGAGGATGTGGGTTGTTACCTGCGAAACGCTCATGCGTTGACTCCTTCGCTGACCAGTCCGGAGAGGCGCAACAATGCGATCTCCCGCAGCTGGCCGGCCACGATTGTGTCTTCTTCTTCGGGTGTGTGGGTAATGCGTTCCTGCAGCGTGGCGAGGATTTCCTCGGCGCTGCGGCCTGCGGCGCGGATCAGGAAAACCCTGCCGAATTTTTCCTCGTAGGCACGGTTCCCCTCGGCCAGGGCCGCTGTTGTCTGGTTGTCGCCGGGGTCAACTCCGGCTTGCTCCGAACGCGACATTGCGGCCTCGGTGGTTTGTGCCTTGGGGCGTTCGCCGATCCGGGGGTGGTGGGCCATGGCAGACTCCACTTCGGCCGGCGTGAAGGGGTGCGCGGCTTTGTTGGCGTGGGCCAACAAGTCGTCCACGCTTGCGAAGGGGCGGGCGTCGACGATTGTTTCGACCCAGCGGCTGATATCCAGGCAGGGTGTCAGGGTTTTGACGGCCTCATCCCGCTCAAGGCTGTTGAATACTGCAAGCTCCATGCTTGTCATCCTCAGGCAAATGCTGGCATCCATGGTGTGGGCTATGCGGAACTCCTGCTGTTCAGCAGGAGGAAGCGCGATACTTCTGCTTCCGCATCATGGAACTGTTATTTCAGCATACGTAATTTAGTTAAGCCGAGAGATCACTCTGGTGTCAAGAGACTATCGTAGTGTGGCGTCTCGTGCGCACGGTCAGATAGAGGCGATGGGCCGTGATGACCAGCGCCAACCATGAGATGCCAATAGCCCAGGCGGCCAGGACATCGGTCAGCCAGTGATGGCCGAGGTAGACACGGCTCAGGCCCATGGTGATGGCAAATGCCGCCGCCACCGCCACGGTAATGACCCGCGCGCGCAGGGTCTTTAGCCTCAGGATGACCAGGTACGCCACGATGCCCGCAATCACCAGGGAGTTCAGGGAGTGTCCGCTGGGAAAGGAGGGGGAGTGCTCGTAGGGCGGGATGGCGTCGGCGAGGTCCGGCCGGGTGCGGCCAAAGAGTGGCTTGCCGAGGACGGTGATGAGCAGTGAGCCGAGCCCGGCGGCAAGCATCAGGATGACCGGTGTCCAGGACTTCCTGCGCACGGCCAGGAAGATCATGATCACCACGGCAATGATGGGCATTCCCACAGTGCCACCGATGTTTGTGTAAGCAGTGATCGCAACATCCAAGGCGGGGGAACGGACCGTCTTGGCTGCATCAAGTGCTGGATGGTCCAGGCCCGCAACGCCGTCAGCTTCCGTGACGGACTCGTAAACTTCGCCGAAAACCAGGGCCAACGACAATGCCACCGCTAGGCCCACGACCAGCGTGATGATGAGCGCTGCATAGGGGCCGAGGAGCCTGGTGATCCACTCGGCGCCCCTGGCCAAGGTGCGCCCGATCGGGGATTTCCAGCGCGTCAGATCCTGGCCCGCAACGAAGCGGTCCTGGCTTACTTCGCCCTGGACGCCGGCTTCCGGTTGCTTCTGCCCTTCAGTCGTCACTCTTGTCCCCTATCCGTGGCGGCCTCGGTATTTGGTGAGCAACCTTAGCATTTTCACCTTGGGTGATCCTGGGGATGCGTTCAGGGAAGCTGCTGGCCCACCTTGGCCACCTGTGCTTCTTGGGGGTCGAGTTCCTTTCCGCCGGATCCGAAGGGGTGAAGCTGCGGGACTGGCTGTCCGGTCGACGTGTCGATGAGGACTGAGTGCCTTTCGTCGGGGCCGAAAGCGTTGCGTTCGCCCCATTGCCGAAGGCTCAGGATCAGCGTGAAGAGGTCGCGCCCCGCATCAGTGAGCTCATACTCGCTCCGCGTGCCGCGGGGGTTGGGGATCCGCGTCAGGATGCCTCTGTCAACCAGGAGTCGAAGCCGGTCCGAAAGGATGTTCTTCGCGACGCCCAGGGACTTCTCAAACTCGGAGAAGCGACGTTTGCCATCCAGCGAATCCCTGATGATCAGCAGGGTCCATTTGTCGCCAACAAGGTCGGTAGCCCTGGCGACAGGGCACTCGGGATCTGTCCAGTCCACGTCGGTTGGTTGCAGCATGAAACCATTCTGCCATACGCTCATTTGGTTTCATATCGAAACCAAACGAAAGAGGTAAGCCCCATGGGTAACGCCACAAAATCTGCACAGGGCCTAAGCCCTGGATTACTCTTGCTGCTCGCAGTCGCTGCCGGGTTCATGGTGTCCAACCTCTACTACGGGCAGCCGCTCCTCGAAGTCATTGGCTCGGACGTCGGGATACCCGTGGCAGGCATCGGCTGGATTGTGGCCTCAGCCCAAGCCGGGTACTTAGTGGGGCTGGTTCTTTTGGTTCCACTGGGAGACGTAACCGATCGCCGAAAGCTGATGGCCCTTCAAGTCGGGGCCAGTGCCGTGGGAGCATGCACTGTCACCTTGGCGTCATCGCCCACCCTCTTGCTCCTTGGATTCGTTCTCCTGGGAGGTGCCTCGTCCGTGGTGCAGACCATCGTGGCGTTCACCGCCGCATCCAGTAGCCCCCACCAAAGGGGGCGCAACATCGGTACCGTAACTGCCGGCGTCGTGAGTGGCATTATCCTTGCGCGGACCGTAGCGGGTGGCTTGACGGATGCGTGGGGCTGGAGGTCGGTCTATATCCTGGCGGCTTCGGTTGCGGTGATCCTCTCCGCCGCCCTTTTCAGGGCGTTGCCCCAGGACCGGCCGGATCGAGGCGGCGTCAGCTACCGGCAGGCAGTCCAGTCGGTTGTGGTCCTCACCCGCAGCAATCCCGTTTTTCGGACCCGGGCCCTGATCACCATGCTTCTTTTTGCGTCCTTCGGCGTGCTGTGGAGCGGGATGTCACTGCTGCTGGGTGGCCCCGGCTGGGACCTGCCGCCCCGGGTCAT
The DNA here is from genome assembly GCF_024608385.1 of Paenarthrobacter sp. UW852. Lineage (NCBI taxonomy): Bacteria > Bacillati > Actinomycetota > Actinomycetes > Micrococcales > Micrococcaceae > Paenarthrobacter > Paenarthrobacter sp. UW852. The sequence continues at coordinate 224,775 of NZ_JAMSGY010000004.1, forward strand.
TGGACTCTTTGGGCTGGCCGGCCTGGTGGGGATACTGGCCGCGTCAAAAGCCGGAGCAGCGGCGGACCGGGGTTGGGGCCAACGGGTCACCGGTGCGGGCTTAATCGCGCTGCTTGGCTCATGGATCGCGTTGTGGTTGGGAGAGTGGTCGCTGCTGTGGTTCGTCGTCGGAATCGTCGTGCTCGACGCCGCCGTGCAGGCTGTCCACGTCAGCAGCCAAACGCTGATTGTCGCGGGGGCCGAGGAGTCGGCCGGCAGCATCATCGGCAGCTACATGGTGTTCTACTCCGTGGGCAGCGCCGCTGGGGCCGCGACAGTAGCGCCCGTTTACGCCGCATGGGGCTGGGCCGGTGCCAGTGTGCTCGGGGCGGCATTCGCGTTCGGAGCGCTGGCTATTTGGGGTGCCGACCAGCTCCGATCGGCCAATTCCGGCTCCACGGCAGGTGCGGTTCGCGCCTCCCACCACGCTGGGGCAGAATGACCACTACCAGCGGAAGGAGTTCCACATGCCAGACATTCTGACGTCCAGGTTCCTGTTCGGTCCCGGCCCCAGCAATTGCTACCCCGAAGCCATGGCCGCCTTGGCGTACCCCGTGCTAGGCCACCTGGACCCGGTGTTCATCGAGCGGCTCGACCACACCTGCGAGGGCCTCCGTACCGTGTGGGGGACCACCAATGCGCGGACCTTGCCGTTGAGTGCTACCGGTTCTGGCGGGATGGAAGCGGCTTTCGTGAACACCGTGTCCGACGGCGACGTGGCAGTGATCGCTGTCAACGGCCTTTTCGGGGCGCGGATGTGTGAGGTCGCCCGGCGCTGCGGCGCAGAGGTGGTCCGCGTGGACCATGAGTGGGGCCAGCCCATCGACGCCGACCGGGTGCTCTCGGCACACCCTCATCCCAAAGTGATCGCGGCGGTCCACGCTGAGACATCCGTAGGCGTGATCTCCGACATCGCAGCCCTCGGTGCCGGCAAGGGAGACGCCCTGCTGATCACGGACGCCGTCACATCGATCGGTGGGTTGGAGCTCTTGGCGGACGACTGGGGGATCGACGTCGGATACGCCGGCACGCAGAAGTGCTTGGGCGTCCCGCCGGGATTGTCGCCGTTCACGGTGTCCGACCGCGCGTTCGAACGCCGCGTCAAGGATCCGCGTTCCTGGTACCTCGATATTGGGCTGCTCGGCGGCTACGTCGGCGCGGCCAGCGGTGCCCGGACCTACCACCACACTGCACCGGTCACCATCATCGCCGGCCTGGAAGCTGCGTTGGACCGCATCCTCGCCGAAGGGCTGGACGTTGTGCAGGCCCGGCATCGCGCCGCTGGTGACGCGTTGCAGAACGGGCTGCAGGAGATGGGGCTGGAACTGTTCGCCGCCGAAGGTTCCCGGTTGCCGAGCCTCACCACCGTCAAAGTGCCCGACGGCGTCAACTCGGCTGCCGTGCGCGCCTACCTTTTGGAGCACTTCAGCATGGAAATTGGCTCTGGGGTGGGGGAATACGCGGACACGGTGTGGCGGATCGGCATGATGGGCCCCAACGCCAACAGTGCGTCGGTGACACTGGTGCTGGGCGCGCTGAAAGAGGCCCTCGCCAAAGCCTGACGCTCTCTCACCTCCCGCCTGTTTGGGGGTGACGCTCTCTCACGTCCCGGCGTCGTACTTCAACGTCACCGAGGCGAGGGCCGAGTCGTCGTCGGGCTGGATCCCGGTGACGGTGAGGATCCCCGCGCCGGGCAGGGTGACGGACTGGCCCTCCCGGAAGGCCTGCTTCCGTTCCTCCTCTGCCGTCCGGATCCAGAACTGCACGGCAGGAGCTCCTTCCGCGATGCCGATCTTCACCACGCCTACTTGCACGCCGTCGAAGGTCGGCTGCATTCCTTGCTTCACGGTTACCAGCTGTTCCACGGTCATCCCTACTTCACATCCACGGAGTACACGGAATCGAAGTTTTCCTTGTACTCATCTTCGGTCAGTTCCAACGTTCCGGACTTGTGGTCGCTGTCGCCCTCCATGTAACCGCCTGAAGGCCCCCATGGGTTGGCCAGCACGATGACCTTCTGGCCGTCGTCGTTGGTTTTCACATCCACCACCATGTACGCGTGGTTGGGGACCACATCTGTGCGGTTGACCTCTTCAGATTCCCAGAACCAATCGAAGTCGTCGTCTTTCACATCTTCGGTGCCTACGGAGACCGCTTTGCCGTCCGAAAGTTTGTCCTCGATTTCGTCCAGGTTCAGCTCACCGTCCTTATCCGCGGACTTACCGGTCATCAGCTCCATGGCTTCGTTGCTGTAGCCGCCGTCGATGTCATCGTAGGATCCGCCCCGGTGCTCAGCGGCAGCGCGTTCGTAGATGGACAACCAGTTCGGCTCACCGTCCGCGCCGCGCACGCCGCCCTCCGTGGACTTGGCCTCCACAGTGACCTCCACGGGTTCGCCGTCCTCATAAAGGGTGACCATCCAGTGCGTCGGCGGGTCGCCAACGGGTCGCATATGCGATTCCAGGAACTCATCCAATTTGCCCTGCCGCTCCAATTCCTGGGCCACCGAACCGATCCCGGCCAGTAGCCAGCAATCACCGATCTGGCCCTGGCGGATATCACTGGGGTTGCCGGCGTCGGGGTCTTTGCGAACATCGCCGGGAACATCGACGTCGGGCGTGTCCGGGTTCAGGGGCCCGGGGTCGCCGGGTGGGTTGGAGTCGGCCCGCCCGGAACGATCGGAACCCGAAGACCCCGAGCTGGACTTGTCCTGTTCGTCCGCGTTCCGGGCCAATTCCGTGGCCTGGTCCCGTAACTCGGCGGAGATCCTCACCAGCATCGGCCGGTGCTCGGAGTTCCACGACGCCCGGAATATCGCAGCATCCTTGCCGTCCCAGCGGGCGTTGGCGATGAGGCCTCCCAGTTCCTGGGACAGCGAGGTCATTCGCTCGGAGTGCCGGGACATGGTTTTGGCCAATGTCCGCAACTGTTCAACATCAGCACCGTAGAATCCCGGCATTGTCCCGTCCCCCTTGAATGTTGTGGCCATGAAGCCAAGGTCACCGTAACCGTGTGGCCCGCCGGACGCGATGGATAGAACTTCCCTGTCAGCCCGTGGGGGTGGCCGTGCCGGCACAACTTTCGGCCGTGACCGGGACCGTCATGCTCAGGAAGGCGGGGCTCTTCGATTCGATGGTGATGGTCGCGCCAGTGCCGTCGGTGCTGCGGGCCACCACCCAGCCACCCGGAACGGGGTCAGTTCCGCCGAACGCCGGGAAGCCGTGCTTTTCAAGGATGGGGTCTGCCGCGTCGAAAACAGCCTCGAAGTTTTTGGACGGCTCCACGATGTCCGCGCTGCTTTTCATACTTTGCGGACGGAAGATGCACGTGCCGTCTTTGCTGTTCGTGACGCTGGAGGGATCATCCGGGGCCCAGGTTATCCCCGGCATTTTGGCTTCAAGGGCCTCCACGAGCTCTTTGGTCAGGGCGTCGTACTTGATGGTGCTCTCCGCGAGCGATGCCGGCGCGGCCGTGACCGGCGGCGCCGAGCTCGGCTTCCGGGTGGGGCCGTCCGGGGTTGCGGCGCAGCTGGACAATGCCGCCGCGCACCCCAAAAGCGCAGCTGCCAGCCGCAAGTTTCGCTGCGCGGTTCTGCGCATGGTTCCCCCAACTTCATAAAACGCTCGACGGCGGTACTCACCGAATGGTGTCACACATGCCTTCCGGCTGCGATGGGCAGAACACCCCTTCGCCGGCTTCGGGGGTGGGATGTGAGTGAGGGTTTGGTTGAAGGGGGTGGGATGTGAGTGAGGGTTGGGTTGAAGGGGGTGGGATGTGAGTGAGGGTTGGGTTGAAGGGGGTGGGATGTGAGTGAGGGTTGGGTTGAAGGGGGTGGGGTGTGAGTGAGGGTTGGCCGGAAGGGGGTGGGATGTGAGTGAGGGTCAGGTGTTGCGGGTCAGGATCCACGTGTTGGTGCCGTCCTGGCGCTCGAACGTCACCGTGGTCACCAGTGCCTCGATCAGTGCCAGCCCCCGCCCGGACTCCGCCTCAGAATCAGGCATGGACGCCTGCATGTCGTCGGCGAACGGCTCGCGGGCGTTGAAAGCGCTCACCCTGGCCACCAGTCGGCTGGGACGGACGCTGATGTCGACGTCGATCTCCACAGGCTTCTCTGCCGCCGGCAACGCGTGCTGCACAATGTTGGCGGCGGCTTCGATCACGGCGGTCGCGAAAGTCATCCGGTCCAAATCGGGCACGAAGGAAGCATCGTCCCACAAGGCATCCAGTTCGTTGTGGATGGACTCGATTGCTTCCTCGGTGGAAGGCCCGTGGAACCCCCGGCGGGCGATCACGTCAGTCATCGCCGAATGCTTCCTCAGCCGAAGGGTATGCCGTGAGCACGCGGTCCATGTTGGTCAGTTCCAGCACCATCTTCACCTGCGGCTGAACTGCGGCGATGCGGAGGTCGCCACCGGCCTGGCGCGCTGCTTTGAGGCAGCCGATCAGTGCGCCCAGCCCGGACGAATCCATGAAGTTGGTCTCGGCCAGGTTCACCACCACGCGGTTGGAACCCGATGCCACAACCTCGTTCACTACCTCGCGGAGTTTGGGCGCGGCGACCATGTTCAAACGGCCCACGCTCTTCACTTCCGCGTAGGTGTCCTTGACCTCATAGCTAAACTGCATCTGCATTCCTTTCCTCCGGGCGCTTGGGCCCAACATCCTCAGGCACGAAACCCTTGTACAAAACTGCCTTGACCAGCACGCTCAGGACCACCAGGTCGAACGCCACCCACGCCACGTTCACCAACGTGCCCAACGGTTCGGAAAGCCCGGTCAGCAGACGGGCGATGCCCACCACCATTGCCACAGCCAGCAAGACGGCCACGGTGATCTGGGGCCGGATCAGGCTCCAACTCGGTCCGCCGCTTTGGCGGGCCTTGGGGGTGACCGCGAACCCGAGTGGACGGCCGAACCAGACGTTCCGGGCCGCCGTCGTGCATGCCTTGATCCACGTGGGGAACAGCGCAAGGCTGTACTGCTGCCCGCGCCAGGTGGGAATCCCGTGCCCCGCCACCACGAACAGCAGCTGGTTGACCACCATGAACGGGATGAAGCGGATGAAGAAGTCCCAGCTGAGGCTGCTGACCGGGAGGATGCCGAGGGTCAGGTAAATGATCGGCGCGGCGAAGTAGACCACGGCCGCAAACCCGCTGAGGTAGCTCCACATGGTGGAGAAGTACATGAGCCGTTGTCCCCAGGACAAGCGCCGTTGCACCAGCGGATTTTCGCGAAGCAGGACCTGCATGGTGCCCTGTGCCCAGCGGAGGCGCTGGGTGAGCATGGTTTTGAGGTCCTCGGGCGCGAGGCCGTTGGCGAGGATTTCGTGGTGGTACACGCTCTTCCAGCCGAGCCCGTGGATGCGCATGGCCGTTGCCATGTCTTCGGTGACCGAGATGGTGGCCAGGGGCATGATCGGCTGGGCTTCGTCGGTGCGTTCCACGGAGATCGCGTCCAGGACGGCGTGGACCGATTCGAGCGCGCCCAGGGGCGACCAGTCGCGTCCGGACATGCGGTCGACGGCGTCACTCGCCACAGTTGTCACGCCGGACTCGCCGACGTGGGCAAGTTCCATCGCGGCAATCTCTTCAAGGTCGGACTGGAGCGCGGAGAAGTCGGCGGCCACGAGGGTGCGCACGGCTTCGTCCACTTTGCGTCGCACGCGGTAGGTGATCTCGCTGAGGGACACCCGCGCGTCGAGTTCCTGTTGGGCTGCCGTGGTGGCGGCCTCCACCTCGTTGAGCATCTGCTCCACCAACGGGTTACGGGCCTCCTCCGAGCGCCGGGCCTTCTTGATGGCCTGCTTGGAGGCGCTCAATGCCCGCCGGACACTCTTCTCCGTGGCTTTGACGTAACCCACCAAGCCCAGTTGCATCAAGGCTTCGCGGCGAAGGATCGCGTTGGAGCCGCAGAAGAAGGCCGCGTTCCAGCCGTCCTTGCCCTGTTGGATGGGGCCGTAGAACAGGGGAGCCTGGCTGCCGAGGGGATCGTCGGCGGGAACGTTGATGAAGTACTGCGGGGTCTGGACCAGCGCCACGCGGTCGTCGTTGAAGTAGCCCAGCGTCTTGTCCAGGATGTCCGGCTCGGGGATCTGGTCGGCGTCGAGAATCAACAGGTATTCGCCCGAGGTGACCATGAGCGCGTTGTTCAGGTTCCCTGCCTTGGCATGCCGCGGCATGTCAGGGGTCCAGTCGGCACCGCGCGTCACGTAGCCGATCCCGTGGGTGTCGGCGAGGTCGCGCATCTCGGGGCGATTGCCGTCGTCGAGAATCCAGGTGCTGTGCGGCCAGCGGATGTCCTTGGCTGCCAGGGCTGTGGTCAGGACCAGGTCCAGGGGTTCGTTATAGGTCGTGATGAAAACGTCCACTGTGGCGTCGGCAGGCGGCGGGGGAGGCGGCTTGCGGATCTTGAGGTTCCACACCGTGAGGCCGAAAAGCATCACGTCGATCAGGCTGTACGTCTCGGCGATGACCAATGGAACGGCGATCCACCACGCATCCCAGTTCAGTGAGGCAAACCAACGCCAAGCCACATAGTTGACGCCCAAAATGACCGTGAGGACAACCAGAAGCCGGGTCCAGAAACGTGTCACAATCCCCCTTTGATGTGGCTCAGTGTTTACGGCGAACGACGACGGCGGTCACGTCATCTTCTGCAGTGTCGGCGGGTGCCAACTCCAGAAGGGCGGCGCACACCTCGTCCGAGGTAGCTCCGTTGCGTGTCACCTTTTCGACGTTAACCAGGAATTCTTCAAGGGAGGCGTGGGCATCGAGCACTCCGTCGCTGACGATCACCAGGGAATCTCCGGGCTCCAGCTCAAGTTCTGCGGCCGGCCACAGCTGGTCGTCGAGGATGCCCACTGGCGGACCGGCTGAGACAAGCCGCTGAGCAGCCCCGTCAGCCGGGACGTGCAACGCAAGGCCGTGACCGGCGTCGATATAGCTGAGCTTGCCTGAGCCGCTGTCCAGGCGGGCGTGGAACATGGTGACGAATGAGCCGGACTGGTCAAGGTCCGAGGTGACGGTGGCGCTGGCCGAGCCGAACGCATCGGCGATCGCCGGGGTGTCCGCTACCGACCGCATCACGGCCCGGACAGTTGCTGCGATCAGGGCGGCCCCCATGCCCTTGCCCATGGCGTCGGCGAAGGTCAGGTGCATGCCGTCGCTGGTTTGGTACCAGTCGTAGAAGTCCCCGCCAACGCTGCGGGTCGGGCGGAAGGCCCCAGCGACGTCGTAACCGTCAACGCGGACGGTTTCCCGGGGGAGGAGGCTCTGTTGGACCACGGCCGCCCGCTCGAGTTCATCGGCTTGGCGCTGATCCTCGGCGGGGGCGGCGGGCGTGCGCGCGCGGCGGAAGAGGGCGCGGATGCGGGCCTGGACTTCCTTGGGGCTGAAGGGCTTGCTGATGTAGTCGTCGGCCCCGGTGTCCAGGCCGTTGAGCCGGTCGATCTCGTCCGCGCGGGCTGTGAGCATCAGGACATAGGCGTCCGAGAATTCGCGCAGCCGCCGGCAGACTTCCATGCCATCGATGTCCGGAAGATTGATGTCCAGCGTCACCAGTTCGGCGTTGGTGTTCCGGACGGCCTCGACGCCGGAAAGGCCATCGGGTGCCTCTGTCACCACGAAGTCGAGCTGCTCGAGGATGAGGACGAGGAGCCCGCGGATGTCGGCGTCATCTTCGACGACGACAGCGTGGCGTGGAGACGAGGTTGAGGCCATGGCTCCATTAACTAATGCGGCTGGGTATTTGTCACGTTTAGTCACGACATATGAAACGCCCACTCACAAAAGTGAGCGGGCGTTACATCTTTTGTTCAGTTATGTGAGAGAGCGATCGGCTCAAGCAGGCGGGATGTGAGAGAGGGATCCGCTTAATCGGGCGGGATGTGAGAGGGTTAGACGCCCAGCTCTTCCTTCAGCGCCTGGACGTGGCCCTGCGCAGAAACCTGGTACTGGGCGAGCTGGACTGTGCCTTCGCCATCCAGGACAACGGTGGAGCGGACGATGCCCTCGACGATTTCGCCGTCTACCAGCTTCTCGCCCCAGGCACCGTAGGCCAGGGCAACCTTGTGGTCTTCGTCGGAGAGCAGCGGGAAGGTCAAAGCGAATTCGCCGGTGAACTTGGCGAGGGCCTCGGGGCCGTCGGGGGAGATCCCGATGACGTCGTAGCCGTTGCCCTGCAGGCTGGCGAGGTTGTCGCGGAAGTCGCAAGCCTCGGTGGTGCAGCCGGGGGTAGCTGCCTTCGGGTAGAAGTACACAATGACGTTGCGTCCGCGATAGTCGGACAGCGAGACCTTGGTGCCGTCGGCGTCGAGAAGCGCGAAATCAGGTGCTTGCGTTCCGACGAGGAGTTTCTGGGTCATGGCGATCCTTTACATTCAACCGGTGTGCACCGGCGGTCATTTCAAACAACAGCGATCATTCAAAGAACGAAGTCAATGAAGTAGAACAGCGAAATCAGATGCTGTATTCCGCAGGTCCGCGCACTGTGGCATAAGGCCCTGGCACGAACTGGTAGCCGCCACCACGGACGGTGGCGACAGTGTGTCGGGCGGAGCCTAGCTTCCGCCGCACCCTTCCAACATAAACGTCGATCGAGCGAAATGCCGCGCCGGGGAGGTCAAATGACTCCAGGAAGCGTTGCAATTCTTCACGTGCAATGGCCCGGGAGCAGTTCACCACGAGGTAGCGCAGCAGCTTGTATTCCATGCCAGTAAAGGAAACGGGCTCCCCATCTAGCAGCACTACTTCAGCGGCGAGGTCCACCGCAAGTTGGCTGCGGCGGCTGGCCAACGTTACGGGCTCGACGGCGGTGCTGCCGCCCGCTGAGGCGCCGTCTGAACGGCTGCTGTTGCGCGCCTCCGCGAGGGCATCGGCGAGCGTTACCGTAGCTGAATCCGGACGGTTGGTACCGGCGTCGGCGGCTTCCTGCGGAGTGCCGCCCCAGGAAGTGTCGCCGACGCCGGAGTGCTCTGCCCCGGGGGCGGGCCAGATGCGGACTTCCGCCTCCGGGGCAAGTTTCATGGCACGGGCCAGCACAAGGCGTGCGGCCCGCTCCCAGATTTCAGGATCGATCTCGTCGCCCTCGGCCGGGTTGACCCAGAGCGCGAGGCCGTGAGCTGTCAGGCCGTTGCGTTCGTTGAGGCTCCGAGGGTTCTGGCCGGGCCGCCGTGCGGAGGACCCGCGTGCTGCGGGTCCTCGTGACGGCGGTGGCCCGTAGGCATTGACTGCCATGACGGTAGGCCTAAACGTTGCCGCGGCGGAGCAGCTTGCCGCCGGGGTTCTGGCCGTCGATCGGGGTGCCGCGCAGGTACGTCTTGCGGACGACGCCGGCCAGCGGACGGCCGTCGTACGGCGTGATCGGGTTCTTGTGCTTGAGCTTGGTGACGTCCACAACGAAGGCTTCGTCCTGGGCGAAGATGGAGAAGTCGGCGTCGTAGCCCAGTGCGAGCTGGCCCTTGTTGTGCAGGCGGGCCAGGGCGGCGGGCTTCTCGGACATCCAGGCGACAACCTGTTCCAGGGAGATGCCGCGGTGGCGGGCTTCGGTCCAGATCAGGGACAGGCCCAGCTGCAGTGAGGAAACGCCGCCCCACGCCACAGCGAAGTCACCGTTCTCCAGGTCCTTGAGGTCCAGTGTGGAGGGCGAGTGGTCCGAGACGATGCAGTCGATGGTGCCATCCTGCAGGCCCTTCCAAAGGAGCTCGCGGTTGGAGGCTTCGCGGATGGGCGGGCAGCACTTGTAGGCCGTGGCGCCGTCGGGGATTTCTTCGGCCATGAGCGTCAGGTAGTGCGGGCACGTCTCGACGGTGAGGTTGACGCCGTCGCGCTTTGCCGAGGCGATCATGGGAAGCGCGTCGGAGGAGGAGAGGTGCAGGATGTGGGCGCGGGCGCCGGTCCAGCGGGCGCGTTCGATGACCTCGGCGATGGCCTTGTTCTCGGCGCCGCGGGGACGGGAGGCCAGGAAGGTCTCGTAGTGGTCGCCGCCGGGGTGCGGTGCGCGGTCGATCGCGTGGGAGTCCTCGGCGTGCACGATCATGAGGGAGTCGAAGGACTTGAGTTCCTTCATGTCCTCTTCCATCTCGTCCGCGTCCAGGTGCGGGAACTCGTCCACGCCGGAGTGCAGGAGGAAGCACTTGAAGCCGAAAACGCCTTCGTCGTGCAGCGGGCGGAGGTCGCTCTTGTTGCCCGGGATGGCACCGCCCCAGAATCCGACGTCCACGAACGCCTGGTCCTTGGCGACGACGCGCTTCTGCTCCAGGCCGTCCACGGTGGTGGTGGGCGGGATGCTGTTCAGCGGCATGTCGATGATGGTGGTGACGCCACCGGCGGCAGCGGCACGGGTGGCGGAGGCGAAGCCTTCCCACTCGGTGCGGCCGGGCTCGTTGACGTGAACGTGGGTGTCCACCAGGCCGGGGATAAGGGTTTCGTCGTCTGCGAGTTCGATGACCTCGTCGCCCGTCAGGCCGTTGCCCAGGGGTTCGATGGCCACGATGATGCCATCGCGGATGCCAACTTCGCGGGCTGCGATACCGGCGGTGGTCAGGATGCGCTGGCCCCGGATAACGAGGTCATAGGCGCCGATTGCTTCAGACATTGAGGTACTCCTTGTTTTCGGTCCGTTCCGCCAGGTACACGCCTATGTGCTTACCCAATTGTTCAAGCAACGGACCTGCTTCAGCGATACATTTTTGGACATCTTTTTCCAGATCGGTCAGTGCATGGACCGTATGGAAGCCGGCGTCCGTGAGTTGTTCCCGGCTCAGGGTACTCCGGCCGCACACGGCGATCACGGGAACCCCGGCCCTTTGTGCCGCCCGCGAAACGCCCATGGGCGTCTTGCCGAGCAGGCTTTGTTCGTCCAGGCTGCCTTCTCCGGTGATCACCAGGTCGGCGCCCTTGAGCCGCTGCTCGAGTTCAGTGAATTCAAGCACGACGTCGATGCCCGGCCGCCGCTCTGCCTTCAGTGCCGCAATGGCAATGTAGCCAACGCCGCCTGCCGCTCCAGCGCCTTCTGCTTTGGCTGCGTACTTGGCGTGCTGCCCGGTTGCTGCTGCGAGCACGTCCACGAAGTGGCTCAGCGCCGCATCGAGTTCGGTGACGTCGTCCGGCGTCGCGCCCTTTTGCGGACCGAAGATGGCTGGGGCGCCACTGGCCCCCAGAAGGGGATTGTCGACGTCGGACGCCAACACGAACTCCGTGGCCTCGATGCGGACGTCGAAGTTGGAGAAGTCGATGCTGTCGATGTCCGCGAGAGCGGCACCGCCGCCGGGGAGCTCGTTGCCGTTCTTGTCCAGGAAGACGGCGCCCAGGCCCTGGAGGACACCCGCGCCGGCGTCGGTGTTGGCGCTGCCGCCCACACCCAGGATGATCTTGCGGCAGCCGAGGTCCAGCGCGGCACGGATGAGTTCGCCCGTGCCGATGCTGGTTGCGGTTTTGGCCGCCTGGGACGTGGGGCCGTCCGGGAGGAGGGCGAGACCGGAAGCTGCCGCCATTTCGATGACAGCTTCCTGGTCCCGCACCGCGAAGTCGGCCTTCACCGGCTCGCCGAGCGGGCCGGTGACGGTGGTGGTCCGGCGGGTGAAGCCGGAGCCGATGGCGGCGTCGATGGTTCCTTCGCCGCCGTCGGCCACCGGAATGCGTGTTGCCTCAAAGCCCTTGGAACCGAACCCCGCCTGCAGGCCTGTTGCCAGGTGCTTGGCGACGTCGGGCGCGGACAGCGAGCCCTTGAATTTGTCCGGGGCGATGACAACACGCATTCCGGTGCCTCCCTTCTTTTACTGTTACTTACGCTTTGGTCAGGATCGCGGTAGGTGCGTCTGCCGCGGTCTCTGCCAGCTCTTCGAACTCGTTCACGCCGTTGATCTCAACACCCATGGAGATGTTGGTGATCTTTTCCAGGATCACTTCAACAACCACGGGAACCTTGAACTCACCCATCAATGCCTTGGCCTTGTCGAAGGCAGCAGGCAGGTCGTTGGGGTCTTCAACGCGGATGGCCTTGCAGCCCAAGCCCTCGGCAACCTTGATGTGGTCCACGCCGTAGCCGTTGGTCTCCGGGGAGTTGATGTTCTCGAAGGCCAGGGAAACGTTCTGTTCCATGTTGAAACCGCGCTGGCTCTGACGGATCAGGCCCAGGTAGCTGTTGTTCACCACAACGTGGATGTACGGCAGGTTGAACTGTGCGCCCACGGCCAGTTCCTCGATCATGAACTGGAAGTCGTAGTCACCGGACAGGGCAACAACGGTGGCGTCCGGGGTGCCGCGTACAACGCCCAGGGCTGCCGGAGCGGTCCAACCCAGCGGGCCGGCCTGGCCAGCGTTGATCCACTTGCGGGCACCGAACACGTGCAGCATCTGCGCGCCGGCGATCTGCGACAAGCCAATGGTGGACACGTAGGTGGTGTCGCGACCGAAGGCCTTGTTCATCTCCTGGTACACGCGCTGCGGCTTGATGGGCACGTTGTCGAAGTTGGTCTTGCGGTGCAGGGAACCCTTGCGCTCCTGGCATTCGGCAACCCAACCCGAGTAGTCCGGCAGGGTCTTTGCTGCCTGGCGTTCGCGGGCCAGCTCCAACAGACCGTCCAGCGCCGCACCGGCGTCGGACGCAATGCCCAAATCCGGCGAGAAAACGCGACCGATCTGGGTCGGCTCGATGTCGATGTGCACGAACTTACGGCCAGCCGTGTAGGTGTCCAGGCCACCAGTGTGACGGTTGGCCCAACGGTTGCCGATGCCGATCACGAAGTCGCTCTGCAGGAACGTCTCGTTGCCGTAGCGGTGCGAGGTCTGCAGGCCAACCATGCCAGCCATCAGCTGGTGGTCGTCCGGGATGGCGCCCCAGCCCATAAGCGTGGGGATCACGGGAACGTTCAGGATCTCGGCCAGCTCAACCAGCTGTGCCGAAGCGCCTGCGTTGATGATGCCGCCACCGGCAACGATCAGCGGGTGCTTGGCTGCGGTCAGCAGGTCCAGTGCCTTTTCCAGCTGCTTGCCGGAAGCCTTGGGCTTCTCGATGGGCAGGGGCTCGTAGGCATCGATGTCGAACTCGATCTCCGCCATCTGAACGTCGATGGGCAGGTCCAGCAGGACCGGGCCCGGACGACCCGAACGCATCAGCTGGAAGGCCTTCTGGAACGCACCGGGAACCTGGCCCGGCTCCAGGATGGTCATGGCGAACTTGGTCAGCGGCTTGGCGATGGACTCGATGTCCACAGCCTGGAAGTCTTCCTTGTGCAGCTTGGCGACGGGTGCCTGACCGGTGATGCAGAGCATGGGGATCGAGTCTGCCTGGGCTGCGTACAGCCCGGTGATCATGTCCGTGCCAGCGGGGCCAGACGTGCCGATGCAGATGCCGATGTTGCCATCAGCTGCGCGGCTGTAGCCGTCGGCCATGTGGCTGGCGCCTTCAACGTGGCGGGCCAGCGTGTGGCGGATGCCGCCGTGGGCACGCATTGCTGAGTAGAAGGGGTTGATCGCGGCGCCGGGCAGACCGAAAGCTTCGGTTGCGCCTTCCTTTTCCAGGATGGCTACGGCCGCATCAACGGTGCGCATCTTTGCCATGGTGTACTCCTTGTTTTTTGCCCTTTCGGGCGAAGTCTGTGGTGTTTTTGGGTGTGGTGAGGGAGCCGCCGTCGTTTATGTACGACGGCGGGTTCCCTGCTTTTCGTTTTCTGTCCGGCTTTTGCCGGGGTGCTTACTTCCGGCCGCTGAGCTGGAGAACCTGCTTGAAGAGGCCCGAGTGGTCGAGGCCGCCGTCGCCCTGGTTGACGGTTGCGGCGACGAGCTGGGCGACGACTGCGCCGAGCGGGACAGCGACGTTGGCTTCGCGGGCTGCAGAGGTGACGATGCCGAGGTCCTTGTGGTGGAGGGCCAGGCGGAAGCCGGGGTCGAAGTTGCGGTCGAGCATCTTCTGACCCTTCTGGTCGAGGACCTTGGAGCCGGCCAAGCCGCCGCCCAGGACCTTCAGTGCTGCGTCGGTGTCTACGCCGTAGGCCTCAAGGAAGGCGATGGCCTCGCCGAGGACCTGAATGTTTACGGCTACGATCAGCTGGTTTGCTGCCTTGACGGTCTGGCCGGAGCCGGACGGGCCGACGTGGACGATGGTCTTGCCCACTGCGTTGAGGACATCCTGTGCTGCCTCGAAGTCCTCAGCTGCGCCGCCGACCATGATGGACAGGACGGCGTCGATTGCGCCCTGTTCGCCACCGGATACGGGAGCGTCGAGCGGGCGGATGCCGGCTGCTACTGCGTCGTCGGAGAGGCGCTTGGCGACGTCCGGGCGGATGCTGGATGCGTCGATCCAGATGGTGCCCTTCTTCGCGTTGGCGAAGACGCCGTCCTTGCCACTGACTACACCCTCAACATCGGGGGAGTCCGGGACCATGGTGATGACGACGTCGGCGTCCTTGACTGCGTCCGCGATGCTGGTGGCACCCTGGCCGCCTTCGGAGACGAGCTTGTCGATCTTGTCCTGGCTGCGGTTGAAACCGGTGACCGAGTGGCCGGCCTTGACGAGGTTGATGGCCATGGGGAGGCCCATGATTCCGAGGCCGATGACTGCAACGTTGCTCATTGTGGTTCTCTTTCTTGAAAGTCTTTTTAGCTCAGGCGTGCTGGATGCTTAGTTGGCGTTGGCGCGCTGGCGGATGGCCCAGCTGAAAGCCGATTCCTGCGGTTCCTTGTACTCGAGGCCGATGTAGCCGTCGTAGCCGAGTTCGCGGCTGCGGGCGATCCATTCGCCGAGGGGGAGCGTGCCGGTTCCGGGAGCGCCGCGGCCGGGGTTGTCGGCGATCTGGATGTGGCCGAAGTCCTTGGCGTGGTTCTCGATAACGGATTCCACGTCGTCGCCGTTGACTGCCAGGTGGTAGAAGTCGGCGAGGAGCTTGATGTTCTGTACGCCGGATTCTGCCTTGACGCGGGCGATGACCTTGAGTGCGTCTTCGGCGGTGAGGAGCGGGTACTTGGGTGCGCCGCTGACCGGTTCGAGGAGAACGGTGCCGCCGATGCGGGCGACGCCTTCTGCTGCTGCGGCGAGGTTCTTTGCCGCGAGTTCGTCCTGCTCTTCAGGGGTGAACTCGTCCTGGCGGTTGCCGTAGAGGGCGTTGAAGGCCTTGCAGCCCAGGCGCTCACCGATGCCGGCTACGACGTCGATGTTGTCCTTGAACTCGGAGCAACGTCCCTTCCAGGACACCAGGCCGCGGTCGCCGCCGGGCATGTTGCCGGCGTTGAAGTTCAGGCCCGTGAGCTGAACGCCAGCGTCCTTGATGGCTGTTTCAAACTCGGTTACTTGTGCGTCGCTGGGGACGGAGGTCTCGAAGGGCCACCAGAACTCGACGGCGTCAAAACCGGCTGCCTTCGCGGCGGCGGGGCGCTCGAGCAAGGGCAGTTCCGTCAGGAGGATGGAGCAGTTCACTGTGTACGTCATCGTAGGTCCTTCCGAGGAGGGCTTGGATCTATCTTCCTTTGCTTGGCTGCTGCCTTGGCGCTTGGCTTCAGTTTCCGCTTTGTGGAATTTAGATTCTGCTTTATGAAAAGTCTAGGGAAGGTGGGGGTGGGAGTCAAGGGGGCGTGTGGGGAGGTGGGGGTTTGGGATACCAGGAGTGGTGCACTTGAGGTGGGTCGCCGCTTTGAGGCGCACCTTCGTACTAGTCGTGGAGAGTACGCCTCACAGGTTTCCAGGTGACGATCCGGGGAGAGCTAGAGCTGAGTTAGCAATTCAAGAAGACACTACGCGAGGTGCTCGAGGCACTCTCGGATCAGCTGGGCGAGACCACCTTGGGACGGTTGGAGGATGTAGGGCGTAATTGCGCTAGCGCCTTCAACCGGCTTGAAGGGCGGTCCCCGTTCGGTGAGACACAGGAGCGCGAGGAATTGTTCGCCTAGCTCGCCTCTGTCATGGACGAGTTCGAATTAGAGGCGGGTCGTCATCTCGCGGCCGAGCGGCTGGCCTTTCTGACTGGAGTTGACGACGCACAGGACTGGTGAGCCAAGCATTGGCTCGGATTCGCGAGGACGCCCATCAGATCTGGACACTAAAACCGCAAGCCCTGATTGAAACTTGTTTAATTGATTCATCTTGGCGGGGCACGCCGGCCTCTACGCGACATATGCGTTGTTATCGGTGCCCAGATCACGGGACTATCCCAGACAGTGCCTTTCTCAAGCGATGACGTCCGCGCGGAGTCGGTTGCAGGGCTGTTAGTTGAGAACCTCCGCCCGTGCAAGTCGTGGCATTGTTAGGCTGACGTGATCCATCCGCCGTGCGGCGTTTGCGATTTCGCTATCATTCAGGACAACGTGCTTTCTGCTTCTCGGCGGGCGCTGGTTTCCGCTCTTCAGGAGGGAACTGGAGGTGGCAAATCGGCAAGGGCAAGCCGAAACTCTTAGTACGATCTCCTCGTGCATGCAGTAGAACAGGGCGAGATAACGAGGGCAGTCGAAAGATTCCTCCGAACAACGGACCAACAAGCAAACGACCTTCCGGCCGAGCCCGAAGCTGGGACTTCTGTTATAACGACTTTCAGACCACCCCCGCCCCACCCAGAATATGGAGTACAGCTGCCTGCAGCCTGGCTACAACCTGGCGAGCGGGGGAATGCTATGAGGTTCTTCCCATTTGTTCCGCGATACCAACACCCGACACTACCGGGCAGCCGACGAAATTATTGACCGATACAGCCTAACGATGGCCAAAATCACCATGCATCACTTCGGTGATCCAGGACCCAAAAAGTACTTCTGGGGGCTTACACGGACCTTCGCAAAGCACTACTCCCTGAGGGGACCCGCTCGGACCCTTGTCAGGGAGGTAATGATGGGCACGTGGGGCAACCCGCCGTCCTTCGACACCTACTTTGTGCGGGCGTGCAGGAGCCTGGCCGTGTCGAAGTCAGAAAGAAGCGCATTCAACACGGTTGGGCCAAGGTCGCTAACCATGCTCGCCGATTTCTACGAGAGCAACAAGGAGGAAATCGACGGGCTAAGCCAGCGCTTTACCACGCTCGATTTCATTTCCGGTGAAGCTACCAGCCTGGCTCTCAACCCAGCCATTATCGTTGACATGTTCGGACTTCAACGCGGATTTGATGCTGACAAAGGTCAACAAGAGTAGTCCCTTGTGTCACTTCCACGCGTTTTTCATCCGTGCCGGCCTGACCGCACAATCCTTTGAGGATGGGCGATACTCAATCCATGGTTATTAATATCAGGTTGGGCGGCAGGACGATAGCGGATCCCAACGATCCCTTAGGTCGACAGTGGTACGGGTACGACCCCACTGTCACTCCCGAACTGTTGTGGGAGAACAACCGTGGGGACTGGGCTCTTAACGCCAACCGCATCTCCGCTGAACGATGGGCAACGCTTCACTATCGAGGAAGCGTGATCCTTGTCGCCGAGCTTAACCCCGCCAACCACGAAACACTGGTCACCTCCAGCGGGAAACGAAAGACGGCACTTGCGGGGCGCGTTGTCTCAACGGAGCACCCGATGTACCAGGAGTTAGTAGGACATCCTGTAGCAGGCCGGGGCCGGAATGCCATCATGTACAGCGTCGACCCGAATTCTTCCTCGACAGCAAGTGGGTTCTCCGCAAATGAAGGCGATAATGCGGGCGGTGTCGGTCAAGGGCTCCAGATGGATCCCGAAGTACGTAAAGCAATCGAGGACGCTGCTCAGGACCGACTCATGGCGTACTACCGTGAACGTGGGTGGACCGTTACAGACACCAGAACGAACCGGCCATACGACGCCGAGGCCGTCATGGGCGACCAACTTCTCTACCTTGAGGCTAAGGGCACACAAAGTGTTGGAGGCTCTGTCATCATCACCCGAAACGAAGTCGACCACGCTCGCAATCACGCCGGGCAGTGTCGAATGGGCATATGGTCGGGCATGCGGTTGAGGCCGGACGGCACAGTAGATCCAGACGCCGGGAGGTTTCAAGAGCTGGACTTCGCGCCGGAAGACCAAGACCTCGTGCCACGGGATTTCGACTGGAGACTGCCACGGTAGCTGGCTAAGACAAACGTTTCCGCCGACGTTGATTGTTTGCCACACGACATTTGTTCCTGAAACATTCGATCTGCATCGAAGAAATCAGCGGCGGGTCGGTGAAGATAGTGACAGCACATGGATTCTGGGGGATGCCATTTGGATGATGCCGCCAGTCGCCATGACTGCATCATCATTCTCCGAGAGGCGTTAGAAGCATGACTACACCCACCCCTGACCAGTTCCCGGCCGTGCCCGAAGGGTACGGTACACCACCAGTGAACCCGTACCCTCCCAAGGCCGACCAGTCCCCACCCGCCGCCCCGCAGCAACCGCAATATCCGGTGCAGCCACAGGTTCCTCAACAACCCCACTACGCGACGCAGCCCCCAGTTCCGCAGCAGCCGTTGTATTCGACGCAACCGCCCGCACCTCAGCAACCGCAGTTTTCAGCGCGGCCGCCGATGCCTAACCCCGCCTACGGTTACCCGCAGCCGAAATCGAAGATCGCCGCCGGACTCCTTGGCATCTTCCTCGGTGGCCTTGGCATCCACCGCTTCTACCTGGGTTACACGACCATCGGCATTATCCAACTCGTACTCACACTCGTCGTCGGTATTTTCACCTTCGGCTTGGTGGGTCTGTGGGGTGCCATTGAAGGCATCATGATTCTTGCTGGAGCCACCTATTTTCAGAGGGACGCCTAGGGCGTTCCTCTCAGCGACTAACCGGGGAGTGACCCTTGACCGAAATTATCCATGACAGACCAGATCAACTTGAACAGATCCGGGCAGGACTGCTTCAAGGAGAGATTGTCTATGCGGTCTACGACTGCATTGGCGTCGGCACAGGTTTCGTCGGCATCACCAACATGCGAGTCATCCTGCAGGACAAGAGCTTCGTTGGAAACAAGCTCGCAATTGTGTCCATCCCCTACAAGAACATCCGCGCCGTCTCCATGCTCTCCAACAAGTCAATGATGGGCCGTTTCGCTTCGACGTCGAGCATCGGAATCGACACCGGAGGCACCGTCAAGGAAGCGGATTTCCGCGGTGACGACAAAGCAAGGCATGCCCACGACCTCATCCTGTGGAACGTACTCACTACCAAATAGCCGAAGACTGTGGGGGCGGCGGGGTGTTCGATACCCCGTCCTCCTACAGCCAACATCCCTGCGCCCGGCGGTTCAAAGTGGACCGTATGCCTGACGCGGCGGCGATGATGGGCAGTCTTGGACGCCGCGTCAGAGGCGCCCACCTCCTCCCTGCCCACGAATCACTGGCGTTACGGGGATGATACTCAGTCGATTGGGTCCCCGGCATCCTTCTTCTTCTTGTCCCACGCCCAGTGTGGGGGCCTTCGATCAGGTGGGAAGGAAGGCGGCCTCCAAAAGCGCCGGAGTGTTACCAATTCGAGTTGCCCCAGCTCAAGAATTGCTCAAGTTTTGATCAAGGTTTTATCAACAGAGTGCCACTGCGGCCTATTGCTACTCTTTTCGGCCCGGGTTACCAAATCGCTCCACGTGTCAAATTCGGTGTTGATTGACACGACCGCGAGTCCGGGTGACGCGGAGTTGTGAGGAATTTTTGATCATCGTAGAGCTTACGGCTCCCCGAGTTATTGCCAGACAACGACCGAAAAGCAGTGGGTGAAGAAAATTTGCTTTTGCGAGGCGCAATAGAGTAATCATCAAGGCAGAAGCGCCGAGTGCTACTCCAGAAGCATGCGTTCCAAGAACTATTTGTTGTGAATTTCAGGTTGAATCGGACCAGGGGGAATTTTTGAAAAAATCACTTGCTGCATTTGTGTTGATCGCGGTGCTCGCGACTGGCTGCTCAAGCACTGCCGGGTCATCTGCCAAGCCCAGTGTGGAGCCGGCCGCCGCGCAGACCTCGACATCCGCTGGTGTCACCGTTCCTGAGACAGTCGGGAAGACGTTGGACAAGGCCAAGAAGGACCTTGAAGAGGCGGGCTTCAAGGTGGTCGCAACCGACACCGTCGAAGGAAAAACCATCATCCTGAAGTCGAACTGGGAAGTCATTTCGCAGGAGCCAGCTGGCGGAACGACGGCTCCGGAGCGCTCGACTGTCCAGCTTGGCGTCAAGCACCTCACCACTAATTCAAAACCAAGTCCAACGCCGTCGACGAGCACCGTTCCCGCGACGGTGACTGGTGGGGGATCGGCTGCGGTTACTGATCCGGTTCCTGCCGTACCCGACCCGGTTCCAGCTGTTCCTAACCCGGTCCCCGTTGCTCCGAATCCTGTACCGCAGGTTCCGGACCCGGGACCTAAGGTTGGCGGGACGATCATCTGTAAAGACGGCTACGTCTGGCCTAGTACGACCCGTCAGGGCGCATGCCACGGCCATAAAGGAATCGCAAACTAAACGGTTCTGCGTAGGCGTCCTCGTCGGTCCGAACCGGAGAAGACCCTGAAGGCGGGGAGGCTAGATGAACGATGATGCGAAGCCTGCCTGCCTCGTGGGCAGGCAGGCTTCGCCTCCCATCGCGGACTCTCCCACGGCGGTTCAAGCTCCAGTCGTTAGCCGCTTGATAGGTTGGACCGTCGAGCCAGGCCGCAGGGAGTGGCCGGGTGCATACCGGCATCCTTAGCCGGTGGGGGTGTATGTTGCGGGGCAATCCCGCAGCACGCGTTCCATGGCATCGTGCTCGGCATGCGTTACCCACAAGTGGTACGTGACCTTGACCAGGATTTGTCGGGCCACGTAGTCGCAACGGAACTCTTTGTTGGGCGGCAACCATGTTGCTGCGTCGCCGTCGCTCTTCTTCTGGTTGGTTGGACCGTCGGTTGCCTGGAGGTTGCGGGGGTCGTTGGCGAACGCGGTGCGTTGTTCAAGGCTTAGCTGTTGGGCGCCTTTCTGCCACGCGTCGCTGAGGGCGACGACATGATCGATTTGCACTGCCGTGCTGGTGTCACTGCCGCGGACAAATTGAATCGTCTTTGCCGTGTAAGGGTCTTCCAGTGTGCCGCTTTGAACTTTGCAAGGCACATTGTTGGTGAAAACGACCTGGGTTAGGTCGCGCTGCAGTATGTCGTTGCGGGTGTCGCACCCGTTCCGGTCGACATCGGCCCAGGTCTGGCCGAATTGGCTGCGGTTGTATCCGGATTTGGGTGCTCGTCCTTTGACCTCAACAGCCGCAAGAAGGGCGGCAGCTTCGGACACGTTGTTGGGACCGGGGACGGAGGTGGAAGGCCGTCCCTCGTCTGCACCTGTGTCGGGCGCCGAAGGTTGGGGCGGCTCACTGTCATTGGAGTCTGGCGCCGGTGGCGCAGGCACCCCGCCCGTGCCTTGTTCTGGCTCCCTCTGGAGAGCTTCAAATAGTGCCCCCGGCTGCCGGGTATCCAGAGCGTACCCAGTGGTGACAAACCCGAGGGAGAGTGCAATGACAATTACCCCTCCCACACGTTTCCCGGGTACCATCGCCCAGGACCTTCGACCGGTCAAAAAAATGTACAGGCCGGTCAACAAAGCGATTAAACCGAAGACGAATAGCGCCGAGGGCAGTCCGCCAAAGAGGAAGGCGGTGCCGGAGAGAACGGCGGCAGGG
Organism: Paenarthrobacter sp. UW852; assembly: GCF_024608385.1. Lineage (NCBI taxonomy): Bacteria > Bacillati > Actinomycetota > Actinomycetes > Micrococcales > Micrococcaceae > Paenarthrobacter > Paenarthrobacter sp. UW852. The sequence continues at coordinate 246,374 of NZ_JAMSGY010000004.1, forward strand.
GCACCCACAATTTTGGTAGATGGACGTATACGAGCTCTATCACGCGCTGTCCTTGTGCGCTGCGGCACTCTACCCCCATTTCACTGCCATCCGGCATTAGTTGACGCCGTCATAAAGGCTTTTGACTTGCACCTCCAGTGATTCTAGTATCTGAGTTACAGGTTTGTGATTCAGGTGAAATTGTTACGAATGCGTGGTCTCCGCAGCGTTTGGTTGTGACGGGTGATGCGCGTCGGCCCGGGCAGTCCTTCGTAACGATGGCGCCCAATGGGGTGACGGAGCGTGGAGCTGTTGTCCCTGCGTTCCTGTGGTTATGCTGTAGCCACGAAGTCTTGGGGGGATAACTTCCGGGATGTCTTTGTCGTCCCACCGGAAATTTTCCGGTGCGGGCCTTTAGTTCCAGGAGTCAGACGAACGTGTTCCTCAAGACATTCGGTTGGTCATTCGCGGTTACCGCTGCCGCGCTGATAGTGGCCGTCCTCTACGGTGGACCCCAAGCTCTGATTCTGTGCATCATTCTCGGAATTCTTGAGGTCAGCCTCAGCTTCGACAACGCCGTCGTCAACGCCCGAATCCTCGAACGCATGAACCCGTTCTGGCAAAAGATGTTCCTAAGCGTGGGAATCCTCATCGCCGTGTTCGGCATGAGAATCCTCTTCCCGTTGCTGATTGTGGGTGTCACAGCGAACCTGAACCCCGTTGAAGCCATCACACTTGCCATGGAGAAGGGCGACCCGCACACTCCGGGGACCTACGGATATCTGCTTCATGAAGCACACCCGCAAATCGCAGCGTTCGGTGGAATGTTCCTGTTGATGCTGTTCCTGGACTTCATCTTGGCCGACAGGGACATCAAATGGATCAAATTCCTTGAAATACCTCTGGCGAAGCTCGGACGTCTTGAGGGAGCGTCTCTGATCGCGGGCATGGCTGCTCTTGCGGTAGCTGGCGCCGTATCTGGAGAGAAGCAAGGCATCGTCTTGCTCGCCGGCCTGCTGGGGATGATCACTTACTTCCTGGTCAACGGGCTGGGCAACCTTTTCGACGTCGATGACGACGGAGACATCGACGCAACTGACGCAGCTCTCGCCACCCACGCTGGACCGTCCACCACAGCGCAGCTTGCCGGTAAAGCCGCCTTCATGCTCTTCCTCTACCTCGAAGTCATTGACGCGTCGTTCTCCTTCGATGGCGTCATTGGGGCCTTTGCCATTACTGCTGACCCGATCATCATCGCGCTTGGCCTAGGTTTCATAGGCGCCATGTTCGTACGATCGCTCACGGTGTTCCTCGTACGCCAAGGAACACTGGACGAGTTCGAGTACTTGGACCACGGTGCCCACTGGGCCATCGGAGCCCTCGCCGTCATTCTCCTCATCACCATCGTGGTCCCCGTCAACGAAGTCATCACCGGCTTGATCGGTGTGGTTTTCATCGGAGCTGCCTTTATTGGTTCCATCCAGCGCAATAAGAAGGCACGCATCGAAGCGCGCGGCGAGTCGCTGCAACCAGCTAACAACTAGCACGCACCCGTCGATAGACACACACAAACCAACAATCAAGAAACCAAGGGAACGGAAAAATATCATGGGGTTGAGTTTGCAAAAGGGCCAGTCGCTGTCGCTGACCAAGCAGAACGGTGAATCTTTGACCCACGTCCGTCTGGGCCTCGGATGGGACTCCGCGGTCCCGGCGAAAAAGGGCTTCTTTGGACCCAAGACAGTCGAAATTGACCTGGATGCCTCAGCCATTCTCTTCGATGGTCGAGGGCAACACCTCGACACCGTTTTCTACAACCAGCTCACCAGCAAAGACGGTTCCATCCGGCACACCGGCGACAACCTCACCGGCGAAGGCGAGGGCGACGACGAGACGCTGCTCGTCAACCTCCCGGCCGTTTCGCCGGCGGTCGCCCACATCGTTTTTGTCATCACGAGCTACAGCCAGCAAACCTTCGACATGGTGCAAAACGCTTTCTGCCGCGTCCTTGACGACTCCGTCCCGGCCAGCCCCGAAGTTGCCCGCTACGACCTGACCGAATCCGGACGCTACACGGCCATGGTCATGTCCAAGCTCACCCGCAACGGTAACACCTGGACGTTCCAGGCCATCGGGGCACCAGCCAACGGCCGGACGCCCACCGACGTGCTCGGTGCCGCAGCAGCCGCTATCTGACATCCCAATTCCCAAGCACTACTTTTGGAGGCACCATGTCCAGCCTGACACTCAGCAAGGGCAGCAATCTTTCACTGACGAAAGCAGACCCAGGCCTGCGCAAGGCCATGATCGGCCTTGGCTGGGACCCGCGGACCACGGCCGGGGAGCAGTTCGACCTTGATGCTTCCGCGCTGCTGCTCAGGGCAGACGGCAAAGTACGGTCCAACGACGACTTCATCTTCTACAACCAGCTCACGTCCAAGGACGGGTCTATCATCCATCAGGGCGACAATCGCACCGGCGAAGGCGACGGCGATGACGAACAGATCCTCATCGACCTCGACACGGTCTCTGCCGACGTGGAAAAGATCGTCATCGTTGTCTCCATTGACCAAGCAGAGGCCCGCCGCCAGAACTTCGGCCAAGTCCGCGATGCCTTCTGCCGCGTCGTCAATCAGGAAACAGACAACGAAGTCGTCCGCTACGATCTCACTGAGGACGCGGCCGCCGAAACCTGCATGATCTTTGCAGAGATCTACCGCCACAACAGCGAATGGAAGTTCCGCGCAGTCGGCCAGGGCTATGCCACCGGACTCCGGGGCGTCGCCACGGACTTCGGCATCGTCCTGGACTAAGCCAGAACACAAGATTGACGCTCTTCCGCAGTCGGAGACAAGGAGAAACGCATGGCCGGCCTTACCCTCACCAAGGGCAGCAACCTTTCCCTCAGCAAAACTGACCCAGGCCTGAACAAGGTCCTGGTTGGGCTCGGCTGGGATCCCCGGACCACCACTGGAGACGCCTTCGACCTGGACGCGTCAGCGTTGCTGGTTGGCGCCAACGGCCAAGTCCGCTCGTCGGCGGACTTCATCTTCTACAACCAGCCCTCAGCCGTTGACGGATCGGTCAAACACCAAGGAGACAACCGGTCCGGCGTGGGCGAAGGCGACGATGAAACCATTGCCGTCGAGCTCTCGGCGGTAGCCCCGGATGTAGAGCGCATTGTCTTCGTTGTCTCCATCGACCAAGCGGACGAACGCCGACAGAACTTTGGCCAAGTGCGGTCCGCTTACTGCCGGGTCGTCAACCAGGAAAGCGACACGGAGGTCGTCCGATACGACCTCAGCGAAGACGCCGCTCCAGAGACATGCATGATCTTCTCCGAACTGTACCGCCACAACGGCGAATGGAAGTTCAAGGCCGTCGGCCAAGGCTACGCCAGCGGCCTGGCTGGCGTTGCCACGGACTTCGGCGTCCAACTCGGCTAAGACTTCCGCAATAGAAGGGAACAAGACCAATGAGCATGCAACTCACTCCACCGGACGCCGCAGCCTCCACGCCTCTGGTGCTCGCTGCTCCCGAAGCGGTGCCGGTCGTCAAAGAAGCCGACGCTCCGGGTATGGTGCCCGTGGCCGCCGAGCGTCAGCAGGAAATCAACGCCCAAGCACGCGCCTTCGTCAACGAAGTCGCTGGCATGAGCCCCTTCAGCCCTGAGTACACGACGAAAATTGATGGCATCAACCGCTTGGCCGGACAGCAACTGGTCAAGTCCTCGAATACCTCCAGCCGCTTGTTGGAACGGTCATCGACATCGCTGGCCAGCGCGAAAAAGTCTGGCAGCACCGCCCAGGTACAGGTGGCCTCGACCCTCGGCGAACTTCGTTCAACCGTTGAGGACCTGACACCAAACAACGCCGATCTCGGCGTCGGACGGAAGATTCTCGGGTTCATTCCGGGCGGCAACAAGCTTGCCAAGTACTTCCAGAGGTACGAATCGGCCCAGACGCAGCTGGACAAAATCATCAAGTCCTTGATGGCTGGCCAGGACGAGCTGTTGAAGGACAACGCGGCCCTCGCCCAGGAAAAGACCCAGCTCTGGGAAACCATGCAGGAACTGAGCGAGTACGCCGTGTTTGCCAAAGCATTGGATGCCGCCACGGAGGCGAAAATCGATGAACTCAAAGCAGTAGGTGACATCGAGCAGGCAGGGAAGCTTGACTCCGATGTGCTGTATCCGATCCGGCAGCGTCACCAGGACATCCTGACGCAGCTGGCGGTATCGGTCCAGGGCTACCTGGCCATCGACATGATCCGCAAGAACAACACCGAACTGATCAAGGGTGTCGAGCGGGCACGCACCACAACGATCTCTGCCCTGCGGACGGCAGTGATCGTCGCCCAAGCGTTGGCCAATCAGAAAATGGTTCTGGACCAGATCGATGCCATCAATACGACAACCAACAACATGATCCTGAAGACCAGTGAGATGTTGAAGGATCAGACCGCACGGATCCACCAGCAGGCAGCCAGTTCCGGTGTCAGTGTCGAGACCCTTCAACGTGCCTTCGACAACGTCTTCCAGACGATGGATGCCATTGACACGTTCCGGTCGCAAGCGAACAAGACTATGGAAGGGACCGTGCAGGCACTGGAAACGGGCATCGAACGGGCCCGCCCTTACCTGGAGCGCGTGCGCGCGCAAGAGGGCAAATGAACCCGTACAAGTTGCTAGAGGTTCATTAGGTCGATGGTCGCTAAGTTTTTGGGATCGCTCTTCGGCAACGGCGCCAGCACCGGGCCCGTTGCCGATGGGCATGTCCCGGTCGACCCGGTAATCGAGGAGTTGGCCGGCATCGGTCGGCTCCTGTCGGGTCTTCGCGCAGACACGCTCCGGAACGGGGCGAGGTTGCCGACTATCGTCGTGTCACAAGTGCTCTACCTCGTTGACACCCTTCAAGCCCTCCACAGTTACATCAACCAAACGGGGGCATCCACAGAGCAGGTGGTGCTGTTGGCTGCCATTGCCGGCGATTATCTACCGGTGCCTTTGAGGTCCTACACCCTGTTGGGACCCGTGTCCCGGTCGGAAGACTCATCGGAAACAGCTGTTCTTCTGGAACAGCTTGAAACTCTCCGATCCACGGTCGAAAACCTGGACAATCAGGTACGCACCGGAGCCGTCACGGAACTTGCTGTCCACGGACAGTTCCTTCGGGACAAATTTGATATTGATGGTCTCCACCTGGAAGGACACTAGTGGTGGCATCGATGGTCGCTGGCAGCAACGCTGCGCTGACTGCAGAAAACCCCGGGCTCGACGCTGTGTTGCTGGGCATCGGCTGGGAAGTGGTCCCAAGTCACGGACCGCAAGCCGAATTGGTCCCCATGGTGATCATGTGCGGGCCGGACGGACGAGCACTATCCAACGAGCACTTAGTGTTTTTCAACCAACTGGCCAGCCCTGATGGAAGCATCGCCTATTCCGGCGAGGACGATCAGGAGCAAATCGACGTGCAACTGACCCATGTACCCGACACTGTCTCCAAGATCGTCGTGCTGCTCTATGTCGACCCCGAAGTGAGGGGACCAGGCACCTTCGGAGCCGTCCGGAACATGTACATCCGTGTCGCCGATCCACACGACCGGGAACTGGTCCGGTTCGACGTGCCACGACGCAACATGGACAAAATCAACGTCACCATGCTGGGGGAGCTCTATCGCCACGGAGGCGGATGGAAGTTCCGCGCCCTTGGGCAAGGGTACGAAACGGGGCTGCGTGCTGTGGCTGCAGACTTCAAGCTGAGCCTCTGAACATGCCAAACCGCCCCACCCGTGCGGACATCACGTACATCACCCGCCGTATCAAACCCGTGCCGCCCTCTGCGCCTGCACCGGACGCCGTCACCCCGCGACCCGCCGGGATACCTTTGGACCTCAACCGCCGTTCAACACCCGCCGCCGTGCAGACCCGCCCGCCGCTGGACCTCCGTCGTACGGAGAGCACAAGCGCCGCCCAGTCTTCACCGGAAGCGATCTTCCAATCACGTCCAAGAACCACATCCAGGCCAGTCCCGGCACGGCGAGCCACCCCCCGAAACCGGCTCTTTCCCGCACCGGGCATTGAGGAATTGAACCAACTGAGTCCGAACAATCCCCTGGTCCGCCTGAACGCCAGACAGTCGGCCATCGGCACGCTAACAGTCTCAGGCGCGAGGTCCGTCACTTGGGAAGGTTCGGATCTCACCACCGGGGCGGCCACCTACGATGGACATTCCGCCGGCACCTCAGTGAAGACGCCAGGAAACCGTCCGCTGGCAGGATTCCACGAAACGGCAGCGGTAGTTTCCTTAAGGCATGTCCGGCTCCTGCGCCGCACGCTGTTCATCGGAGCCGGCGGCCCACTCAGCCTCAGACTCTTTGACGGACAGGGCATCACCGCCGCGGCTTTAGCAGGTGACGATGTGCGCGTCGTTCTTTTCCTTGCACGGATCGGAAGCCTGCTTGAACTGAGGGCAGAATTCGTCCCAGACAACGATTCAGATCCAGCCATCTGGGAGAAATTCGGCCTCAGCATGACCATTCCACTCGCCGCCCCCGTCTACTAGCGCCACGGCGGACATGACAGCAGACAAAAGGACCGGGGGATCATGCAACACTTCGCCACTCTAAGCGACACCGTCAAAGCGCGGCTCTTTCATACGCTGCCCGAGACGCTTCACCACGACACGGATCCTTCTCTTCTGGCAGTGGCGCTGGGCGCCACCCTGTACTGCCCCGCCACTCGCGCCAACCTCGCGGAGGACGTCAGAAGGCAAGCTGACGCCGGATGTGTCAGCATGGTCATTTGTCTTGAGGACGCAGTGCCGGACGAAAGCCTCATGGCGGCCGAGCAGAATCTGCTCAGCGCCTTGGACAGCCTGGCAGAGCACCCGGCTGGCCTCCCCATGCTGTTTATCCGATGCCGAACACCACAACAACTCCTGTCCATCGGCCGCCGCGCCGGGACAACTCTCGGTGTCATCTATGGCTTCGTCCTCCCAAAGTTTGAGAATGAGACCGGAACAGCCCGGGGTTTCCTGGAGGCAGTCCAACAGCTCAACAACACATCCGATAGGACTGCGCCGCTGCGGGTGATGCCCATCTTTGAACACACGACCACCACCCACCTCGAAACACGGGCAAGGGTGCTTACCGACAACCTGGCCCTCATCAACGAATTCCGGGATCTAGTCCTCTGCCTCCGCATTGGGGCGACCGACATGTCCAGTGCGTTCGGCCTCCGGCGATCCCGCGACCTGACCATCTACAACGTCAAAGTCGTTGCCAACGTCATCGGCGACATCGTCAACATCTTCGGTCGACCCGAGGAGGGATGGATTATCACCGGACCCGTCTGGGAACACTTCCCACACAAAGATCGGATCCTCCGGCCACAACTGCGCTCAAGTCCGTTCGAAGCCATCGATGAGATTGAACTCCGGCAACGGCTCATAACGGACAATCTCGACGGACTCATTCGGGAGATCGAACTAGATCATGCAAACGGCCTCTTCGGTAAAACCGTCATCCACCCCACGCACGTAGCCGTCGTCCATGCCATGTCAGTCGTCTCCCACGAAGAGTACCTCGACGCGACTGACATCGTGCACGGTTCCCAAGGCGGCGCGACCGCCTCCGCATACGGAAACAAAATGAACGAGTCCAAACCCCATCGAGCCTGGGCCGAACGGACATTATTGCGTGCCAAAGCGTTTGGCGTGGCAAACGAAGGAGTGACGTACGTGGACGTCCTGGAAGCGAGCACGCCGTGAGCGCAACTGCCACCACCGCGCACTGGAGCGGCACTTACATCAGCGAACAACTCAATGTCCGGATCACCACCGATACACCGAACAGCCTGATTCCTGTCGAAGCCCTCGTCGGACTCGCCCTCCGCCGCAATCCCAAACGGGCCCACCTACTCGTATCCACCGTCCTCGCCAAACACCTGCCCACAGAGCCCACCATCGCCACCGCGGCAGGACGTCTCCTGGGACTCCTGATCCGGGACGTCCTCAGCCACATGAACAGGGGCACGCACAAGACGAACAAAACAGCTGTTGATGTCGATCAGTTCAATACGGTGTCTGGTATTCGCCCCGTCGTCAACGCTGCCGCTCAACAGCTCGACCGCCTCCTGCGCCAGGCCTCTTCCGGGACCGGCAGCAGCCCCCTCGGCGATGACCGCAACCCACGGATCCAAGAAGCACAGGCACTGTGCGCCCTCTTGGAAAACCACGCAACAGATCTGACCGATATAGCCACGATCGGTTACGCCGAGACCGCTACAGGACTCGGACAACTCGTTGCCGAACAGCTCGGTAGCTACTACATCCACTCAACACGCGAGACCGACGCGACCTACGGTGCGAGACAGTACGGAAGCTTCGAAGAAGCGCACTCACACGCAACCTCACACAGGCTGCTGCCCTCCGACCACGACGTCCTCAGCCTTGCTGGAACCGTTGTACTGGTGGATGACGAGCTGAGCACCGGGGCGACCATCATCAACACCATCCGGGAGCTCCACCAAACCGCTGTCCACCGGCACTACGTAGTGGCATCCCTGATCGACCTCCGGTCCCCGCATGACCGAAAGAAATTCGACGCACTCGCCACCGAGATCAACGCCACCATCGATGTTGTTGCACTGGCCACGGGAACCATTCACCTGCCCGAGGACCTCGCGGAAGCCGCAGCCGACCTGATCCACACATTTGCAGGCAAGCCCGCGCCTCATCAAGAAGGCTCCATCCAGATCATTGATCTTAACGACGCAGTGACGCCGATCCCTAGTGCCCGTTTCGGCATCCCGGGTCGCGCCCAGGTCCGACAGCGGGATCAGATCTGCACTGCCCTGTCAGGCTCTTTGCGGGCTACCCACGCTGCAGGAGGGAGGGTTCTTGTGCTGGGCACCGAAGAATTCATGGCCCTCCCACTTGCTATCGCCGTGGCCCTGCAGGAAATGATGGAGGCCGTCCAAGTCAGGTTTTCAACCAGCACTCGATCCCCAATAGCCGCTCTGGATGAACCCGGATATGCCATCAGGTCAGCCGTGCAGTTCCAAGTACGCCAAGACAAGGACGCCCGCGAACAACAGCGCTTCGCCTACAACTTCGCCCACGACACCAACAGGTTCGGCACCGTCATCATCCTTGCAGAGCCCGGGAGCCACGCCACCGAACTGACCGGGCCGGATAGCATCTCAGAAGCCGTGGCCAGCACAGGAGCAACCGCCGTCGTCGTTCTCCTGCCGGCGGCACAACCCCTCCCGACACCCCTCACCGGTCCAGCTTTCGGATCCTACGCACCAGACGACGTGCGCTGGCTCTTGAAGGACCTCAGTTTGGCGGTACTCGAAGCTCCCACACGCGAACGAGAAGCCGCCATCCAATCCGGCAAGGCCAGCTACGCCGAATCGCTGCCACAGGAATTCGAACCATCCCCGGAGTACCAAGCTCTCTTTCAAGACGCCCTCGACCGATCAGCGAGACGCCTGGCTCACGCCGTAGGCACCGTGACACAACAGGTCCTCAAACTCCGCGACCAGCAGCCCGTACTTGTCAGCCTCGCTCGTGCCGGCACCCCAATCGGCATCCTCATGCGCCGCTGGGCCAAAGACATCCACGGCATCGACCTAGACCACTACGCCATCAGCATCGTCCGCGGACTCGGCATCGACCAGACAGCCCTCCGCTACCTTGCCAAGAACCGCGACCCGTCCAAGGTGATGTTCATCGACGGCTGGACCGGTAAAGGCGCCATCACCAAAGAACTCGCAGCAGCCCTGGAGCGCTACGCAAAAGAGAACGGCACACTGTTCAGCCCGCAACTTGCAGTACTAGCTGACCCAGGACACTGCGTGCAGATCTTCGGAACACGAGACGACTTCCTGATCCCTTCCGCATGCCTGAACTCGACAATATCCGGCCTCGTATCACGTACAGTCTTCAACACACAGTTGATTCACCCCGGTGACTTCCACGGGGCCAAGTTCTACAAACACCTCGCGGGCAGCGACGTTTCCGACAGCTTCCTCACCGCCATCACAAAACACTTCCCCTCGGTCCGCGACGAGATCCTCGCGGCAGCCCCATCGCTGCCTTCCCACAGCAAAGACCTTCCCACCGCCGACTGGTCAGGATGGGCCGAGGTCCAGCGCATCAGCCGAGACTTCGGAATCAACCACATCAACCTCATCAAACCGGGCGTGGGGGAGACCACCCGGGTCCTCTTGCGCCGCGTCCCGTGGAAAGTACTCATTCGACCGGACGCCCTGAAAGACCTAGCCCACGTCCTGCATCTGGCAGACCAGCGAGGCGTGGAAGTCATTCCCGTGCCGGACCTGGCCTATAGCTGTGTGGGGTTGATCCATCCCATCCACACGCCCGGCGCTGTCGGATCCGATGGCAAAGCGGTGATTGACCTATGACCGGCCACCTGCCTGAACCACCGGTGATGTTCGCCAGCGACCTCGACCGGACGCTGATCTACTCAGCCAATTCTATGCTCCTCCAAGGCGAAGACCACGAGGCGCCCCCCATGGTCGTCGCCGAGGTGTACAACGGCTCCCCGCTCACTTACATGACTCGGCGCGCCGCAAGTCTACTGACAGAAATCGCCGGGGCCGGTGTCTTTGTTCCCGTCACCACGCGGACACAGGCACAATTCGGCAGGGTCCAATTACCAGGCCGTGGACAGGGATACGCCGTCACAACGAACGGCGCCGTACTCCTTCACGATGGAGAAATCGACCAGAGTTGGCGACGCCAGATTCAGAGATCCCTCCAAGGAGGATCTGCACCCTTCGAGGAAATCAGGAGGCGTTTGACAAGGCTCACTGCCGCGCAAGGAGTCTTGCGAGTCCATTCGGCAGAAGACGTTTTTGTGTACGCCATCGTGGACAGGGCAAACCTCGCCGTGGAAGACCTTCAGGAGCTGACTCAATGGTGCAAGGTGCGCGGTTGGAACACTTCGTTACAAGGCCGGAAACTGTATTGTGTACCGGACTCAGTGAGTAAGGAAGGCGCTGTAGCCGAGATACGCAGACGTACAGGCGCCCGAACACTTGTTACTGCGGGGGATTCCCTTCTGGATGCTGGCCTGTTGGAGGCAGGAGACGTTGCATTTCGACCAGCCCACGGTGAACTGGCGGAGAGTGAATTCGTCACACCGAACCTCAGGGTGACTTCGTCAGTTGGGCTTCTTGCTGGCGAGGAAATCCTTCGAAAATTTGCGTTCATTCTTCAACAGTCTTCAGTGGCACCCCGGGCCGCCACAGTTTGAACGTCCGTCCTTGGTGGCCAAGGGCTTCTTCCATCTCTCCATTGCCTTTGCAATATATGTCTGAAATCTGGCCGTCTGATCTCAGATTCCTTCCTCTAAGGCTATTCGGAATAATCCGGGTTTCACCGGAAATCAATAAGATAAAGCAAACTGTGTTATGTGTTTTGACGTCATGCAACATTTATTTTGAGTTAACACCAGCGGTTGGCAAATAGGAGCAGGTAGCATCCGCTCAACGACTGGTGAAAGGGAATTAATGAGCGAACGCAGGGCGCCATGGATCACGGGCACAGCAACGGTTGTAGGAGCATTGATAACTGGCGGCTTAGGCTTTGCTGGCGCCATTTGGGCGGCCCAGAGTGGGCGTCTGCCGCAAGGGATCGTCGGGGTCTTTGACGTTTGATCTGGAGAACCTGAACGAACTCGGCTTCCTGGACGCCACGCTTCCCGTGCGGGAACAGGGCTTCCGGCGGATCCTGGTCAACGAGCCCGAGCACCCTTACGCTGCGGCGTGGTGGCCGCAGGGGCACATCATCGGTTGGGAGCACACCTTCACACACCAGGTCCGCGACTTCCTCCTTGCCGTTCGCGACGGAAGCGAGCCGTCGCCGTCGTTCGATGACGGGCTGCAGATCCAGCGGGTGTTGGCTGCCGTCGAGGAATCGGCGCGGAACAGGAGCACGGTGACTGAGGTTCGGGAGCGGGTTGCCGTCAGTTAGCCGGAATTACGTTGGCTTCCGCGTGGATAAGAGCGAGTCCATCACGGTAGGAGGTGACTGCGAACTCCGGGAAGCGCGTTGTGAACTTCGTCGAGTCAAAACGGTTGCCGTGATCGTACCGCGGCAGAAGCTCCCTGAGCTCCCGTACCTGCGGCGAGAACAGCCCGGCTGCGCTGAGGACCCATCGGGGAACGACGGTGTAGCCGGGTCCCTGGCCGAATTCTTTGGCGGCCATGGTGGCGAATTCCCGGTAGGTCGGCCGCTCTTCAGCCACCGGAAGGTGCCACGTCTGCCCATAGGCGTCCGGCGTATTGCCCAGAAGCGCAAGGGCACGGCTCGCGTCCGGGGTCCAGATGAGCGTGCGCACTCGGTCGGCCCGCACCGGGACGCGGGGCTTCTTGCCCGACTTGAGAGGGTCAATGATCAGGGTGTTGGTGAAGCTCTGCGTCCGGCCGGGCCCGTAGAACTCGGGAGCGCGGGCGATGAGGACGGGAATGTCACCCCGGACCATCTCCTCAAGCACCATGGACGCCATTGCCTCGCGGACCTTGCCTTTCCGTCCGTTGGGAGCGAAGGGGGTCTCTTCGGTCTGGACGCGGTCGTCCTGGGGATACATGTAGGTGTTGTCGAAATAGACGAACTTGGCGCCGGCTGTCCGAGCCGCATCTAGCGCATTCTGGAGCATCGTAGGGAACTGCGCCTCCCATAGTTCGGTGTTCGCCGGCAGCCCCGCTGTGAAATAGACGACGTCGCTGCCCTCCACGGCCGCGGCGGTCTGCCCTGCGTCGAGAAGGTCGGCACGCATGACGACGTCGGACTCGCTCACCTTGCGTGGGTTGCGGCTCACCAGCCGCAGGTCCTCGGTGTAGGCGCGGTGTAGCTCGCGGGCGAGTTCCACGGCGATCTGGCCGTTCGCGCCCAGAATGGTCTGCATTTCAACCTCCGCTGATGGGATGACATGGGAATCGCAATGCGGTATGTTTGCACTGCTTACATCAGCGTAGGAGGCAAAGTTAGCAGTGTCAACATCGACTAAGAACTACCATCATGGTGACCTTCGAGCCGCCTTGCTGGCAGCTGCGATCGAGAGTCTCGAAGCGGGTGAGCCATTCTCCCTGCGGGGTGTCGCCCGCCGCGCAGGAGTGTCGCCCACCGCGCCGTACCGGCACTTCGCGGACCGCGAAGCGCTCGACAGTGCGGTTGCGGTTGAGGGTTTCAGGGATCTTCGAGCGGGCCTCGAGGCTGCGTTGGCTGTCTTGGCGGATCCCGCGGAGCCTGAGGGTGTGATCACGGCACTCGGAGTCGCCTATGTTGGCTTCGCGTTGAGGCGGCCGGCCGTGTTCCGGTTGATGTTCGGCAACGAATGCGATGAGGAGGACAGTGAACGCGTGCTGGCCTCGGAGCAGCTCCACGGGATGTTGAACCAAGCGATCGAGCGCCTTTTCCCGAGTGCCAACAACTCCAACTTGTCCATCGCGCTGTGGAGCATGGCGCACGGCCTGGCGTTCCTCCATCTCGACGGCAAGTTACGGCCTCAAACCAGCGACGACGTTGCAGTTCGCGTGAAGTCGGCGGTTGGGGCGATCTTCGCGCTCAATGCCAACACTGCCGTAGCTAGTCCCGATCCCGTCACACCTCCAGGAGAACGAGCATGACAAAACGCATCCTTCACGTCGTCACCAATGTCAGCCACTACGAGGATCCTTCACACCAGACCGGCCTGTGGCTGTCCGAACTGGTTCACGCCTGGGAGGTCTTCGAGGCGCACGGTTTCGAACAGGACATTGTCAGCCCGCAAGGCGGAGCTGCACCTTTGGAACCACGTTCACTGAAGTTCCCCAGCTACGACAAGGCGGCCAAATCGTGGCACAACGACCCGGCGCGGATGGCCCTTCTTGAAAACACCGCCAGTCCGGCGAGCATCAACGCGGCCGACTACGATGCCATCTACTTCACCGGCGGCCATGCGGTGATGTACGACTTCCCTGACAGCGAAGGGTTGCAGCGGATCACCCGCGAGATCTGGGAACGGGGCGGCATCGTATCCTCGGTCTGCCACGGGTATTGCGGCCTGCTCAACACCAGGCTTTCGGACGGCAGCCTCCTGGTTGAGGGCCGCAAAGTGACTGGCTTCGCGTGGCAGGAAGAAGTGCTGGCTCGGGTCGACAAGCTGGTGCCGTACAACGCTGAGGAGGAGATGAAGAGTCGCGGAGCACTCTATGAAAAGGCCCTGCTCCCGTTCGTCTCCTACGCCATCGCGGACGGCAAGTTGGTTACCGGCCAGAACCCGGGATCAGCCAAGGCGACTGCGACGAAGGTCGCGGCACTGCTCTAAAGCGTCTGGCGGGGACACCGCGAAAGGCGAGTGCCGGCGTCGTGGGTTAATCCCCAGAGCGCAGGGGCCGCGACCTTCGGTGGTCACGGCCCCTGCGCATGCAGGACTGCTATTTGATCAGTGCTGCGGCCTGCTCCATGAGGTCGCTGGCCGTGGCAACGCCGTTGGCATCAGCGCCCTTGCCGGACGCCGTAGCGGAGATCAGCACGCCCTCCTTGATGGCGTAAGCCATGTAGGTGGTTTGTGCCGCGCCGCTGGCTGTGGACATTTCGGTCTTGTAGGCCACAGTTCCGGGGACCGTGTTGATGCCGTCGAACTTTGCAGTGGAGACGTTCATCGATTGACCGGACATAGACAGCGTCATCTTCGAGCACTTCTCTGCCTGTACACCGCTCTTATCGATGCTGTCCTGTAGCTTCTGCTTATCGAGCCCGGACGTCAGGGTCACCATTGTCATGACCCCGGATGCAGCGTCCAGATCTGCGCCGGCAGCGGTGGTTGAACCGGCGAGGGTCTCACTGCCACCCAGCGTTGCAAGGTCCTTGCACTCAGCCGGTTCGATGGTGAACATGCTCATGAGCGCCTTCATGGGGTTCTCTTGGGCGAGTTCCTCGCTGGAAGCAATGGTCAACTCCTTGCCAGACTTCGGCTTGATCTGCTTGACCAGTTCAACGAGCTCGTCGTTGGTGTACTGCTTGGCAGCGGTGGGCGTGGGTGACGCCGTAGCCTCTTGCGAAGCGCTACCAGTGGAGCCGGTCGACCCACCACATCCGGTCAGTGCCATCACTACCAACGCCGACATTCCGACGCTCTGCAGCGCAAACTTCTTCACTCTATTTCCCCCATTGGGTCTACTTTTACGGCCGGGTGGTCCCCAGTTGAGATAACACTATCGGTCATCAACGTGTGGGCGCCGCTGGCTTGAGACGGGGGAAGTTCGCTATCCAACGTGACTCCGCGTCCTTTGGCGGTTTGCGGCTCTGAGTCAGGTTCGCTTGCGGCTCGCGATCAAGTCAGAGAGGTGCTGCACATCGGCGGGGTTCGCGTCCGTGGCCAGTGCAACGTAGTGGTCCATGACGGCTGGCCGGTAGCGCACTGGCAAAGTCTGTCCTGGGGCGAGTCGGGTGAGAGCGGTGATCGTTAGGCTTTCGTCTGCGATGCCGCGGAACGAGATACCGTCGGCGGTTTCCACGTCGAGCATCAGGACAACGCGCGGGTTGCTGTTGACCTCCCGCCAGTCGACGAGAACACCGAGCGCAAGCGTCCCATTTCGCAGCTCCGCATTGCGCTTCCGCGCTTCACTGCTGAGGAGCGGATTTGGGGCGACGCCCGGGAACCTGGGTCCGACGCCGAGCGACTCCCGACTCAAATCCGGTCTCAGCTGCTCCATCAGGTCGTTGAGCTTCTTCTTCGAACCGAACATTCTGACCCCTCCCCCCAATAGCGGTGCCGGAATTTCGGCCTTGAGCTTCGCCTCACCGCGATTCTATGTCATGGACATTCCCGGCCACGGTTGCGAATCTGGCACACCTCCCAACGTCCACGAGAATTGCCGATGGTCTGCGTAGCATTGGGCCCAACAACTCTTTGGGGGAGCAATGAATGTAGGTCCGGCCTTTGGAATCATCGGGATTCTATACGTTATCTTTGTGATCGCGATTGCCGTCCTGGCGGTGTATGCCTTGGTCTTGACCATTATCTTCTTACGGCTGCGAATCGCTGAGTTGAAGAGGGCGGCACGCTCCGAGGAGGGTTAAACCATTGCCTGGTCTTGTGCCAAGTGCAGAGTCCATTGCTGCCCTCATCGAACTGATCGTGACCTCAGAATGGCCTCACGGGGAACAGGAGCAGGCTGGCCCACGTCCTGTTCGGTGGGACGGCCCCGTTTGTGGCAACCGGCTTGGTAGCGGGCTTTGGGACTCCCCTGGCGCCGGCGTTCTACCTGATGGGCATGGCCTTGGTGTCAGCGGTGGTTGTGGTCCTTTTCTTCCGTGAGACCAAGAACCTGTCACTTTCGCGAACGACGGTTCTGTAAGCGTTCACAACGAAGCCCCGACGAGTCAGTTATATGCAGGCTCGCTGGGGCTTCGTTGCGTCCAGCTGCACGCTGCTGGTTGGCTAGGCGGCATGGAACAACGCTTTGTGCGCTACCAGTCGACTAGGCCTGATCCCAAGGGCCGATACCTTGGGATCTTCGCCTTAGCGAACAGACTGGCGAAGGAAGGCCGTCTCAGCCCCGAAGACTGGGGTCTTTGGCGCAGCGCCAATGACTTCTACGACGCTGCATACGCCACGCCTGACGCATCAATCTATGCATCCTCGCACGCACAGGCTTGGTTCAAACTGTCAGCCACACACCTGATAGACCGAATAGCTTTCTATTCCGATCTTCTGCGCCGGCACGACGTCCCCTGCGATGCGTTCTACTCAGATGATCCCGGCACGATCGTTTATGAAGACGACGTTCAAGTTGTTGCCATTCCCTACGAACAATCAAGCGGTTCCTGATACCAGGGTTAGCGACGAGACAAATTTTTCGATTCGCCCGAACACCTCGCCCTGAGCCGTCTGCGAAGCCCGCCAATCGTCCGCGATCTGCAAAGAATGATCGGCTCCCGGAACCTCCACGAACGTCCCGCACCGCTCGGATTTCCGTCCGCCGTCCCACAGCTTGTCCAACGAGCCGCCAACAAAAAGGTCCTCTTTGGATGTCGCCGCGATCGTGCTCCGGACAAGAGAATCCGTAAGCAACGGCGTCAACCAAATACCGGGGACGTGGTGTTCTTCCGCCCAAGGAATGCTCAACGTGCTGAACGACTTGGCAACAATCAACCTCTGATGAGCATCGAAAGAAGACGCGAAGGCGCTTTCGACGGCCCGGGCCATAAATGAGTGCGGGTCAACATTAGGCGAATCATCGGGAGTCCAACGCACGGCCTGAACGTGCCAACCAAGCGACCCCAGCATTTCCCCGACCCAAAACAGGACCGGGCCTTCCACGGGATACCCCGACCCCGGCAGCAGCACAGCGACCTTGGTTTTATCCGGGCTTTCTGCAGGCCCTTTGGCCCACGTGAATGACTCCATATGGCAGGCTACTCCGCTGGTGGAACAGAGCTCCAATTCGATGGCTCGCTGCGCATTAGATGGTTGGCAACGTCTAATGCGCAGCGATCCATCGAAATGGGGTGCCGGGTTCGCCAGCGTGAGGTCCCAGGCCACGTGGACCGCCGACGCCGCCCAGCGACACCACCCCGCCCGAACCACTCCACCCAGCACCACCTAGATACCCTCAATTCAGCACCTAGGTACCCCTAAATTCCGGCCAAAATGGGCCTCTTCACCACCTAGTTCCCGCATACTGCCCTGTGGCCCTCCAGCCCGCCCATAGTGTCCTTCCCAGAACGAGCCCGCGGTAAAACACGGCGGCCGCTCCAGAAAAACGTGGACTACATTGGGGTTGGGGAATTGAAGCTGAGTCAGCAACAAAGCATTGCCGCCGCTACGGATCAATGGATCACCGGCATTCCAGGACGTATTCCAGGCCATGTCATCTTCGTAGAGAATCCCGAACACACGGGCTACGCCAAGACCCTCGCCGCTGAAGGCTCCACCATCCTCGTCTGCAACGGCGACAAGGACGACCAGGACATTGTCACAGTCACAGGATCGTTCGACACCGCCGGCGAAGAACTCCTGGTGGACGGCACGCTCAGCCTTGAGATCCAGGATTACATAGCCATCCCGTTCGTGAACCTGGTGGGTGTGACGGTCGTCAGGATCACCACCAAGGAGGACTGGCAGGCCTTCTTTGACGATGCGGAGGAAGCCCGCCGCTCGGGCCACTTCGTCCCGCAACTCACCGAGGTCAACGCGGTACTGGCGGAACGGGGACTCCTGAACGGCACGCAGAAGAACAACCTGCTGATGTCCAGGCTCCACATCGCCCAGGACGGATCTGTCCTCAGCGGACCATACGGAACCAGGATCGGCACCGTGGGTGACCACCTGGCGGATCTCAAGATACGGGCCATCATGCTCCGTCCGGAGTCGGCGGTGGCCGCTGTTTACTACCCGTGGGACATCCAGGATTCCTTGGCTGCCAAACCTTGGATACCCCGCTACTTGGCCGCCTTGGATGCGTGGAAGTTCATTCCCCGTGAGGAGCTCCCCACCACCAAGCTGGTGGGATTTGGCACGAGCCTTTACGGTGCAGCACCAAGCGACCACCTTCCGTCACCACAGGCTCCCTTCATCCTCACAAGGGGCCGGGACCACACCCTTTTGGACACCAAGACGGGCCGTCTCTTCAAACTTGGACCGGATGCAGCCGTGATCATCGAGGCCGTCTCCAACCTGCGGGATGTCAAAGCAGCGGCCATCAGGACAGCGCCGCAGCTCAAAGTATCGGTCTCGATCGCTGAGGAATCCGCACGAGCTGTCCTGGCACGCTTTGAGCAGCTTGGCATCGACGTCATTGGTGCGAACCGATGACCGTTGTACCCATCCTCCCCACACCTCGCACACAGTTGCCGCTCTGGGTTCCGCTGACAACCCAGCATGATTTCGCCGCGGACAGCTTCACAGCAGTGAAGGCCGACGGCGTCCATGTCACCTTTGAGGATGGGCAGCGGAGGCTCTGTGCCAAGAGCGGGCTCTGGAACGCCAACCTGGGCTACGGCAACCAACGCATCGCCGCGAACATCAGCGCGGAACTTCAAGCTGCCTCGTACTTGCCGCTCTTTCGTTCAGCCCACCGCCAAGCCATCGAGGCCTCCGCAGCCCTCCTGGGACTGCCAAAACACCCCTTTCACCGCGTTGTCTTTTCCACCTCCGGCGGTGCTGCCAACGACGCCGTGATGAAGCTCGCCCGTCAGTACTTCGTCTTGGAAGGGCAACCGGAGCGGAAACTCATTGTCGGACTTAAGGGCAGCTACCACGGGCTCACGTACGGGAGCCAGGCTCTCAGCGGCGACGAACTCGGTCAGGCCATGTACGCCGTGGATCAGCGGAACATCCGCCACATAGCGTTCGATGACGACGGCAATGAACTGACCCAACTGATGAACCGCGAAGGCCACAGGATCGCAGCCGTCATTGTGGAACCGGTCCTCGGATCGGGCGCGGAAGCCGTGCCGGACGACTTCCTGCAAGAAGTCATGAAGCGCAGAAAGCAGCACGGCTTCGTCCTGGTGGCGGACGAGGTTGCCACCGGATTCGGCCGGGTGGGCGGCTGGTTCGCGTCCGATGACTGGGCGGAGCAGCCGGACGTCATCATCACATCCAAAGGCCTGACCAACGGCACCAGCGCATGCGCCGCATTGCTCATCAGCCAACGGGTCACCGAAACCTTTGACAAGAACGAGGCCGTGTTCGTCCATGGGGAGACCCAGGCAGGAACCCCGGCAACGTGCGCCGCGATCCTGGGCACCATCGATGAAATGCGGCGGCTCGACTTCAGGACCCTCAACAAAGACGTTGCACATGGGCTGGACACACTCATCGCCGAACTCCAGGACACCAAAGGCGTGGGCAACGCGTCCGGCCGCGGCTGCATGCGGGGCCTCAAACTCCTCTCCAACAACGGGCTGCCCCTGTCCGCCAACAGCGTCCTGGCGGTGGTGAAACGGATCCACCTTGCAGGCGCCATGGTGCAGCCAGGGCCCGGGCGCATACAGCTTCTTCCAGCGCTCGTGTACACCGAGGAGAACTTCGAGGAGCTCAGGGCCGCCCTCAAAGCGGGCCTCACCATGGCCCATTTCGACGGATTGTTCGCATGATCGCCGACCACCTGTGGAAGACGCGCTGCGTAGTGCTGGACGCGGGAATGTCGCCCAAGTACATCGGTGGAATCACCCGCGGCCGGACAGGCCTGGTGGTAGACAAAGCACTGCAGCAGCACAGGGACAAACTCCTGGCCGGTGACCTCAAAGGCGTGCCGGTCCTGGAGCTCACGGCCATACCCGTCGATGTGGGCACCCTGCGCGTTGTGGGGACGTTCATTCGCGAGAACGGACTCCAAACCGTTGTTGGGCTGGGAGGCGGGTCGGTTCTGGACGCCGTGAAACTCGCCGCCCTATTCACAGCTGACCCCAGCCTGCCCATTTTCGCGGAACGGCACGCTAAACGCTCTGGACTCCTGGTCCTGCCTCCAATCGCCACCACCAAGGAACGCCCCAAGACCATTCTTATGCCGTCCACCGTGGGGACCGGCGCGGAAGTCAGCGGCGTAGCGTGCCTGGACACCGCCGTCGGGCGCCGTTTGATCGTCTCCCGTCATCTGGCGGGTGACACCGCAATGCTCGACGCCGGCCACCTCGCCACCCTGCCGACGGAGCTGGTCTTCGAGGGCCTCCTGGAAGCGTTCCTGCGTGTGGCTGGAACCATGATCGGCAGCACAGCGAACATCTTCGACGACGACGGGTACACCCTCATCCAGCGGATCATCCGGCTGGGGCAACGCCTGCTCCGCGGTGATTCGCTGGAGCTGAGGTTGGCTGCAGGCAGGCTGAGCATGGAGACCCACACCGGCTGGGCGCTGATGGGACGCAATCCTTACGGCGCGAAACATTGGTATGTCGCCAACGAGCTTGCCTACGTCACCGGGGCGCGGAAGATGACGGCGACGGCGTCAGTGATCGGACCTATCTGGCGGGAGATCGCCAGCGGCGGCGCAGCCTGGGGCGACAAAGCCCGGCTCGACGAGCTGTGGTCCGTGGTGAGGGAGGTCGAGCCATCGCTTCACCGCAGCCCGGGCGACGGCATTGATGAGCTGATGTGGCGCTGGGGTATCGCCCGGCTCAGCACCATCAGCAAAGACGCGGAAGCACGGACCGCCGACGCAAGCATCCTGAACTGGGGCGGAGCGCTGCCCATGATGCGCGGAATTGACTCCGTTCAGGTGCAGCACGTGCTCGCCGAAGCAGCAGCAACTGTCGAAGCGGCGGCGACAGCCCAAGACTTGCCATGCCCAGTGGGCCAACTACGAGTGGCAGGGGAGAGGGGGTGAATCACATGAACAGCAGCACAGCACTCAAGCCCTTGGACCTCAGCATCCAGGAACTTGAACCCATGGATGTCCCGGACGACTGGGACGAGCGCATCAAGGGAATCTCAGCAGGCCTGGCTTTGGTGGGGATCGCGGTGGCGATCACCTGATCGATCCACAGGCTGAAACGCAAAGCCGCAGTACACCCGAAAGGAGGTGAACACACATGCAGGATCAGCTCAACATCTCCATCCAGGAGATCGAGTCGATGGATACCCCGGACTTTAACAACTGGTTCATCGGAGTCACCCAGGGCGTCGCCATCGGCATCATCGCCGTCAGCATCACCTAATCAGGCACCGGTCCACAACCGGCAAGCGCCAGAAAGAAAGGAGGAGCTAATGATCGCAACCTCGAACCTCCAGCTGTCCATCGAAGAGCTCGAGAACCTCGACACCCCGGACGATACACCGTGGTACATCCGGGTCGGTGACGTCATCATCATCGCCGGCATCGTCGTCGGCATCGCCGCCACCTAGCCAGTGCACGCGGGTGGTGTTTCTGTTCCGTCGCCACCCGCGTGCGCTCCCGGCCCAACCAACTTCCGGAGGACACCAGTTGATGAAAACCGCTCCCGACAAGACTGCCGACGCCATCCTGCGCGTGCTCGGCCACCTCGATCCGCCCGAGGATTTGTACAGCGCCTCAGGGTCCCGCCTCTACGATCGGATCACCGCAAACGACCTCACCGAACTTCCCGAGATCCTGGCCGCGGCACGCAAAACGTCCGGTCCCATCCTCGAATTGGCTTCAGGTTCGGGGCGAATCACACGGCCCCTCCTCACGCTGGGACGTCCGCTGACCGCCGTCGACTCTTCATCGGAAATGCTCGCACTGCTTCAGGCGAGGGTAGCGAGCCGGGCCTTCAATCCGCGGCAGGTCCACGTGGAGTTGGTGGAGGCGGACATGTCCCGCTTTGAGCTCGACGGCGGGTACGGTTGCGTGGTTCTCGGCGCCAGTTCCATCACCCTCCTGGATGGGTCCACCCGGCGTGAGCTCTTCCGCAGGGTCCGCGACTCCTTGACGCCGGGCGGCGTCTTCCTGCTGACAGTCCTGAACGCTGACAGCCACCAAGCGTCAGACGACGACGGCGACACTACCATCTCTGCGTTCGGGGAGGACTCATTCCTGATCACCGCCGAAAGCCGTGATCCTGTTAATGGGGCACGGCATGTGACCATGATCCACGTCAGCTTCAATGAGGGCGGCACCTACCGGTCCTCCGCCTACACCAGCGAGGTTGCCTTCGTCAGCAACGACCTCATCGCGGAGGAAATCGTGGGCCAGGGGCTCACCATCCGGGAACGCCGTCCGGTTCGGATCGCGTCCCGCGGTTCCCGCCTGAACGACATTGAGCTGTGGGTGTGCGCAGCATGAGCCTCGATCCCGTCCGCACGCTGGACCCATCCTCAGGGTTGGTGTCCGAAGCTTCCGTGTATGTGCCGAACGACGTCGGCTTGTGGCGAACCGTGGGGGTGCTCGCACAAGCGCGAGGTTCGCGACCGGGGTTCGCATCCGCCGTCGGCGCTTTCGATGTCAACAAACGCGCCTCCGTAACCCGGGGCGCCGGCGAGGCTGTGGAGCGATTCGCCCTAATACCCGCGCCCACCGATGATCAGACCCTTGCTGGCCGGCCGGGCGGCGACGAGCAGCGCCTCGATTTCGTCACGGCCGGGCTGGGCCGAGCATCGGCCTTGGCCTTCGACTTTCCTTGGTACAGGGCCACTGACCTCCTCACGCAGAAGACGACGTACGTTCCCGCTCCGCTGGTGGATTACGGTCCCGGCCTCGCGGAGCCAAATCCGTGGGACGCGTTCTTTGATCCTTCACCGAATGGTGCTGCTTCCGGGCCGTCCGAGGGTTTCGCCCAGGCTGCAGGGATTGCTGAAGTTCTGGAGCGGGATGCGTTCCTTTCTGGCTGGCACACCAAGACGCCGCTGCACCTGTTCGACGTCGCAGATCTGAAGGACGCGCCAGAAAATCGGAGCCTCCTGGAGCTTCTCGCCATGAGCCGGGCGGCGGGGATCGAGCCCACTCTCGCGTTCGTTCCGCACCTTGGCAGCCCCTTGGAGACAGCGGTTTGTATCATTACCAACCCCTCCGGACCCAAGCCATTCAGTGCCGTCGGTTTGAAAGCTTCGCCGGACCCGGTAGCAGCGCTGCGGGGAGCGCTTCAGGAAGGCCTGCAGATACGGGAGCTCTTCCTTGCCCGCACCCAGGCTGCTGTTCCCGTGCTGGCAGTCACCGACGATGAATCACGCGCTGAGTTCTGGACCACCGATCCCGCCATCTACGAGTTACTTCAGTGGGTCAGCACATTCACGCCGTCTCCGCTGCCTGCCTGTCAGCCGGCAGCCAGCGTCGACGCCCTGGTAAATCACTTGGAGGGGAGGGACATCCCGACCTTGTGGGTCAGCCTCACCCACCGGCTCCCGCAAGCCATCCGGGACATGGGCTGGGTAGCTGGCAAGGTCATCTGCCCCGGTACGGTCCCCTTGTCGATGGACGAAACCAAAGGTCTGTCCGGTACGGCCTCTACCCCGCATCCCTTGATATGAACCGCGCAGCAAAAGCCGGAACCACTGTGGAATGGCCGGTCCAACTCGCCCCCACGGCCTCCATCGACGAACCGCTCCAGGAGGGCGGCCCGTGGATTGTGGCCGTGAACGGTGTGCCGAAAGCGAGGGTCTCTGCCGACGTCGCCCATGTCCTTAAAGTGGTGGACGGCCAGAAGGATCCGGCGCAGGTGGCCGTCCGCCTGGGATCGCCGTGGACATCCGCGGATGTCATGGGAATTGTGCGTCAGCTCGCTCCCACCGGAATGTTCGACGGCGGTGCGGGGCCCGCTGAGACGCGACGAGTCCAGTTCCGGGCGCCGCTGACATTGCAGTTCACGTTGTTCAACCCGGCCCCTTTGCTGTTGGCACTTCGACCGGTGGTCGCCGCGATGATGCGGCCTGGTGCGGCCATCGTTGCTTTGTTGTTGCTGCTCGGGGGCTTGGTTGGCGCCGCGATGGCGGGGCCCCAATTGTGGCGTGTACTTGCCTCGCCGCTTCCCGTTGAGGCGTATTTGTACGTTGTTTGCGCGATGTTCGTATCCACGCTTTTGCATGAGCTGGGGCACGGGATGGCGCTCAGCTACTTTGGCGGAACACCGCGACGCATCGGGATCATGCTGTTTTACCTGTCGCCCGCGTTCTTCTGCGACGTTACGGACGGGTGGCGGCTGGGCTCACGGAAACAACGGGTACTCGTTGCCCTCGCCGGACCCTTGGTACACGTTGCCCTTGGCAGTATCGCTTTGACCTTCCAGACTTTTCTGCCGGAGTCGTCCGTCAAGGATGCGGCGGTCCTTTACGGCCTCATCTGTTACGCCGTGGCGGTCCTGAACCTTTTCCCGTTCATCAAACTCGATGGCTACGTCGCTTTGATGTCCGCCGTGGACGTCCCCCATCTCCGGAAGAAGTCGCTGAGCGCCCTTGGCGAGATTGTCAGTTCCCGCGTTCTCGGGTCGCGGAGGACCATCAAGAGCCACGTCCTTCTGCCGTGGTTCGGCCTCGCCTGCTTCATCTCCGGAATCGTCTTCATGCTGGTCGGGTTCCAACGCCTCATGCCGATCTTCCTGCAGCTCGGTTACCCGGGGCACGTGGTTGTTCTCCTGGTTCTATGCCTGCTGATGGGAATGGCTGCTAGGAGTGTCTACCGTTTTTTCAGCGCAGCGGCCAGGAACGGAAGCCCCCTCTGGCGGCGGACCCTCATGGCGCTGTTGGGGATCCTGGTGGCTTGTTTGCTCCTTGCCATCATTCCGGTGAGGCCCGTGACGGTAGCCGGGTACACGTATCACGATGGTGAATTGAACATCGTGGTCCCGCTCGAAGGCTCGGCTGATGCGCTTTCGGCCGGGGACAGCGTAACCCTGCAATCGCAGGGAATGATCATTCACGAGAACCTGGGCCGGGCCACCGTGGGAGACCAACCGCCGTCGAAATCCAAGGCACCGCTGTACACGCTGGTCCCGGTCGCCCTGGGCGGTGACTATCTGGCCGTCCTCGCTTTCCCAAGTCAGCTGGAATCAGGGACCAATCTCTCAACCTCAGGACGTGCTGAAATCACCAGCCAACAGCAATCAAGCCTGGGGGAGTGGCTGTGGGACTCAGTCACGGCATCGCCGTTGTGGCCTGTCCACTCCGTCGATGCGTTGAAAGGGCGATCATGACGATTCATGCCAGCTTTGATCATTTCAGTAAGAAACGAGGCGCGAGATTCGCCGTCGAAGACCTGACGTTCGACGTTCGGGCCGGCACTGTCGTGGGCCTGATCGGCCCCAACGGGGCGGGGAAAAGTACTGCGCTCGCTGGCCTGACCGGGCTCTTGGAACCGACCTCCGGCAGGGCGACGGTGTTCGGCTCCGACTACCGGACGCTGCGTCGTCCCGCCACGAAGGTGGGGGTGTACCTGGAGGGGATGGACGTGGAGCCCGGGCTCACCGGACGGCGCCACCTGCAGATCTGCCAACTCGCGGCAGGAGTTGACCGCGAAAGCGTGGACCGCGTCCTCGATCAGGTGGATCTTGTCGCCGACGCGGGCCGGAAGGTACGGGACTACTCGTTGGGCATGCGTCAGCGCCTTGGGATTGCTTCCGCCCTTGTTGGCAGCCCCGAGCTCCTTGTCCTCGACGAACCCGCCAACGGGCTGGACCCTGAGGGCATCCAGTGGCTCCGATGGTTCCTGCGCGATTTCGCTGCCGATGGAGGCAGCGCGCTCGTATCCAGCCACCAACTCATGGAACTGGAACAGGTGGCTGACGAGGTAGTCATTCTCAAGCAAAGAACGCTATTCCGCGGGTCCCTGGACGAAGCGAAGGCCATGGGCGGCGGCAGCTTGGAATCCGCGTACTTCACCATTCTCGGGTCGGCGGCCGAATGAACACTCTGGCCTGCGGCCTCCGTTCGGAACTCCTCCGGTACTTCAGCGGGTACTCAGTCCTGGGCATCCTGGCCTTCAGCGGCCTGGTGCCATGGTTCGTTGCCAACTTCCTCGGCTGGCCCCAAAACTCGGATCGGCTCCAGGCCGCGGACAACGTTGGGATCTTCTGGGCCGTCGCTGCCAGCATTGCCCCCGTGGCCACGTTTGCCGGGAGTTACTTGGTCACTCGGGAGTCGTACTACGGGACGATTCGACGCAGTGTGGTGACCTCTGGCGCGATGAGCGTGTTCAGGGCCAAATACGTTGCGGCGCTGGCTGTAGGAATTGGTACGGCGCTCGCAGGCATTGTGGTGTGGGGCGGGAGCGTGGTGTTCTCCCTGGCGCCGGTTACCCGTGAGCTGCTGCTGGCGCCCGAATCACTGGGCCCCTTAGGGGCCGTCGTCCTCGCGTCCAGCCTCGGTGCGCTTTGGGGATGCTCCCTCGGTTGGATCATCCAGCACTACTACGCGACGACGATTCTCACCTTGCTCATTCCACTCGCCATTGAGCTGCCCTTGATGGCCAATGCTCCCGAGGTTGCGCGCTGGCTTCCTTCCGGGGCTCTGGCGGGTGTGGTGTCGCTGCCGATGGAAGGTTTACTGGAGCCCGTAGCGGCCTTCCTTATGTCCGTTGCCTGGACGCTCATTGCTGGCGTAGGGGCGCTGTGGGTGGTTCGGAGGAGGGAACTGTAGTGGTCAATCTGGGACCCGCCCTTCTCTCGGACCTCCGGCGGCCATGGTTGTGGAAGGGATCGGCCATCAGCGCCGCGCTGGCTCTGGGACTCACCGGAATGCTGTTTGTGGCGGCCACCCATGACGCCGGGGCGGACACAACAGGGTTGCCTGCGCTCCTCCTGGACGCGGTGACCTCGTTGGTGCTGACCGTCTCCGCGGTGTTCGGGTCGTTCTCGTTCACCGCCGACTACCGGGCGGGCAGCCTTAACCGCAGGGTCTTACTGTTCCAGCGGAGGCCGGCGTTCCTTGGACGTGCGCTCTCGACGGCGGTGGCCGCCCTCCTTGCTGGGGCCGCTATTGGCTTGGCCTTCGGTTTCGCTTCGGCAGTTCTCAAGGTTGCCGGGACGCTCTCTCCGAGCCTGGTCCTGGCCTTTGCTGGGGCAGCCGCCATGGGCGCTCTCTGGGGCTTCGCCCTCGGTTCCCTCCTCCGCAACCACCTGGTCAGCCTTTTCGCGGTTCCCCTCAGCGTGGCCCTGCCCGGGCTGTTGCCCGACCTCTCACAACCAATGACGACGTTCTTCTTCCCCGTGCTGGCCGCCAACTGGGCTCAACAAGCGGCTGTCAACATACCGGCGTCGGGGGCTTTCTGCGGAGCCGCGGGCTGGCTTGTACTGGTGGCAGCGGCAGCATTCACGGTGTTCGTGAAGCGTGACCTGGCCTGAAAAATCACCACATATTAAGGAATGCATTGTGAATCGAAAACCCCTGGTCTGGCTGCTCCTGTCGTTGGTGCTGGCGGCCTACGCCGTCTCCATTTTCGTGTCCAACACCCAGCAGGCGTGGTGGTCCACGGTTTCCGGAGTCATCATCGCGGCCGCCTCGCTGGTGATGGCGTGGAGATTCAGCCGGGAGCTCAAGAACAACCGCCGTCCTTGAGCCACGGGCCAACCTCAAGACCCCTTCGCGGGTTTGACCACCATCGCTGAACCGCCGCCTCGACGAACCGGCTCGGCAGCAGCAGTTGTTGATCCATCCTTGTTGAACTCGATTGCTGTTGCGGCACCTATTTCCGGATCTGATGTGAGGCCGTCACCGGCAGGAACCAGTTGGTGGCCAAGGGACTTCAGCCCGTCGCCATACTTGGCGATGAAGGCTGGTTCGGAAGTCACCGTCGCGCCGTTCCTGGGCGCCGCGCGGGGAGCGGCAAGGGCTTCGGATACCGTCATTCCCAGATCCACCCGGTTCAGAATGGTTTGCAGGACCGTAGTGATGATGGTGGAACCGCCGGGGGAGCCGAGGGCCAGGAACGGATCGCCGTCCTTCAGGATGATGGTGGGCGACATCGACGACCTGGGACGCTTGCCCGCTTCGATTCGGTTCGGGTCAGTGGCTTTATATTCCGTGCTGAAATCGGTCAATTCGTTGTTCAGCAGGAAACCACGGCCGGGCACAACAATTCCGGAACCACCGGTCTGTTCGATCGTCAGCGTGTACTCCACCACGTTGCCCCACTTGTCGGCGACAGTCATGTTCGTCGTCGAAATGTTCTCTGTATCCGTCTCATCGGCGAGCGGCGCCGCAGAAGACGGGCACACGCCGTCGTACGCTTCTATGTTGCCTGGGGCCACTGGCTTCTTGGCCGCCGTCGGGCCGATTTCGCAGGCACGTTCTTTAGCGAACACGTCACTCAGCAGGGTCTGGGTGGGGACATTGACGAAGCGGGGATCGCCCACGTAGGCGCCACGATCAGCGAAAGCGAGGGAACTGGCCTCGATGTAGTGATGCAGAGCGTCCACTGGCTGCATGTCTTTGAGGTTGTAGTTCTCCAGGATGTTCAACGCTTCGCCCACCGTGGTGCCGCCGCTGCTGGAGGGGGCCATGCCGTAAACGTCGTATCCCCGGTACTGCACCTTGGTGGCGTTCTGGTTCACCACTTTGTAGTTCGCCAGGTCCTTGGCGGTCATTGAGCCGACCGGGACGGGAAGCGTGGTGTTCGTGGTCTTCGGGGGAGCCTGGACTGTTTTGGCGATTTCCTCGGCAAGAGCGCCGCGATAGAAGGCGTCAGCGCCCTCTTTGGCGAGCAGTTTGTACGTCGCCGCGAGATCGTGGTTCTGGAATACGCTTCCGACGGCGGGAGCGTCGCCACCGGGAAGGAACAGGTCCTGCGTGGAGGTGAAGGCATTGAAGCGGAGCTTGTTATCGAGTGTCTGCTTGCGGAAGGTGTTGTCCACCACGAAACCGCGGGTAGCTACCTTGATGGCCGGTTTCAGGGCATCGCCCAAATCCATGGTGCCCCAGCGCTTCAGCGCTTGCTCCCATGTTGCGGCAGTGCCGGGAACCCCGACTGAGACACCGCTGGTTACCAGTTCCGGGGTGAAGTTGTAGGGCTTCTTGGTGGCTGGGTCGATGAACGCATCGTTGGTGATGCCGGCCGGGGCAGTTTCACGGCCGTCAATGGTGCCCACCTGCTTGGTCTTGGCGTCGTAGTAGACAAAGTAGCCGCCGCCGCCGATCCCTGCGCTGTAGGGTTCGGTGACGCCGAGGGTGGCCGCTGCGGCTACGGCTGCGTCGGCCGCGTTGCCACCCTTGCGCAGCACTTCGATGGCCGCCGCCGAGGCTTCAGGATCCACGGTGCTGACAGCCCCGCCGTAGCCCGTGACCGTAGGGTTTTTGTCGGTTTGGCGGGGATCGGCGAAGGCTGGACTGGCCATCGCTCCGCTGGTCACGGTCAGTGCCAAGGCTGCCGTGACAGCAGCCAACTGACGTCTCACATGTGTCATGGTGTCTCCCAGAATTTCCCAGACGATGATGTGGTTGGACGGTCCGGTCACCCTACCCCGGGGTTTTGCGGGGGACAACGGTTGCCTTGGCGCGGCGTTGGGAGTATGCGGGCGCGTGCGAATCGAGAATTCCACCATGGTTGCGACACACTTGGGGGTGTGGCGGACAGGTACAGGGTATGAGCTACCCATCGAGAGCCGCTGACAGCCAACGGGCCTTTCGGTTTCTATATGAGTCCGCATACGCCGACCTCCTGAAATTCGTTCAACGCCGAACAGATCCGGCGAATGCCGAGGATGTAGTGGCTGAGGCATTTCTGATCGTTTGCCGGCGGTTCCAGGAAGTACCGGGGAACCAGGATGACGCCCGGGCATGGATCTTTGGAATCGCACGCAATCTGTTGCTGAATGCCCGTCGCAGTGAACAGCGTCAGCAGGCCCTCGGGGTCCGTCTGGCTGAAGCGTCGATGGAATCGCAATCGGATTCCCACGCTGACCTCGTCAGCAGCCGGGTTGATCTAAGCAGGGCTTGGGCGCTCCTTTCAGAGGTCCATCAGTAAACACTCGGCCTTTCTGTATTTGAAAACCTGGCCGCGCCCCAAGCAGCTCTTGTCGTCGGAATCTCCCCGGTGGCTTTCCGATTGCGCCTCACCCGAGCCCGACGAGCTTTGCGGCTCCTGCTGGAACATTCCCCGCGCAACGCTTATGCCACGCCTACCACGACGCTTTCAGAAAAGGCATCGACACCATGAAAAACAACCAGCACATTGCAGAGCTCCTCTTGTCCATGGATGCAGCTGAGCAGAGCCCGGCTCCGGATCCGGATCGACGCGAGAAAGACCTTCGTCAAATTCTTGAAACGAACCCCAGCGTTTCTGCTTTGCCGGCGGTCCTACGTTTCGGCCGTCGTTGGAAAACCCTGGCGCTGGCTGGCTCTACGGTCGCAGCAACCGCTGCCCTCATCTTTGTTCCGGCACTTTCCGGGGGAGACCCCGCCTTTGCAACGTGGACTGCCGCGCCTGGTCAGCTCATTGGCACCGAGCGGGATAACGCTGTTTCCGACTGCCTCCGATCACGCGAAAGCGTCGGCGGTGGTATGTACGCGGACGATTTGGCCGCGGCCGACGTCGCGATCGCCGAGCGACGAGGTGCCTGGACAACAGTGGTCCTCACAGGAGCCGACGGTTTTGAAGCAACCTGCACCACAGATGCCTCGGCTCCATGGTTCAACAAGGGATCATTCGGATCCATAGGAAAACCATTCCCTGGAGAATCCCTATCGGCCCGTGGTGTCAGGGCCACAGAACTGGGGACAGGTGTCATCTCCGACAAGCCCCTGTCCATGGCCGCTGGTCGAGTGGGCGCAGATGTCACAGCGATCGTTTACACCAGCGCAGCGGGAAAACGGATCGAAGCAACGGTTTCCAAAGGTCAGTTCGCATTTTGGCTGCCCGGTGCCGAAATAACAAACTCTTCCGATCAAAGGGTCCCTATCGAGGTGACTTTCGTCGATAACTCGAAGGAAACCCTCTATCTCAGCCTCTGACTGGCTACACTCGGTTGACACTTACGAAACGGGGGAATTGTGAGTTCATCAACAACGCAAGTACCGCTTTCCAGCCAAACAGTAAACAAACTGGCGATCGTAGCCCTGGCTCTTGGCGGCCTGGCTTTTGTTGGTATTTGGGTGTTCGGCCTCGGTGTCCTGGCCACTTTCGCTGTGGGCGCCGGGCACGTTTCACTGAACCAGATCAAACTGAAGCACCAGAAGGGGCGGGCTTTAGCCCTGGCCGGGTTGGCAATGGGCTACGGAATCGCGACGTGGGCCCTTCTCAGCGTTCTCAGGTACATACCGACTTCCGTACAGCAGTGGATCAACTGACTGTGCTGTGAGTGTCGATCCCAGATGCTCAGCGCCGGTGGGCGACTCGTCGGCGGATTTCCAGACCGACGCTGAGCGGCCAGGTTTAGGATGCGGAGTTTGAGAGGTAGCTCTTCACGCTGGCACGCAGGGCTTCCGTGTGCTCGTAAATCTCTTCCAATGAACTGATCGGAACCCGTGTCTCTTCTTTATTCTCATCAAAGAGGCCTATGTACTTCTGAGAACGGTTGAAATGAAGTCGGGCTATGGGCTTGCGGTTGTTGTCATCCAGAAGGACTGCGAAGTACGACTTGGCGTCGCGCTGTGCCACTCGGCTCGGCTTCACTTCGCTGCAAACAATGGCACGGACAATTTGGTAGCCTTCGATCTCTTCAAGTGTCGTTTCGATGGCGTCTGCTTCAGCTAGGTCGGCCTCGGCCACGGGCTGACTAGCGACTGCTGCAGTAGCAACGTCGTCACTGGTCGTGTATGCCTGAGCGCCCAGAGCTTTCTTGAGCCGCTCGTTGACTTGGTCATTGAGGAATTGTTTGGTGGCCTTACCTACAAGCGCGGTGAACTGCTCCCGCACGCGCTGCGTGTAGGGTCCGGGGTAGACGCGGGCGGTGAGGAACTTTACCCATTCGTCTTCGGGTTCCCGAAACTGTGCGGCGAGCGTCCGCTTGAGCTCGCCGATGTACTTCAGTTCGCCAGCAGCGTTAATGATGGAGTCGAGATCGAAGACATCTTTGGAGAGTTTTTGCAGTTCCGGCAGCAAGGACTCATCAATGTCGTTCAGGTCCAGGACGAGGAACGGTTTTGCATCCATCCGGTTTGGAGCATCGAGGTCAGTGAAGAACTGATACGTTTCTCCGTTGGTGAGAATCGCTATCCTGGCGTTAGTTACAGCAAAATACCGGAACAGCTGAGACGCATGTTCGATCTTGACGGGCTCTATCGACTTCTTGCATTCGATCAGAATCTGGATCTCGCCGTCTTTCACGATGGCATAGTCAACCTTCTCACCCTTCTTGACGCCGACGTCCGCGGTGAATTCCGGGACGACTTCGAGAGGATTGAACACGTCGTAGCCAAGGATGGACGAGATGAACGGCATCACGAATGCGTTCTTCGTAGCCTCTTCAGTTTCGATGACCCCACGCTGCTGACGTACTTTAGCCGCCAGCGCAGACAGGCGTTCTGCAAATTCCATGTGACCCCCATTGGTCTCAATTTGGACAGGTGTGCCTACCATAGCCGACCTTTGTGCCCGGCGGTTTCTAACCGACGTTGCAACACCTACTGACTGAGGTGTCGCTTACGTGCTTAGTTCGACGCGCCGTAAGCGGAAGATCGGCCCGAACGGCTAGGTCGAGAAGAGGCGCGCTGGCCGCTTGGACGCGGCGAGGTTCAAGGTTTGATAGAGCAGTGGTTGGATCCGCGACCCAGTATGTCTGTACCGGCGGCCGTATCCGGCCGCCATCTGCCCGAAGATGAACGCATCTTCATCGTGGACCGGCTGCTGGTTTGGGCGTGTATTCGCTCCATCGCCCACGAATTTGGGCGCTCCTCTTCGACGATGTGCTTTTCGCCGCTGAGGAGAATAGCAGCGGTCCTCGGGCCCTCCTGAAATGGTCCAACGCATCTGAGAAGTTCGCGCTGTATTGCGCCCCTGCTGCCGGATCGGACCACGTTCCACGAGCGCAAAACGTAGCGGAGCCAGCATGAGTATCGCGGTAGGGCCCTTTTAGCTGTCCCGTATAGGGATCCCTTACCGGACGCGCTTCAGGAAAACAGTTGTCCCGGAAACTTGCTGGTCAGGTTTTGATGGAGAAACAAACACATTTAGCCTGTGCTCATGTCTTATGACCTCAACGTGTATGTGCCAGCAGCCCTTGACCTAGAAGCCGTAAGCCGGCTCGTGTCCGCATCACCGGGACTGCAGTTGGAGGAAAGTGCCGGCGGTAGCACTGATGAGCCTCGAAACTGGCACATACTCCGCGGCAAGAAAGCCGCGTACTGCTTTACGCTTGAAGGACCCTCCCTCGTGGAGCCGGAGGATATTCCTCAGGAAGTGACAGCAGCCGTCCTGGGTGCAGCTGTCATGTACAGCATCATGGTTGAAGGCACCGACCCGATATCCATCCCACATGCGGTCAGGTTCAGCAAGCGCATGGCAAAGGAAGGCAACGGGGCGGCGCAGGACCTCCAGGCCGAAGAAGTCTGGCCCAAGACCAGCACCCGCGGGGCGGCCAAACCCGAACCTAGAACCACCATCGACATGGTTGAAGTCCGCTGGTACCACCTCATAAATGAAGTCCGGGATGACTTCCCCCAGCGCTACCTCGATCTCGCGAGGCAGTACTTGCCTGAGGCAGTACCCAAGCGCTTCGGCAGCTATGAGCCCCTTCAGGGCAACCTAGCTCGGGACGGCGACCAGGCGTTCACACAGTTCTTTGCTGAGGATAACCACGTCTCGACTGTCGGGACCTTCCCAGTCACGAGCACAAGCTTTAGTGGCGTGTTCGGCGGCAATTGGAATCAGGACCGCCCTGTCCGTCAGGGCGACATACAGTCCGTATCACTCATGATTCACCGTGACGTTCTCGAGGATCCGCAGTGGCAGTCCACATTCAAACGGTTCTTTGTTGCTGTCGCCCTCGAGCTTCGCAGCTTTTATGCAACAGCCGAGGTCGACCCAGGACGATGGGAATGGACAGGGCGCACTCTGTGGTCGCTTCCGTCACCGATTCACAACTACTATCAAAAGACGGCATGGGGCCGCTGGCAGGGCCTCACCGCCCATCCGACATGGATGGTCTGGTTCTCCCCGATCTACACCAGCCTCGTCCGCCCCCACCTGCGCGGCACAATTGAGGATCATCCAGAAGGTTTGCTGCACCGATTCGGAGACGAACCGTTGGACCGCGATCAAATCATCGAACGTTGGCCCGAAGCCGCCCAATGGGTCCCCGCCGAACTCATGGCGGTGCCGAACCCCCACGAAGAAGATCAATTCGCCGAGATCATGCCCGAACGGCTCACCCAGATGCTCGTGCCAGTGCCCCCACAGCCAGACTGGGCGTAAAGATCGACACCGGCAAGGGCCGACGTAAAGGCGTTGCGCCAATATGAGAAAAAAGCGCCACCAATAGGGATTTTATGAGCCCACTCTGGTTCACTCAGCCTCGCCCGTAAGCCGATCCTTCACCGGGCGTCCCTCGCCCGCGGATCATGTGCTCGTCTGAGGTCTATACGACGTGACCGTTCCGAATCCCACTATTCTCCCGTCATACCAGAGCTTGAACGCAACGTCAGGAGTCGCATAAATTTGAGCGATTTCAGCCCAGAATGCGAGTTGGGCCTTTCCCCGCGTTCCCGGAACGAGTGCACTCGGACCGCTGATCATCGCACCAATCTGAACTTCCGTAGCGGCAGAGTCTCCGTCGAGGTTGGCGAAGACCAGCAGAAGCGATGGGGTCGGTGTTGGCATTGGCCCCGCTAGCCCGCCGTCTACGGTCGCTGCCAATTCCACTTCGCAGCCGACCGAGTAAGGCGTGTTCACCTGCTTGCCCCCGGGGACTTCAAGCATCACGGGCGATCACGGACCGTGGTCCAATCGGTCGCGACGGCAACGAAGACCAGCAGTAGTGTCGTGAAAGAGCTGTGGAGGCTTCCATAGACCGATCCTAAGCGGCAGCCCGCCGTCCTGTTGAAGGATCCCCTTCCGGGCTGAGGGATGTGCCAAATAGCGCTGTGAAAACACCACATTCATCTCCAAAGGCCCCAGGCGCGGCGTTCCACAAACAATTTCGACTGTGGGCAGGTGCCCCGAAAACCTGTACTTGCGAGGCGCTCTGCGGCAAAGGACGTGCAGGGCTGGGTCTGTTGGACGGAGCACCTTGGCTCCTATGAGAATTGGCGCAGATCCGTCCATCCAGGATCGGGTACTTGTGTAGTGGCAGCGTCAACTAAGCGGGCAGCTGCTTCGACAGACGCATGTCCGTTCTGGTCGTCGGAATCAGTGTAATAGTGGAGCACTCTGCTTCCAGCCGCTGTTTCATGGGCCACTAGGATCCCTCGCGGCCCGAGTGCCGCAGTGATGTTGTCCTCGATTTGGCGGAGACGGTTCAAAGCGGTTTCGGTGGGCAACCCATCGTCCCGTCGGTCTGCATACGCGAGGCTCACCTTAGTATGGAGGTCAAAGAGCGGGTAATCGATCCACCGTAGCGGCCTACGGGTCAGGACAACCATCCGCTCGCCTGCTGGCGTCGTGCCCTGCAGAAAGGCCCAGTTGTCCGGTTGTGCTTCTGCAGTCATCCTGTTGATGGCTTCGACGAGATCAGTTGCTGAAGCGGTGGCTACATCGGAGCTGGTGGTTGTGTTGATAGCTCCCACCCACCGTTCGACGCCGTCTTCGCCCAGAAGCCAGTCAAGAAACAAGAAGGAGACCCGCAGTGGTTCATCCCCTGGCATTTGACCGAACAGAGGGTGGTAAACCTCGACGTCGATACTTTCACGCTGGTCATCCACGCTTAGGCCGAACCGGATGTCCCCGAGCGGGAACTTAGTGCCGTTGATGTCCAAGACATTCTCGATAACGCCGGGCACGGGCTGACGGGCGGAGGCGAAGTCCCAAACCTCGTCAGCGGAAGGGGCGGCGCGCAGCCATTGTTCGGCGACTCTGCGTAACGCAGCATCACCCTCAGCGCTGACAACCAGAAGATGGTCCGAGCGATGACCGCGACCCGTGTCCCAGGCCAAGTCAGGATGCACATTGGCGAGTTGCTGGGTCATGACGCTGGGAAGATCGTCCCCCTCTCCGGTCTGCACGGCGGTGCCGAAGCGGTCTCTTCCCTCAGCGGCCCACCATTCCCAGAAAGCGCTAATCGGATGTGCTGGGGCCGGATTGCCCTTGCGCCGAAAAATTCCCATATCAACCTCTGCTTGGGCGGCAACATAAGCCGCAATGCAGAATCTACCGGAAAATTCTGACGGATCTCCGCCTAAGGTCACCATCGTCTCAGCTCCGCCCGTAAGCCGGTGGCCCAACGGACACGCTTCTGCGTTCGATAGGGGATCCTTGAGCGGACGCCTTCCAGCTACGCATCAACGCGACAGGACTTCTTGCAGACCTTCGTTCGGTAGTCTCAGCTGGTGACTGATTATCGGCAACACCCCAGCGTGGTGGCACACTGGCTTGACGGCTCGCTGCAGCCTCTTCCCGAAGCCTTAGAAGCACCAGAGACGATATGGTTTGCGCTACCCCCGGAACCAGGCGCTGAGCAAATGTGGGAAGGATTGCGCGGACGCGTCGAAACAGACGGTACTGCGACTGTTCTCGCGGTGCCTGCCTATCTCTACAACATCAACTTTGGCGACCGGGTAAACGTGATGCGATCAGAAGAGAATGCCCTCGTTGCCACGGGCTTGAACCACGACGCTCTTAACTTCACTTTCAGAGCCCTGCTGAACTCGGATGAGCCCAATTCCTGGCAGCCGTTGGCCACTGATCTTGCCAGGCTCGGGTGCATCGTCGATGTCATGTCACCGCGGTTCTTGGCCATATCCTGCAGCGAACCCTTGTCCCAGGACGTCGCCGACAAACTGTTCACGCTGCAAAACAACAGCGTCCTTCATTACGAGACTGGACGAACACAACTACCGAGTCACAGGTAGAGCGTCC
Organism: Paenarthrobacter sp. UW852; assembly: GCF_024608385.1. Taxonomy (NCBI): domain Bacteria; kingdom Bacillati; phylum Actinomycetota; class Actinomycetes; order Micrococcales; family Micrococcaceae; genus Paenarthrobacter; species Paenarthrobacter sp. UW852. The sequence continues at coordinate 283,701 of NZ_JAMSGY010000004.1, forward strand.
GCCATGAGTGAAGTGACGAGCAAAGACGAAGTCATCCGTAAGCTACTCGTATCAGGTTTAGCCGATTGGGTTTCCTTGCATAACGTCGTGTGGTGGGGAACTAGCGGCACAATTGCCCCAGATACGAAGCAGGTAATTCTGGAGGTTCTCCATTCCGTTTACTCGGAGGGACTCCTGGTGCCTGGAGAGCTCGGGGAGACGGGGTTTGAGGATTGGGCGCCCCCGTCAGAAACATGGGTTATCCGGTCGGAGATGGCACTCGACGCTCTAGAGTGGCGACCAATGGGTGAAGGCTTTTGGCTGCGTCTAGCACCGCGAGGGGAGACCCTTGCGCAGCAATATGAAGCCGAAGGAGAGGACCTCTCGGAGTAGCAGGGTTCCTTTGGGTGACTCGGCGGTCCGAGTCAAGGGACCATTGTCAAATTCCGTGCCCGTAAGCCGGTGGCCCAACGGACACGCCCGATAGGGTCCGATGCCGGTTAGTCTGCGTGTATGAAGCCTCGCGGAACTCGTATCGCTGCTCTAGTGCTGGTGATTATCGTGGTTGCAGTAATTGTGGCTTGGGCAAGTTTCGGTGACCGCCCAGACCCCATGACCACTGCGGCGCTCAGCAGCGTCCTCGGAAATGGATACGGAGCACTAACTTGGTAAGCGATTTTCCAGAGCGTCAGCTCCTGTCTGGCGTGACGGCCTACGAGCTTCTATTGTGGCGATATCGAAGCACAACGGCAGCGCTGGCCGTGCTCGCGATAACGTTTGTGTGCAGCGTGTCGGGTGCACCCCAGTCTTGGTTTACGACGCTTTTGATGGTTGCAATCGGTCTAACGTTGCTGCCGCTAATCGTTCTCATCGGTAGCGTTGGAAGGCGGGAACGAGCTGAGCAGCAAGCTGGCTATACAACGCAAAGATTCGGGAATAGAAAATTGGAACAGCGGGACCCTTATCTAGGGCGCGTCATCCGGCGTTCTGGTGAACCGTACCTTTCCCGGGACGAGTTCCTGCAGATAGTCAAGAACGCAAAGACTACGGCGGAACGGCTGGAACCACGATCTTAGAAGCGCAAAACGTGGCGCAGCGGAGTAGAGGCAACAGTTTGGGCCTCCGGAGTCCCAAAGACCCCCAGGGCTTTAAGGGCCAGGTTGTTCGTGCCGAACGCGCCCGTAAGCCGATCCATTACCGGGCGTAATTGGGGGCGACTCACCTGGCAAAGAATCGGCCTTGCCCTTGACGCGTTCTGGGATCCATCGGGTAGCCAAGCTGCTCAAGACAATCCAGTACCTCGTTGGGGTGATAGGTCGAGAATGTCCACCAGGTTCCGTCCCGCCGCAGGAATCCCAGACCGTGAAAAGTATCTAGACCCCTCATCGTCCGGTAAACCAGACGGACGTCATCCCGTTCCTGTCTCCATGGGCCGAAGAACCTGCCTAACCCATGCCGCGCCCGGAACTCCAGCTGCTCCTTTGTCGGCACGAGAAGGATCCAAGGCGTGCCTGCCCTGAACTTTCCGGGGAGAGCGAGCCCTCCCTTGAATTCCGGCTGCTTCCCCATCTCATTCCAATCCACCTCAAGGTGCTTTCACACCACCGTACCGGTTTGGTCGGGAAGGTGATTGTGACAGTTTCTACCCGATCCTGTTCTTCCCCGCAGGCGATCCGCCCGGATGGCGATCCTTAACCGGGCGCTGTTTCAGCGGTCATGCCTCTTCGGAGTGCCAGTAGGAAAGCGCGGCAAATGCGGCGCCTCCGAGAATTCCGGTGGCAGCAGCCGTCACCCAGCGATCCGCATGCAGTACCAAGGGAAGAACACTGAAGAAGGTAAAGGTCGCGACGGATGTAGATATCAGGGCTGCAACACCTGTGAACATCGCACGCCTCGATCGGGATGACGATTCTGGCACTAAGCGCTCAAAGACATCGACGATTCCGGCAACGAGAAGTCCGAGAGCTGCTGTGGCTAGCGTGATGAAGAACAAGGCGAACAGAGCCCATAGGAGCTCCCCAAGCCTTATTGGCCTACCCCACCCCAAACTGAAGAAATAGACGGCCGATCCAGCCACCCCCAGGATGACGCCTAGCAAAAGCAAACGGGGTTTCAACTCACCGCGGCGCCACCACCCAGGGCGTGCAGGTTTTCCAACCATCGTTGAGCGCTGCCTTCCGGAGATTCTTGATAGCCAGTCCAACGCCATCGCCGGCTAGTTGGGAGCTATGCTATCGGACTACGCGCGGTAGCAGGAGCTCCCGCACGACTGCCCGTTAAGGGATCGGCTAGCGGGCAGCCGAATATGTTCTGCCGATGAGCTGAGTCGGCCCAGATAGGCGCAGCTCCCGAAGGCGACATTGTGGGTCACTCACACGGTGTCTCGTCAATCCGGGAGATGAAAACTGAATACAGGTTGTCTGTTCCATCCGGTAGGACTCGACGTTCCTTTCGAATCTCGTAGGCGGACTCAACTTCCACGTCTTGACCGACGTAGGCCTCCATCTCGCTAAGGATGTCGTCCATATCAGTTTTGTCTTCTTCAGTGACCTTCGAGAGCTGGAACCGCAGCTTGACCTTGACGCCGTGGATCTCCACACCGACCGCGAGGGCATGTTTCGGGATCAGACCGCGCATGGCCGCCACAGTCTGGGCGATGATGTAGATCTCCCATAGCGGCGCTTGGGCGAGGTCGTTTGGTGCTGGCATACGCATGGCGTCTCAATCCTCTGGTCGCCTGATGAGAGTCTCGGGTGTCGATCCTTGGCTGAAAATACATCAGTCGTCCAAGGAAAAGGCGCATTTGGTCGTGTCCGTAAGCCGGTCCTCCACCGGCCGCCGTTCAGGCTCACTCGGCGCGCGTCGGCACTCCCTGCGTTCAGGGCTTCCCGATTTCCGTAAGACCCGCCCGCAAAACTGCCCTAAACGCTACACGTCCGCCTTGCAAGTAGCGGGGGATCTTCACGCGGCCCGTGGACCATGAAAGTTCACAGCACTCCTGTTGCGACGATCAGTGGAAAATCGCCCGCTTGTGCTGCCAGGATCCTGTGCCGCCTGGTCGCCCCAAACCTTTGAGACAACGCTGCTGCTCAAACAACCAGCCGCAGCGGCCGCTGTCCCAGCTGAACCGTGATCTCCTGCCCCCAGGACGCCGTCAACCGGTCGTCTTCCATCCCGTCCCCGAACACCACCAACTGGTCGGATGCCACGGTGATCCGGAGGACCTCGCCGGCTTCCAGTACCCCTTCGGTGAGCGAAGCACCCGTAACCGGGGACGGCCACGCTTCCCGCACGAACCAGGCAAGCCGTGGATCAGTGGGCGCCGGCAAGGCACGTCCGCCGCGCTCCAAAGCGATCGATGCGCACCAGCCCGTGGCGCCCGTGCCGGTGGAGACAATAAGGCCCGACGACGACTGCCGCTCCGTCTGTCCTCCTGCTTGGGTGAAACTGGGTACAGAGAGGGTGTATTTCGCTGATTGATGCGAGGCGTGCCCGACGAAAACCTCGTTGAGCGCCGAAAGCTGCTGACCGTCGTCGAGCATTGCTGTCACGGTGGTGAGGTCCTGGCAGCGCAGCCGCTCAACGTTCCCGGTGCCCAGCAGCGCGGCGGCGGCCGCCGGTGTGTGGCGGACCAGGACGCCGGGGTTGGCGCCGGGTTCGGGATCGACGCCGATGACCGGCTGGCCATTCAGGTATTTGGCCACGTTCGCCACCAATCCGTCCTGCCCCACCACGGCGATGATGTCCTCGGCGGTCAGCAGAAAGCGGCTGAGGTCGGCGCGTTCCACTTCGGCTTGGCGCCAATCCGACGGTACGGAAGCCCTGATAGTTGCCAGGGCGTTGGCTAGACGGTCGTGCCGGTCCTGCACGTCCTGGATGCTGCGGCCCCGGGTGCTGAGGAAGAACTCGGCCTGGCCGCGGGTGGCGTGCCGGTCCAGCAGTTCCTGGAGCTCCGTCCTCCGGTGGACAATGACGATGCGCGGGGTTGCCATGGTGGGTCCTTACTTGGTGATTTCGGAGGTGGCTGCGGGTTCCTTGAACAGCCCGGCGAGTGCTCCGCTGAGCAGGTCCGGGGTGATGGTGAGATTCCCGATGTTCGGGAGGCTGCCGGCGGCGTCCTTGAGCGCGAGGGCCAGCAGGGTGGCTTGTTCCATGCCGCGGTACACCTCCATTGTGGCGGATTCACGGGCCGCGGCAGCTTCGCCAACCAGGCGGATCTGGTTTGCTTCCGCAGCCGCGCCGATGCCATTTCGCTCCGCTGATGCCTGGGCTTCGATGAGCCCTGCGGCGGCTTTTTCCTCGGCGGCACGGCGTGCGTTGGCGCCCTCTTGGGCCACGAGGTTCTCGCGGCGGACGGCCAGTTCGATCTGGCTGGCCATCTCGTTCTCGGAAATGGTGCGTTCACGTTCGACGGCGACCGCTCGCCTTTCGTAAACCGCCCGGTCCGCTTCGGCCTGGAGTTGTTCGCGCACCGGGGTCTGCAAGGCGCGCTCCACATCGGACTCGGGGCGAACGGCGAGGACCTGGACACCGAGGATCTCAATACCGGTGGACTGGAGACGTGCATCGGCCCGCAATGCGTCGGTGAGCACCAGTCGGAGTTGGCTGACTCCGCGTTCAAGCGCTTCGGCGAGCGTTGTGGTGGCGATCTGGTCGATCGCGTGGCTTTGGCAGAGCTGGCCGATGATGGTGGACACTTGCTCGCGTCCGGTGGCCGGCGCCTTGCCGGCGGTCTGCAAGCCAAAGTCCAGGCGGGTGGAAACAGCCACGGGGTCGATGAAGCGGTAGGTCACATTCGCCTGGACACTGACGTCCTGGTGGTCGCGGGTGATGGCGTGGAAAAGAGTGGGGAGCTCCTGGTCGTCCACGGGCACCTCGCTGAGTACTGAGTTGGCGGGCCGGAAGAAGAACGCCTGGCCCACTCCTTGGTGCTTGACTGCACCCGTCTGCAGGTGCACGACGTAGCCGGTGGGGCTGCCGAGGAAGTGGCTGATCCAGGGGTAGCGCTTGATGGTTGCCATGATGTTTGCTCCTTCATTTCTTCTCGTCAATTTGACGATAACTCGACTGTAGGGCCGGCACAGCATTATTGTCAACATGACGATAATTACCTACGATTGATGCATGCCTGAATCCCACCCGGCGCCCCAGCGCTTCCCGGTGACCGTCGACGTCGTCGCCCTCACCGTGCGCGATGGCGTGCTGAACGCCCTGCTGATCACCCGACTCATCGAGCCATTTCGTGGCAAACTGGCGCTTCCCGGTGGCTTCGTTCTGGCGGGGGAGGACTTGCTGGAAGCGGCGGCCCGGGAGCTCGCGGAGGAGACCGGCGTCGAGCGTCTGCCCGGGCACCTCGAACAATTGGGGAGCTATGGGCCGAAAGGCCGCGATCCGCGTGGCGATATCCTGACGGTCGCACATCTGCTGCTGGCGCCGGACTTTCCCGTATTGGCGGCAGGCAGCGACGCCGAGAAAGCGGCTTGGTACCCGGTTCGGGAAATCCAGGATGGCACGCTTGAGCTGGCGTTCGACCATGCGCAAATCCTCAACGACGCGTTGGAGCGGGCCAAGTCCAAGCTGGAATATTCACCCCTCGGGGCGGCCTTCTGCGGCGAGGAGTTCACCATCGCACAGCTTCGCGCCGTCTATGAGGCGGTCTGGGGCACTCGCCTGGACCCGCGGAATTTTCACCGGAAGGCGACAGGGACGCCCGGATTCCTCGAGGAAACCGGCCGAATGACAGCGGGCGACGCCGGCAGGCCGGCTGCGCTTTTCCGGCTCGCCCCCGCGGCGCGCCCGACGGCGGGCCAACCCACCCGCGCGGTTCTCAATCCACCCCTGATGCGCCCGCGGGAATCATGATAGCCAAGCCGGCTCGACTGCGGCCATCGCCCGGGTGACCTGGACCAGTGCGTCCTCGGGCATACCGTTCGCGTCCACCACTACGAAGTCATTGAATTCCGAGAGCGATCGGTATGCCGCCCGGAAAGCCTCCAGGTCGGCGAGGGATTCCTTGTCGGTGCCGCGCGCCAGGACCCGCTCGTGGGCAACCCGCGGATCGACGTCGAAGTGGAACATGAGGTCCGGAGCGGGAAGCTTCCCCAGCAGCCACGGAATCAAACGGCCGCGACCCAATCCGTTGGCCTGGCGCAACGCGAGTTGGCAGTGGAGGTGGCGGTCCATCACCACCAGCCCGTCGAACTTTCGAGCGGCAGACGAGGCGCGGGCGTGATTTACCAGCACGTTGAAAACTCGAATGAAGGTCTCAACAAAATCGGCAAACCAAGGCTGCAGATGCCAGCCGAATCTTTCGGAAAGAAGCGACAAATGCCTGCGGCCGGCGTGGTTGCTGAGTAGCACGGCGTCGCGTCCGGCGGCGCGGGCCGAGTCGACCAAGGCGCGGGCCGCCGTCGTCTTTCCTGAACCGTCAATTCCCGTCAGAACAATGAGCATGAGGCCTCCCCTCGTTTCCTGTCCAACGAAACGAGGGGAGGGATTGTCCCGCGATGCGGCGCAGATCACCCCATGGGCCGCCACTGGAACCGGGGTTGCTTGCGGTTCAGAAAAGCGCTGATGCCGATCTCCATGTCCGGGCTGGCAGGCATCGCAGCCCAGGCATCGGCCCATTCCTGGTCCACCACCGGTTCACCCGCTGACCCCTCACAATCCACCAGCCGCTTCATCGCGTGCATGGAGAAACGGGACCGGCTGCGCAGCGTGTTGATCAGTGCTGCGCACTTCTCTTCAAAGGACTCCGAGGGAACGACGTCGGCCACCAGGCCAAGCGCCTTGGCTTCAGTAGCGCTGAACGTCCGTCCCGTGAGGAGGATGTACTTTGCGTTGGCGTGACCCACCAGCCGCACCAACCGTTCCAAGCCGGGACGGGGATAGATGATGCCGATCTTCGCCGGGGTCAGCCCAATGACGGCGCGTTCGTTGGCGATGACGAAGTCGCACGCTGCTGCAATCTGCCAGCCGCCACCCATGCACGCGCCGTCCACCAAGGCCGCTGTCGGCTTCGCTACGGAAGCAATGGCGGAATCGGCCCGGCTGAGATGGTCCACCGTGGAGCCATCGGGTTGTGGGTCGGTGAGGACGGAGGAGAGTTCGCTGATGGACGCACCGGCGCAAAACGTGTCCCCGGCACCGCGCAACACCACTACTGAAACATCAGGATCGGCGTCCAAACGGGGCATGAGTTCCTGGAACTCCAGGCACATGGCTTTGGTCAGGGCGTTGCGTTGGGCAAGGTTGGAGATCTCCACTGTCGCCACACCGCCGGCAACTGAAACGGAAAGGCGGCCGGTGCGCACCTCGGAAGCGATGCTCATGAGCGTGCTCCCGCGTCCGCGGAAGTCCGGAATGCCGGCCCGCACACAACGCGACCTTCTCGCTCAAGCCGGGACACGTCGTCGTGCGTCATTCCACGTTCCAACAGAACCTCCGCTGTGTGCTCGCCAAGAAGCGGCGGCGGCGTATGGATTTCGCTCGCCTCGCCGTCCAGGCTCAGCGGCCCGCGCAGGAGGGGGAGTTCGGAACCGTCCCGTCGCTGGCGGCGCTGAACGAGCTTCAACGCGGCCACTTGCTCAGTAGCCAGCGCCTGCGTGTAGTTGAAGATGGGCCCGCAAGGGATACCGGCTTGGCTGATCAGCGGAACCCACTCGGAAGCGGGCCTGGTGGCAAGCGAGGACTCAATGAGTTCTGTCAGCTGATCGCGGTTGGCCGAACGATCCGCTCCGGTGGCGAACCGGGGATCCTCCAGCGCGGAGGGAACGCCGATCAGCATGCAGAACGCCCGCCATTGCTTGTCGCTTCCCACGGCGATGTTGATGGATTCCGTGGCGGTGGCAAACGTGCCGTAAGGCGCGATGACGGGGTGGTTGTTACCTTGCGGGGTGGCTGCTTCGCCGAGGCTTAGGGCTTTCTGTCCTTGGAACGCGGACAGGTTCAGTGCGGTTTCCAGCAGTGAGGTGGACACCCGGCCGGGCCGTTCGCCGTTCCGGGCGCCGAGCAGCGCGGAGACGATGCCGAACGCACAAACCATCCCGGAAGTGATGTCCACGATCGGAAGACCCACACGATATGGTTCCCCGGGACCGGGCCCTGTGACGGACATCAGCCCCGACATTCCCTGGATGACCTGGTCCAGCCCCGCGTCGTCCTTGAGGGGCCCGGTGTTCCCGAACCCGCTGACGGACCCCAGCACGAGGTCCGGGTTGAGTTCCTCGAGTCGCGCGGCAGTGAAGCCCATCTTGTCCAGGGTCCCGGGTTTGAAGTTCTCCACCAGGACATCGGCATCGGCGATCAAGCCGGCGAGGATGTCGCGACCCTCGGCAGAATAGAAGTCCAGGCACACAGATGCCTTGTTGCGATTGACGGAGTCGAAATAGAGGCTGTGGCCGTCCTGGAATGGCGGCCATTGCCGGGCGGTGTCACCGCCGTTGACGCTTTCCACCTTGATGATCCTGGCGCCCATGTCAGCCAGGAGTGCCGTGCAATAGGGCCCGGCGAGTGCCCGGCTGAGGTCGATCACGGTGATCCCGCGGAGTGGTTTGAGCATGGTTGTGTACCTAACGTTGGAGCGGATTCAGAGGCTGGAGGGCAACACCAGGGCACCCACCAGAAGGAGCGGGCCGACCACCACCATGGACAGGCCCCACCGGGTGAGGAGGGTGGTGATGCGGGGACGTTCGTCGGCGTCGACTGTGGCTACGAACGTGGCGCCGACAGTGGAGAACGGTGAAACGTCCACGATGGATGAACACACACCCAGCGCCGCGATGACCGCCCACCCGGCGATGTCACCGGAGGCCACCAGTGGCAAGGCAAGCGGCACAAGGGCCGCGAGCATGCCGGTGGTGGAAGCGAACGCGGACACGAGCCCGCCGATCGCGCAGATCACCAGCGCGGCCAGGAGCGGGGTTCCGACGGCGCCGGCTGCTTCGCCGAGCAGGGTAACCGCTCCCATGGTCTGAAGCACTCCGACGAACGTGATGATCCCGCCCACCAGCAGGACCGTGGACCAGTCGATCTTGGCCACGGCCGACTTGCCGGATTGCGGATCGCACAAGGTGAGGACCGAGGCGAAAGCGAAACACAGAACGCCGATGTCCGGGCTGGCGCCGAGCGCGGACATCAGGATGACGGTGAGGACCAAACCCGCCATGCAGAGCACTGTGATGACCTGGTTGCGGTTGAGTTGAGGGCCCGACGCCGGTGCCTCCGTGCGCGGTCCATCCAGGACCTGGATGGTTTGTTGCGCCGCTTGCTTGCCCCGCGCGATGTTGCCGTCGCGCTCAAAGGGGTGTGACGGCGTCGGGCGTTCTTTGCTGAAGCGTGGCACGGCTGTGCCAAAACCGTCCGTGGTGCGGGTGTTGAGCAGCTTGAAGCCGCCGAAGAGGACGTAGGCGGCAGCTACGAGAGCCAGGTTGGTGCCAAGTGCCACGGTGAAGAGAACCAACGGATCGAGGTCGATCCCCGCTGCCCGCGCCGTGCCATAGGTAACGATGCCGAACAAACTGGTGGGGGCGAATCCTCCAGCGCTGAGGCCCGAGCCGATGGCGATCCCCATGAGCATGCGGTCGATGCCGTACCGTTTGGCCAGCGGCATCCCAATGGGCGCCATGACCAGTCCGGCCAAGGGCGAACCCATGGCCGAAATGCCTATGGTCAGCGCGAAGAAGGCCAGCGGCAGGAAGAATGCCCGGTCACCGACTTTGGCAATGGCCCGCTCAATGATCACGTCGATGGTCCCGTTCGCTTGGGCGATCGCGAAGAAATAGGTGACGCCTACCAGCAGGACCAGGATTCCGATGGGGAATCCCGCTACTACCTTGTCGATGGTCATCCCCGCCATCCACACGCCGACGCCTGCTGCCGCTGCGAACATGAGCACTCCGATGTGCACTTTGCGCAGGGTAGCCAGGACGAACACGCCCACAAAGATGGCGAGAGCCGCAATTTGTAATTCCATAGCCCGTTCTCCAATCAAACTTCTTCGGTTCACTGGATGAACCAACGGTTCATTTTGGGAAGTCGCCTGTAATGTAGAGGACAGGGAAAAGGCCGTCAAGCGGGAGAGTGGATGAGTACGCAGAGTGTGGTCACGGCAATCCGGGTGCTTGAAGCGGTCTCCGACAACCAGCCGGCGGGTTTGTCCGAACTCAGCCGGGAAGTGGATGTTCCCAAGGCCACGGTTCTCCGGGTTCTGAGGACACTGGGGGAGCTGGGCTGGGTTTCGCAGTCCGAAGCCCAGGCCGGCAAATGGGTCCTGACCAATCACGCGTTCGCTGTTGCCAGCCGTGGAAGCAGCGGATCTGTCATCCGCGACGCCGCCATGGGCCCACTCAACGCGCTGCAACTGGACACCACCGAAACAGTCCACCTGGCGGTGCCGGACCGCCGCTATATGCTCATCATCGAGCGCCTGGACACGCCGCACGTCCTCCGGGCTTTCCTGCCGCTGGGCTCGCGTCTGCCCATGCACGCCTCCTCGACCGGCATGGCGTACCTGTCAGCCGCCGATGAAGCTTTCGTCGAGGAATACCTGGCTGGTCCGCTTGAAGCACTGACACCGCAAACGGTCGTGGACCCGGCCAAGCTCCGGGCGATGATCGGAGACACGCGGGCCCGAGGGTATTCCATCAACGAGCAGGGGCTCAGCACTGGCATCACCTCGATCGGTGTTCCGCTTCTGGGGCCCGGCGGCGTGGCGGCGGGATCGATCTCCATTTCGGGGCCCTCAAGCAGGATTGTTCCCACCAAGTACCAGGAGTACGGCGAGGCTGCAGCAGGAACCGCCCGGGAGATCAGTCGTGCTCTGGGAGCTTCTTCATCAAAAGGTTACTAAGTTTCCTGACCAACTACTGCGCTGGAAGTCATTGCACGCCTATCATGATGCTGTGAACGTGCTTCTGCCGGGCAATTGTTCGTTTGAACTCTTTTCCGGGAGGGTACGTAAGCGATAAGGAGATGAATTTCTCCGATCGGTGCCCGTTGGCATGGGTGGCGCTCCTCCGGGGGTACCAGCGGACGCCTTCCTGAATAGACAAACATTTATTGAAGGGATGCGTAGCTCAATGAACACACTCCTGATAATCGCTGGCGTAATTGCGATCATCTTGCTTCTCGTCGGTGGATTTAACCAAGCCCTCAGTTTCCTGCTGTGGGTAGGAATTATCCTGCTGGTACTGGCCCTCATTGGATGGGTGCTGGGCCGGGGCCGGTCTCGCGTATGACAACTGATCCAAGCGAAGTTGCCGGCTACGCCCAGGTTCGCGACGGAACAACTACGCCCGGGCGCCCCCTTCCCAGGGACCCGGACGTGCCCGGAACCGGTGGGCAGGTGCCGGTCAGCGACGGTCCCGAGGAAGCTCCAGAGGATGCCGTTGATGCCGGACCCAGCGAATCAGCAAATCCGCCGGGACCGGCAGAGGAAAAGGATGAGAAAACCGCGGATAATCGCGGTTTGACCACCGAAACCAATCCCACGGACTGACAGTGGGCTTTTGCGGCCGCGGGCGGAAGAAATTCCGGCTGCGGCCGCACTCGTAATCAGTGACTGCGGCGGGGTGCAGCCAACTCAGCGATTGAGGTTGATATGCGGTTCGGTTCAATCATCGGGCTTCTGGTAGTGGTGTGGCTGGTTATTGGAGCGGTGGCTGCCGGCCAGCGGGGTTACTACAGCGACCCGCCCGCGCAATGCTCGCAGTTTGCAACCATTGCGCTCAACATCGTCGCGGGTCCACTGAATTACACCGGCCTGAATCCCCAAGGCGGGTGTGAGATTCCGAAGCCGTCATGACCCGAAGCTGGAAGCTTCTGGCAGCAACCCTGGCCGCCTTGGTCTTCGTGGGCGGACTGCTTTCCGGGTGCGCCCAAAGCCCTTCAGCGGACTCCCTTAAAGGCCCTGCCAAGGAAGCCGCCTCCGCTGTTCGCGCCGCTTCCCTGGCGGTGGACCTCAGGCTCCAGGAACGCGCGACGGCGGCAGCGGCGACTACCACTGCGGACGACATGCTCAAGGGCATGCAATCGGCCACCGATCAGCTGGAACATTTCGGCGCGAAAACGCAGGATGAACAGTCGCTGCGGGACAGCATGCTGGCCTGCTTCTCCGCCATTTCACGGTCTCTCCTCCACGCCAGGGACGCCCTAGCCGCACCCACATCAACACCTGACGGCGGAACGGACCTCGCAGGAAGTGTCCAGCTCCCGGCGGTCCAGGGTGAACTCCGAACGGCCACTGAACAACTTGACGCCCTCATGACCAAGGCCGGCATCCAGTGAAACGGCTCCTCGGTGTTGCACTCGGCATCCTGACAGCGATCGGGGGCTTTGTCGACATCGGGGACCTTGTGACCAACGCCGTCGTTGGCTCCCGATTCGGCCTCTCACTCGCATGGGTTGTTCTTGTGGGTGTGGTGGGTATCTGCCTGTTCGCCAATATGTCCGGACGGGTCGCCGCCGTCTCTGGGCGGGCCACCTTTGAAGTGATCCGGGAACGCATGGGACCGCGGGCGGGCCTTGCCAATCTCACCGCATCCTTCCTGATCAACCTCATGACTGTCACTGCGGAGATCGGCGGAATTGCCCTGGCCCTCCAGCTGGCCAGCGGCGTTTCCTACATGCTGTGGGTTCCGTTCGCCCTGATCGCGGTATGGCTGGTGATATGGCGGGTGAAGTTCAGCATCATGGAAAATGTGACAGGGCTTGTAGGCCTGTCCCTGGTGGTCTTCGCCGTAGCGCTCTTCCTCCTCAAGCCGGACTGGGGTTCGCTCGCCTCCCAGGCGCTGAACCCCTCAATCCCCTCGGAGGAGGGTTCCGGCGTGTACTGGTACTACGCGATCGCCCTGTTTGGGGCGGCCATGACGCCCTACGAAGTGTTCTTCTTCTCCTCCGGTGCCGTGGAGGAACGCTGGAAGGTCAAGGACCTGGTGCAATCACGGATCAACGTCCTGTTGGGCTTCCCGCTGGGAGGTTTCCTGTCCCTCGCCATCGCGGCGTGCGCCGCCGTCGTCCTCCTGCCGGCCGGCATCAGCGTGACGACGCTGTCGCAGGTCGCGCTGCCAGTCATCCAGGCGGGCGGGCAACTGGCGTTGGCTGTCCTGATCCTCGGCGTTGTCGCCGCGACGTTCGGTGCTGCGCTGGAAACGACCCTGTCCAGCGGGTACACGCTGGCCCAATTCTTCGGTTGGTCCTGGGGTAAGTTCCGGCGGCCGGCGGAGGCGGCCCGCTTCCACGTGGCCATGATCGTGGTCCTGCTGGCGGGTGTCGCTGTCCTGGCCACCGGTGTGGACCCTATCCTGGTCACCGAATATTCCGTGGTGTTTTCGGCGATAGCGCTGCCGCTGACCTACCTGCCCATCCTGATCGTGGCGAACGATCCCCAGTACATGGGCAAGCACGTCAACGGCCGGGCTGTGAACATTGTGGCCTTCGTTTACTTGGTCATCATCCTGGTGGCCTCAGTGGCGGCCATCCCCCTCATGATTGCGACGGGAGCAGGGGCATGAGAAAAGCGAAACCGATTCCGGCTCAGGACATCAAGCCCGCGCCGCGTACGGCCGGCTTGGTGCTGGATGCCCAGCTGCACTTGCTGGACCGGCAAATACTGGACGTCGACGGCGTACCCGTCACCACGGTTGACGACGTGGAGTTGAGCGGCCCCGCACCTGATGAACCCATCCCCGAAGGAGCCGAGGCTCCCCACATCACGGCCCTGCTGACCGGAGCGGTTCTCGGTACGCGGATCTTCGGCGGCAGGCCGCCGTCGAGCAGGTTCATCAGGATTCCGTGGGACATGGTGGCTGGCGTGGATACGGTGGTTTCGCTGGGAGTCCGAGCCAATTCACTCGATGCCTCCTGGGTTGAGCGGTGGATGCGGGACCAGGTCATCGCGAAAATTCCAGGAGGCCGGCATGATCCTGAATGACATTCTGGGCAGGGACGTCATGGACAGCAGTGGCGGACGGTTGGGCGAGGTGTCGGACGTCAGGTTCGCCCTGGACGCTGCACCGGCGCAGCTATTGAGCCGTGCCCGGATGGTGGGCATCGTGGTGAGTCCCCGGACGGCGACGTCGTTCCTCGGGTATGAGCGGCAGGACTTGTCTCAGCCTTGGCCCGTGGCACAACTGCTGCGATGGCGGCATCGGGGATCGTTCCTGGTGTTGTGGGAGGACATCGCGGTGATGGGTCCCGACGGCGTGAGGCTGCGCTCCGAGTTCACGGCGTACGAATCAACATTGCCAAGGTAGCCGCTGTTTGCAAATGCTAAGTTTGCTGATTAGTTTGGTAGTAGGGCATGGACATGCCATAGAACGCCCTTAGGGGTTCGAAGAGTTCCATATACACGTTCACCGCTTTTGGAAAGGACAGGTCGCATGGACAAGCAGAACGCCACACCGGAAGAGGAAGTGGGCGGCTACGGCACTCCCACCGCGGAGCAGGAAGCCGGCGGCGGCCAAGCGCAGCCCCGGGTGGAGGAAGACCTCTCCGAAGCCGGACTCAGCCAGGACAGCCCCGACGGCGAAACGTTCGCCACCGGTGCGCCGAACCTCAGCCACTTGGACCCCGAAGACTCGGACAGCTCAGGGGAGCCGGGCGCTGGTCGCTTCGGCGGGACTGAAGAACAGTCGCACGCCGAGCAGTCCTTGCAGCCGGACGGCAACGACGATGACTTGCCGGACGGCAGCGGCAACGACCTCCCCCAAGAGGAGTCTCCGAATGACGATGACGAAGAAGATTTCGACGCCGGCTAAAAACTCCAGCTGGCGCGCTTAAGCAGGCGCGCCTCCGGTTAAGCAGCCAGCCGGCTGGCGTGCCACTGGCACCACCCGCAATAAAGCACCCGAGACACGATCGAAGGAGCAAAACCTATGGCCACCGTAAACAAGTCAATTGAAGTAGACGTCCCCGTATCCGTCGCCTACAACCAATGGACACAGTTCGAGACGTTCCCCGAGTTCATGAACGGGGTGGACGCTGTTGAGCAGATCGACGAAACGGGCCTCCACTTCTCAACCAACGTGGGCGGGGTAAAGCGCGAGTACAACGCGCAGATCGTGGAACAGGTCCCGGACACCTTGGTCAGCTGGGCCAGCGTGGACGGCCCCCGCAACGGCGGCACGGTGAGCTTCGAGTCGCTCGAACCTGCCAGGACCCGGGTCTCGGTCGAGATCGTGTGGGAGCCGGAAAGCCTCACTGAAAAGGCTGGTTCGGCCCTTGGGGTGGACAGCCTGCGTGTTGGCGCGGACCTGGACAAGTTCAAGAAGTTCATTGAGGCCCAGGGGCACGAAACCGGTGCCTGGCGTGGGACGGTGTCTGGCGGCGACGTGGATGACACAGGCGAAGGAACGCTGGATCCCACCCGCCCCCGCTCGGTAGACATCTAGCGCGGCGCTGCGGACTCGTTCACACTGGTAACAGCACCAAATAGATAGCTCCAACGAGGGCCGGCCACTGATACGGGCCGGCCCTCGCGGCATATCCGGGAGCTGATACGGCAGAGGAGCACGGAGTACATGGCAACGGCCAGCAACATCGAGACTGAGCGGAAATTCGACGCCGATGAGTCCACGCCGCTCCCAGACCTGGAGTCCATCGAGGGCGTCGGGAGAGTCGGTGAGCCCGCGGTCCATCACCTGGAGGCCGTCTACTTCGACACCAGCCGCCTGGCCCTGGCCGCCCGCGGGATCACGCTGCACCGCCGCACCGGTGGTACCGATGCCGGCTGGCACCTCAAACTTCCGCATAGCCCGGGCAACAGGACGGAAGTCCAGGCCCCACTGGGCTCCGTGGATTCCATTCCCGACGAACTCCTGGAACGCGTCCTTGCCTACACCCGTGGTCGGCCGCTGGCGCCGGTTGCCACGCTGAATACCGAACGCACCAGCTTCGCCCTCTACGGAGACGACGGCGGACGCCTTGCCGACTTCGTCGACGACCGGGTGCGTGCCCTCGTAACCATCGATGGGCCGCGTGAGTCCCGCTGGCGCGAGTGGGAGCTCGAACTGGCGGCGAAGGACGGGCAAGACGATGCATTGCTGGAGGCTCTCGCCGGACAGCTGGCCGACGCCGGAGCCGTGCCCAGCAAGCGTGCCTCCAAGTTGGCCACGGCCCTGGGCGATTCATGGCCGCCGCCCCGGAAAGCAGCTGGGCATTCTTCCAGTGGCAAGGCCCCGGCCGTTACTCCGGTGCTGGAGTACCTGGAGTCGCAAATCGCTGACCTGCTTCTCCAGGACGCGCACGTCCGGCAGGACCGGGATGACGCCGTGCATCAAATGCGCTCCCTGATCCGGCGGATTCGTTCGGTGCTGCACACCTACCGAAAGCTCTTTGATCCCGCGGCGGTGGAAGGGCTTGAATCTGAACTGAAGTCCTTGGCCGAAACGCTGGGCCGCTACCGGGATGCGGAGGTCCTGCACGAACGGCTTCGCGCGTCCCTGGACGAGCTGCCGGCGAAGCTGGTGCTGGGTCCGCTGCATGACGAACTCGACCAGCGCATGCAGGTCAGGTTGGACACGGCGTTGTCGGCCATCCGGGAGCGATTGGACAGTGCCCGTTACTACAAGCTGCTGGAACAGCTCGAGGAGTTCACCCAAGCCCCACCCACCATCCTCAAGGGGAGCCGTCCGGCCGGCAAAACGACCGCCAAGCTCGTCAACAAGGCCGCCCAACGGCTCGGCAAACGCCATGACGCCGCGGTGGGTGCCGCCGTCGGGCCTCAACGCGACAAGGCTTTCCATGAGGTCCGGAAGGCAGCCAAAAAGCTGCGTTTCGCCGCCGCGGCTGTAGGAAGCGTGCACGGCAAGCGCGCCAGCAGGATTGAGGACGCAGCCCACAAGGTGCAATCGATCCTGGGCGAGCACCAGGACAGTGCCATGGCCCGCGAAGAGCTGCTGAAACTGGGCTCGGCGTCGGACGTCGGGAACGCGGCGTTCACCTACGGGGTGCTTCACGCGCAGGAGCGCAGTGCCGCAGATGCGACAGAGCTCCAGTACCTGCAGAGTGGCAAGAAAGCGCGAAAACTACGACTCAAGCCCTGACACAGCATTGCCCCTAGTTGCCCGCGGCAACCAGACGTAAACTGGCCTTCGGTTCATACAGCGTCTGCTTGGAGATCTCATGCTTTGGAAGGTCCTTGTCCGGTTCCTGCGGCCGCATCAGCGGCTGTTGATTGCCGTCGTCGTCTTCCAGCTGGCGCAGTCCATCGCCTCCCTCTACCTGCCCACGCTCAACGCGGACATCATCGATAACGGTGTGGCCACCGGCGATACCGACTACATCCTGCGCATGGGCGGCCTCATGCTGCTGATTACCCTGCTGCAGATAGCGTGTGCCGTCGTGGCTGTGTACTTCGGCGCGAAAGCGGCCATGGGGATGGGGCGCGACGTCCGCGACGCGATCTTCAGCCGCGTCGGCGAGTTTTCCGAGCAGGAGGTCACCAGGTTCGGTGCGCCGTCCCTGATCACACGCTCCACCAACGATGTCCAGCAGATCCAGCAACTGGTCCTCATGTCCTGCACGCTGATGGTCGCGGCGCCCATGCTCAGCATCGGCGGGGTGATCATGGCCGTGCGACAGGACGCGCAACTGTCCTGGCTGATTGCGGTCTGCGTCCCGGTGCTGCTGGTGGCGGTCGGCCTGATCGTGACCCGGATGGTGCCGCTGTTCCGCAAGATGCAGGTGAGGATCGACGCCGTCAACCGGGTCTTGCGCGAGCAGCTCACCGGTATTCGGGTGGTCCGGGCGTTCGTGCGCGAAGACATGGAGACAGCCCGTTTCGGTAAAGCGAACGACGACGTCACTGACGTAGCGCTGCGGGCGGGCCGTTTGATGTCGCTCATGTTCCCTGTGGTCATGCTGGTCATGAACGTCTCCAGTGTGGCGGTGATCTGGTTCGGGTCCTTCAGGATCGAGGACGGGTCCATGCAAGTGGGCACCCTGATCGCGTTCCTGAGCTACCTGATGCAGATCCTCATGTCCGTCATGATGGCCACGTTCATGGCAGTGATGATTCCCCGGGCGTCCGTCTCCGCCGACCGGATCGGTGAGGTGCTCGATACCCCCTCAAGCGTCCAGCCGCCGTCGAACCCGGTAGCCGCCGGTATCCGCCGGGGCGTACTGGCCATGCACGACGTCGGATTCGCCTACCCGGGTGCCGAGCAACCTGTACTGAGCGGGGTCACTTTCACCGCCGCCGCAGGGCAGACCACCGCGATCATCGGCAGCACCGGTGCCGGTAAAACCACTCTGGTGAACCTCATGCCGCGCCTTTTCGATGCCACCAGCGGATCCGTGCGAATGGATGGCGTGGACGTCCGCGACCTGCTCCCCGACAAATTGTGGGGCCACATCGGCCTGGTGCCGCAACGGCCATACCTGTTCTCCGGAACGGTCCGCAGCAACCTCCAATACGGCAAACCCGACGCTACCGAGGAAGAGATGTGGCAGGCACTGTCCGTGGCCCAGGCGCGGGACTTCGTCGAAGAAATGGAAGGTGGCCTCGACGCGGCCATCTCCCAGGGCGGCACAAACGTCTCGGGCGGGCAGCGCCAGCGGCTCGCGATTGCGCGGGCATTGGTGAAGCAGCCGGAACTGTACATTTTTGATGATTCGTTCTCCTCGCTGGACACCGCAACGGACGCCCGGCTGCGGCAGGCACTCAAACGGCACACCAACGGAGCCACCCTGGTGATCATCGCCCAGCGCGTGTCCAGCATCGCCGACGCGGACCAGATCCTGGTGCTCGACGACGGCAGGATCGTGGGGCAGGGAACGCACGATGAGTTGCTGGAGTCCTCCGAAACCTACCGCGAAATCGTGTCGTCCCAGCTGGCATCGGAGGAAGCAGCATGAGCACGGCCACCCGGGGACCCCAACGGCCCGCCATGGGTCCAGGACGCGGCGGACCCTTCGCCGGGATGAACGTCCCGGCCGAGAAAGCATCCAACTTCGGTGCCTCCGCCCGGCGCCTGCTGGGCACCCTCCATCCAGAGCGGTTCTGGCTGACCATGGTCCTGGTGTTCGCCGTGGTCAGCGTCGCGCTGTCCGTGATCGGGCCCCGGCTGCTTGGCGAAGGCACTAACCTGATCTTTGCCGGCGTCGTCTCCAAACAGCTGCCCGCAGGAGTCACCAAAGCCGAGGTAATCGACAGGCTCCGCGCCTCAGGCGAGGGCAGTAAAGCCGACATGCTCAGCGCCATGACCCTCACTCCCGGCGTCGGAATCGACTTCGGCGCGCTGTCCTCAGTACTGCTCTGGGCGCTGGCCCTGTATGTCCTGGCCTCAGCGTTCGGTTGGATGCAGGCGTACGTCCTCAACGGCGTCGTCCAGCGCACCGTCTACCGGCTGCGTGAGCGGATCGAAGCGAAAATCCACCGGCTGCCGCTCCGCTACTTCGACTCCATCCAGCGCGGCGAGCTGCTCAGCCGGGTGACCAATGATGTGGACAACATCTCCCAAAGCCTGCAGCAATCCATCAGCCAGGTAGTATCGTCCCTGCTCACCGTGTTGGGCGTGCTGGTGATGATGTTCATCCTCTCGCCACTGCTGGCACTGATCGCCCTGGTGACCATCCCCCTGACCCTGGGCATCACCATGCTGATCGCCAAACGGTCCCAGAAAATGTTCGTGGCCCAGTGGAAAAACACCGGCGAACTCAACGGCCAGATCGAGGAAACCTACACCGGCCACGCGTTGGTGAAGGTGTTCGGGCGGCAGAACGAGGTGCAGGAGAAATTCCGCGCGAAGAACGCGGAGCTGTACCAGGCCAGCTTCGGGGCGCAGTTCGTGAGTGGGCTGATCATGCCGGCCATGACATTCATCGGCAACCTCGTCTATGTGGGTATCGCCGTGGTGGGAGGCCTGCAGGTCGCCTCCGGCGCTATGCAACTGGGCGATGTGCAGGCGTTCATCCAGTACTCGCGGCAGTTCACCATGCCGCTGGCCCAGCTCGGATCCATGGCCAACATGCTCCAATCCGGGGTCGCATCCGCCGAACGCGTCTTCAACCTGCTCGATGAGGAGGAAGAGTCCGAAGAGCCGATGGCCAGCGCAACCGGTCCCTCCCGCGGCCGGCTCGTGTTCGAGAACGTGTCCTTCCGCTACTCGCCGGACAAGCCGCTGATCACGGACCTCAGCCTGGTCGCCGAGCCGGGGCAGAGCATTGCGATCGTTGGGCCCACAGGTGCCGGCAAGACAACGCTGGTGAACCTCATGATGCGGTTCTACGACCTCGACGGCGGCCGGATCACCTTGGACGGCGTGGACATCGCGTCCCTGTCACGGCAGGAACTGCGCTCGCGGATGGGCATGGTGCTGCAGGATACGTGGCTGTTTGGCGGGACCATCCGGGACAACATCGCCTACGGGCGGCCCACAGCTTCCGAATCCGAGATTGTTGAAGCCGCACAGGCAACCTATGTCGACCGCTTCGTGCGGTCGCTCCCGGAGGGTTACGACACCCTGCTCGACGACGAGGGCGGCAATGTGTCGGCAGGTGAGAAGCAGTTGCTGACCATCGCGCGTGCTTTCCTTTCCCGTCCGTCCGTGCTGATCCTGGATGAAGCGACCAGCTCCGTTGATACGCGGACCGAGGTGTTGGTGCAGAAAGCCATGAACGCGCTTCGCTCGGACCGGACCAGCTTCGTGATCGCGCACCGGCTCTCCACCATCCGGGACGCCGACCTCATTCTGGTCATGGAGGCCGGGCAGATTGTGGAACAGGGGACGCACTCGGAGCTGTTGGCCGCAGGGGGAGCGTACTCCAGGCTGTACGAGGCACAGTTCGCAGCACCGGCCGCCGAAGTTTAGGGGCCCTGAGGGCAGCGGATCAGCCGCGTTGTCGGGCCAGCGCGTAGGACGGTTCGCGGAGGCGCCGTGTCCAGTCGTACGTCCCTGCGCCGGGGAGGGGGTTGAGGACGGGATCGAAACGCTCGTCCGAATCATGGCCGTGATCGGCCACGGTGAGCGTCAACGTCCCAAAGCGGCACCAAGGACCCAACGGGCTGGCGTGATGGAGCTCCAGTGTCCACGGCCCACGTCCAAGAGCGGCACGGAACGCCCTGGGTTCCACGGGCAATTGCCCAGGTCCTTCAATGGTGCGTGCTGCTATAAGAACGGGTCCGGAGTCCGATTTGTAGGGCATCATGCTGGAGAACACGGCGGATGCGGCGTTGCGTCGGAGCCGGAGGATGAACCTGCCGATTCCTGTGGGACCGGTGGTAGCCAGCAACATGTCGGCCTGCTTGCCCGGTTCCGTGAAGCGTATGGCCAGGCCAATGATGTCCGGCAGGGCGTCGGGCAATCCGATCGAGCGCGAAAGCCGCGCATTCACCGGGTTGGTCCCTGAATCATCCAGCCACGGGATGCCAGAGGGCCTGCGCTGCCCCGGATCCCTCGTGAGCGTTCCCACCAGGTGGATGCCCTTCGGATGGATGGGACGGTACGGACGGGCGACCTTGATGGCCCGGAAGAGACCGGCAAAGGTGGCCCCGGCCATTCCTTGCGCCCTGCTGCTCAATGTACCCATCTGATCACCCTATGCGGGACACACCCGGAAAGACAGCAACCTTATGATTGGGGGGATTGATTCCTAGGGCAGGCGTGAGGGGCGGAGCACGTTCGCTTCGCCGGCCTTGGCTGGGTCCAAGGGGACGGGGCTCACCAGTACCGCCAGCCCTCGATGAAGCAGGCCACCCGAGATGACCTGGCATCGCACGCCGCCGCGGCCCCGCATCGCTTTGTGGGCGCCGGGTGCCAACATTTGGTCCATCCATGCGCACGGGTGGGCTGGGCGGCCCGCCTTCAACCGCACCGCATCGTCCCCGGACTCCAGGGTGAATTCGTGTCCGAGCAAGGGCGCCAGCTCGGCACCCCTGAGCACAACATTGCGGCGCGTCAGCAACGGGTCAAAAGGACCGGCGTCGAGTTCGTCCGCGATTGCCTCCAACGCCTCTACTGAGAAGAGCGTGACTGCTGCGTCCATGTGGGCGGCCTTGCCGAAGAACCTGTCCCCAACAATTCCCTTGCCGGTGACCAGTTCCGCGTGGTGGGCATCCGTGGTGGGGACATCCGCAGCCCCCTCCCGGGCACGACCAAAGTAGGCATGCGCCGGCGACACCAATAGGTGCAGAACCTCGACGTCGTACCTGTATTCAGTGGCCATCCCTTAACGCTAGCCGACTGACCAACGCATCAACGATGGGCAGCTGCCCTTTGACCAGCTTGGTCCGGGCCGTGGCTTCATCAAACCACCGTGCGTCATCAATTTCGGGGAATTCCTTGATGGCCCCTGAGCCTTTTGGCCACTCCATGGGGAAGGTGTTGCTGACAATTGTGTCCGGCTGAAATTCCCTGGCTTCGGCGGCGAAAGCGGTGATGAGTTTGCCGGAGGGCTGCCGGAAAACCCCCAATAATTCGTAGTCCACGGATGGGGGAGGGGAGCCAATTTCCTCCAGAAATTCCCGTTTCGCTGCGTCCAGGGCGTCTTCATCGTCAGTGAATTCGCCCTTGGGAATGGACCACGCGTGCTGGTCTTTCCGTGACCAGAATGGGCCGCCCATGTGGGCTATCCATAGTTCCAACGGAGCAGATGGAGGCTGCCGGTAAAGAAGTATGCCTGCGCTGCGAATTGCCATTTTTTCCTTCGAACCATCCAGGACGTCCAAGGTCAGGAACCGAGCCTACCGGATGCGTTGCCTTAGAGGATTGCTGCATCAACGCCCATCTGCCCGGAGCTGCTGGATCGCCCTGCCGTAGTCCGCTACGCCCACACCGCTTCCGGCGCGGTTTTTCGCCTTGAAGAGGTCCTCTTCGAAACCGAACAGGAACATGCTCATCCCGCACTCCGCGGCGTACTCGGGCGCCAGCCGCAACTGATCGGCAAGGCTGTGGGAGAGCGGGGAACCCCCAGTGAAGGGCGCATCTGGAGGGCCGGGATTTTCGCCGACCAACCCGAGCCCGGAGCGCCTCGCCAATGCACTGGTGTATCTGTGGGACGACCATTCAGAGACGTCATCCTGGACCAACCTGGTTTGATCATCCGGGCGGCAACGGTCCTGCGGGGGATCGGCGGCCCCCGCCACCACATCAGAGACGTCGTCCAAACCAGTGAAGTCAATAGCCAGACCGGGCAAGGAGGCCAAAACCGCGAACTGGGCAACGTAGTCAAGGCCGCGCTCCAAGGCGCCATCCGGGTTGGCGCGGCCATCGAGGCGTCCCTCCACCGCTTCCACCACGTCGGCAGGCAAGGCTCCGCGGCCGGCCACCGGAACGTGAACCAGCCCTTTGTAGCCGAGCTTCCGCAACTCGCCCAACTGCCACACCACCGCATTCACAGCTGATCCCGTGTACCAGTCCCACCAGTTCCGGACCTGCTCAGGCGTTACCAATCGTCCGTTCCACGATCGGGAGCCCGGAACCCAACCTGGCATGGGCGACCGTGCCGCGCCTTCGGCCAGTCCGATCCCGCGTTGGGGAGCGTCACCAAAGGCCCAATACTCGCGTTCATTTCCGCCATCCTCGGGTCCCGGATATCCCAGCTCACCGCTGGCATCCGTACCAACCCTTATGGCCGTGAAGTGCTCCAGCCCGAGATCCGATGCGACGCGGGCCAGATATTTTTGGGCGGCATCCCGGGTTGCAGCGCTGAAGATCAGCTCCGCTCCGCCGTGGCGGGCTACGCCTCCGGAGCTGCCCTTCAGGACACCGCCGGTCAACCGCCGGACCCAGTTCGGCGCATAGTGAAGGCCCGGTGACAGGATCACTCCCATTCCGGCCTGGCGGCACGCGTCCAACCGTGCCTGCACCTCAGCGACGTAGCGTGAATCCACCCGGCCTTCCACTGGCTCGTAGCGATCCCAAGCCAGTGGCAGCTCCACTACGGTAACTCCAACCGTCCGAAGCGCGGCCAGACGGTCCGGGGAACAGCTGGAGCCCAGGACGCCGAAAGCCATCGGGGCAGGGCTAACGCGCCCGGTTCCGGCCGAACAGCCAACAGTTGAGCCCAGGATCATCAACGCCAGGAAGGTCAAGAGGCTAACGCGCCTCATGGGTAACCCCCGGTCACCGGTGGCAGCGTCATTCCGCCCGCCACAGCGGCGTCCAGCTTGTCGCGATCCAGTTTCCACACCACCGTGTTCCCGGACGTTGGCCCGGAGAAGGTGAAGACGGGCTGGGCATTCTTCTCTAGCCAGTCCAGGAATGCAGGTGATGCGTAGCCGTACCCTTCGCCCAGTTGCCTGCCTTGCGTCAGGACATACTCCGCGTTCCGGTCATGCAGTGACTGCAAGGACGGCAAAACCTCCCAGCCCTCGTGCGGCAAAAGTGCGAACTCACCCGTGACGGACGTCAGCCCTACTATCGCGGACGCAGGCAGCTCCGTGTTCATGAAGGCCCGCGCACGGACCAGCCCGTCGTCAACCACCGACCTTGCCTGAACACCCAAAAACAGGCCCAGGCCTGTCATGAGGATGACGACGGCGGTTACGGCACCCCGCAGGCGGGGTCGCCACGTCACCACCATGACCGTGGCTACAGGCGTTGAAACCAAGGCCGCCAGCACCACG
This sequence comes from Paenarthrobacter sp. UW852, assembly GCF_024608385.1. Lineage (NCBI taxonomy): Bacteria > Bacillati > Actinomycetota > Actinomycetes > Micrococcales > Micrococcaceae > Paenarthrobacter > Paenarthrobacter sp. UW852. The sequence continues at coordinate 308,245 of NZ_JAMSGY010000004.1, forward strand.
CAATAGCCGAACTGCTCCTCAGCCGCACCGAAAAACACGGAGTAGACGCCCACCAGGCCGGTGATTAATGAGAACAAGCCAATGATGCGTCGTTCCACCAGCGGCGAGGCGGCGGCCAGCACGCCGGCCACGATGGAAAGTCCAAGAAGCACGTAGCTTGTGCCGAAGCGCCCCAACAGAACCATCAGCCGATCCAGCAGGCCGACACCAGGGACGGCATTGAAGCCGGTCATTTGCACCACGCCGGCCATTCTCAGGACACCCACGGACTTTTGTTCCAGGAACTGGGGGAGCAAACCACCCGCGGTGATCAAGCTCAGATAGATGAGGTACGGAACCACGGAACAACCCACAATCCGCAGTGCAGTCAGCGGAGGAACCGTTCGCCGCCAGAGCACACCGGCCAGCAGTGGGACCACCGTGAAAATCGCCGTCATGTCTTTCATGACGATCGCCAAACCAAAAACCAGTCCTGCTGCTATTTCGAGCCAGAGCCTGGTGTGTCGGCGTTCCCGCTTGAGCAGCAGCAGGACCAGGAGCCAACCGGACAGGACCGCCAGGCCAGTGGGCGTCTCCATCATCAAACGCCCGTCCATGCGGAGCACGAAGGGGTCGCTGGCCAGGATGATGCCGGCCACGGTGGCGGGCCCCAGCCCTACCAGACGGCGGACCAGCATGAAGCAGACAACAGCGGTGGCCACGCCCAGGAAGGCGTTGAACCAGCGCAGTTGAAGTGCCAGGTCCATGGGATGCCCATCGAGGCCCATGATCCGGATAACCAAGGCATTGAGTGCGTAGGAGCCGGGCGGATGAAGGAAAAAGGGAGAGCCGGAAGTTGAAGGTACCTGTCCAGCCGCAAGTTGCCTGGCCAGATCGGCGTATGTCACCTCGTCGATGAAGACGTCGTTGGCCCGCTCGACTCCTGTCACTCGGAATACCAGGGCAAGCAGACCCACCAGCCCGGCAAACCACACAGGATGCCGGGCGAGCTTCGAGCTCCAGGACTCCTTCCGGATCCGGACCCGCAGCATGGGTGTCCCGGATTGGTCCTGTGCGTTCGTGGGATGCCCGGGAGTTATTGTGCTCGAGGTCAGCATGTAGGGGCTTGGGTGTTCCCGATGTGCGGTGTCTTGGCTTCGGCGGAGGACAGCTCACCCGGGGCTGCGTTGGGCAAAACCGGTCCGGGCTCAGCGGTGCCGCTGCGGCTTGTCATTGGATGAGTCTCCGATCGAATGTCCATGTCTTTCTGCAACAAGGCATGTGTCCTGTCACTTGGTTAGTGCAGGCAAACGAGTGATCGTGACGCGGTGGGGCATCCCTGAAATGCAGCGGCAGGAGGTGATGCGAAGTTGCGCCGTTATCCAATTGATGTTGAAACGACAAGTTTGCTGGCCCATTTCGCTTCCGACAGGACCCTTCCTATTCGATAATCGAGGAGTTGCACGTTCCTCGGGGGTGGAACGTCACGGCGGCCTCGGGCAATTGCCGGAGGCATTTCTGGGCGCATCAGCAGGAGGACACAGCTATGGCATTGTCAGTGAAGCTCCTTCCACATGGGGGAAGAAAAGCAATGGGATTGGCCGTCATTGCGGCGGTAGGTTTATCGATGTTCACGGGTATGAGCCCCTCAAGTGCCGCGGATACCACGCCGATGGCTGATGATCCCGGGCCGGTGGGCAGTTTTGCGTGGAAGGGATTCAACTGGCAAAAGCGTTTTTGGGGTGGGGCGCCCATGTACAACGCCAGCTGGGACGCCAACAATGTGAGCAATCCTGACGCCAACGGGTACGTCAAACTCTCCATCACCAATCCCACCGGGTCCGCTCCCAAGGGGGCGGAGTTCCAGTCCACCCGTGAAGGATTTGGCTATGGCACCTACAGCACCACGGTGGAAAAGGACGTCAGCGCCCTGCAGAAGGAAGTTGTATGGGGTTGCCTGTTCACGTACGACCCCGCAGCGGAGCCCGGATACACGGAAATCGATCTTTGCGAAGCATCGGCATGGGGTGGCGGGGCCGCTTACGGCGAAAACTGGCCGGTAACACAGGGGCACGGCTACTGGTTCGATGCCACCAAGCCGCCGGGGCAGGGGAACAACACTGTCACCTTCGATGTCACCAATGCCCCGATTCTCACGCACAGGATGGTGTGGGAACCGGGCAAGATCACTTTTGAGACATTCGCGGGCGAGGGCTATACCGGACCGCTTCTGAAGAGGACTGTCCTCCAGGGATCCACGGTTCCGGTTCCCGCCAAGGAACAGATCCATTTCAACCTTTGGGTGACCGGGGGTGGCGGTGGAAACGCCGCAGCTGTTGCCCCGGAATCCGTCACCATCCGCGATTTCTCCTTTGTCCCGGGCATCCCGCTGACAGCCCCGACTCCCACGGTGACCGGTACGGCAGCGGTGGGTTCAACGTTGACGGCCGCGCCGGGAACGTGGACCACAGGCACCGCATTGACGTATCAGTGGTACAGGAATGGAGTGGCGATTGCAGGCGCCACCAACGCAACCCGCGTCTTGGCTGCGGCAGACCAAGGCACCAAATTGACTGTCCGCGTCACCGGAACCAAAGCCGGGTACGCAACAACAACCAAGGAGTCCGCGCCAACGGCAACAGTTGTCGCAGGCACCCTGGTGGCACCGGTTCCCACCATCACTGGCACGTTGACCGTGGGCTCCACACTGACAGCCAATACGGGCACCTGGACCTCAGGAACCACCCTGACGTACCAGTGGTATCGGTCAGGGGTGGCGATTTCGGGGGCAACGGCTAAAACCTACACGCTGGTGAGCGCTGACCAGGCCGACACGATGAGTGTGAAGGTCACAGGCACCAACCCTGGTTACACCACGGCGGCCAAAACATCCGCCAGCACAGCGGTTGTGGCCTGAGTCTTAAAACAACGGGCCCGCAGTTGTGTCGCGCTGGGGGGAAAGCGACACACCTGCGGGCCTGTTGGGCTTTGGGGAGAAGCGGCTAGGCCTTCTTCTCGGCACGGACTGGGACGATCCTCTTGATGGCGAGGCCCAGAGCGAGCATTGCGAAGGCAGCCAGGGCGAACCAGAACAGATCGCCTGCGCCTGTCATGGCGAGCGTTCCTGAGCCTGTGGCACCTACGAATGCGCCTGCTGCGGGTCCTGCTGGGTTGTTGTACATCTGTGATTACCAAACTTTCTTGCGGTTGAGGGCTGCATCCAGGTAGGCCTTGGCGTGAACGGCCTGGAGGAAGATATCGATGACGGTTTCGTACATGGTGGCGGCCAGCAGCATGTACCTCCAGCCGCGGAAACGCAGTGTGACGATGCGTTCCAGGACGAAGATGCCGGTGACTGCGATCCAGAATGGCTGGAGGTTCAGGCCCATTCCGGTGGTCAAAGCAAAAATGATGGAGCCGAAGTAGGCGATGGTTACTACGACGCCGATCATGGACAGGAACTGCCGGCCCCAGTAAGCGCGCGTTACCTTGGTCCAGCCGTACTGCACGCAGTTCTCCACAGCGCCCCGCTTCCAGCGGAGCCGTTGCGCCCAGAGTTCACGCCAGGTGGGCATGACCTCGGTGACCAGGGTGCAATTGGAGGGCGAAGCGATGCGGTACCCGAGGGTCAGCAGGGCGAAGGAAAGCTCGTTGTCTTCGGTGAGGACGGAGGTGTCGTAGACGCCGCCCTTGCCGTTTCCGGGAGGCAAGGTGCCCGCCAAACGGGCTGCGACCACATCGCGCAACGTCTTGACCCTGAACAGTGCGGCCGTTCCGGTCACCACCAGGCATTTGCCGTGGAGGCGCTTGACGTCCCTTGCGTAGCGGGCGTACTCGTTGCGCTGCAGGTGGCCCACAAAACCGCCGCCGGGACCACCGCTGAACACGCCACCAACGGCGCCGAGCAGATCGTCCTTGAGCAGGTTGGCGGTGGCGTTCTCGATGAAGTCCAGGGCCAGCTGGGAGTCGGCGTCCTGGACCAGCACCAAGTCTTCGGGATCGGCGTCCGGAAGCAATTGGCTGAGTGCGAAGTTCAGGGCACCGGCCTTCTTGTCCTTGTTACCGACGGTTGGCAGGACCTCAACGCCCTGGGCAAGCGCCAAAGTCTCGGTGTCATCGGTGCAGTTATCGGCGACCACGATGATGCGGTCCGGGCGGCGGGTTTGGTTCTTCAGAGATACCAGCGTCTCGGTGATTCCGGCCGATTCGTTGTGGGCCGGGACCAGGACTGTTACTACTCCGCCGGCGGCACGGTGGGATCCGCGCGGTGAGGCATCCGTGTCCGGTGCGTCTGCACGAACCGTGATTTCCGTGAGCATTGTGATCCCTCCGTTCGTTTGTTGAAGCGTTGACTCACTTAGAGTTCCAACGCCAACGCAAGAAATACGCAGGCAAAGCGTCAAGGAAAACTCAAGGTTTGCTCAGGACTTCCAGACGGACTTAAACGCAAGAGGACGACGCCGGCAAGTACCGGCGTCGTCCTCTTGTGTTTTGGTTTGGGCTGCTTAGCGGCTCAAGGCGACCGTAAAGGTTTTCGGTCCGCTAAGGGTTACTGCGATGCCGCAGTTTTCGGCGGCGGCGCGGTGTGAGAGGGACTGGATGGCGGCATCGATGGTGTGGTCGATGGCCGACTTGTCCCAGATTTTCAGCGTGATGGAGTCAGTATGTGTCGTCATTGTCAGTACTTTCACTCAGGCCGTTATCAGCCCCAAGCCTCTTCGCCCGGGGCCGCATCCTCGTCGGTGAGGATTGCTGATTCAGCTTGTAAGGGAACGAATTCCCTCATTCATGGTTCATGTTGCGCACCGCGATTGACAAGCGAATCCGGCCAAGTGTGACCGATTACACGTTGCTCATTACTCCGTGTAACCGGTGCTGGCACTGTGCTCGCGCCAACGGTCAACCTCAGCGCGCATCGCTTCCTCCACGGCGTCGTAGGCATAAACGGCATCCGCTCCAAGCAACAGGAAAGCCGGGGTCTGCTCGGCTTCGACTGCGCTGATGATCACTTGCGCAGCCTTGTCCGGATCGCCCGGCTGGGTGCCGTGGACAGTGTCGTTTTCCTTGCGGCGTTTCCCGGCCGTGTCAGCGTAGTCCGCGATTGCCTCGGCCGACTGGGTGAGCGAACGCCCGGCGAAGTCGGTTCGGAATCCACCCGGTTCCACGGCCGTGACGGAGATCCCCAACGGCTGGAGTTCCTTGTGCAGCGAACCCGAGATTCCCTCCAGGGCGGCCTTGGACGCAGAGTAGTACCCCGATCCGGGCGGGCAGATCCGGGCACCAATGGAGGAGATATTCACGATCGCGCCCGAGCGCGTGGAGCGCATGCCCGGGAGGACAGCTTTGATCATGGCGACGGGGCCGAACACGTTGGTGTCGAACAGTGTGCGGACGTCGGCATCGTCGCCCTCTTCAATGGCTGCACGGTAACCGTAGCCGGCGTTGTTGACCAGGACGTCCACGCCGCCGAAACGCTCCGTTGCCTGCTGAACCGCCGCGTCCACCTGGGACTGATCGGTGACGTCGAGCGACACGGCGAGGGCCGTCGTCGGGAATTCCGCGGCCAGGTCCTGCAGCGAATCCGTGTTGCGGGCAGTGACGACGGCGTTATCGCCTTTTGCGAGGACCGCTTGGGCGAGGGCCCTGCCGAGTCCGGTGGAGCAGCCTGTGATGAGCCAGGTAGTCATGATGTTCCTTTTCCTAGGGGACCATTCCATTGGAACGCTACTCCTGGGAATGCGGGAGTGCCCGGCCTTCCGGGTACTGCCGGTGCCTCCCTATGCGTCATGAAATCGGTGACGATTACAGCAGCCTACCTTCTTGATTCATGGTGAATCAGGAAGGTAGGTTGACAGCAGAAGAGGAGGTGTCGAATGTTCACCATGGACAGCAGTCTTGCTGCAATGCATCATGAGGCGCTGCAGCGTCAGGCTCGACAGCGGGTCGATTTGCTTGATGAGCTTCGGGCGGTTCGGAACGTCGCGAATCGGAACTTCAATCAGCGTGATATCGCCGAGATCCTTGTGACAAGCCAGGCCAAAGTGCACCGGTTGCTAAAGGCCATCGAACGCAGAGGCGGAGACCTGAGCCCCGATCCGGAGGAAGTGATCCTCCGCGCCTTCGCCTATGACACGTCCCGCGACAAACTTGTGGCTGATCTGAAAGCGTTCGCTTACTCCTTCGGCGAAGATGCACCATACCCGAACGAAGGTCGTGTGCCCGGGACGTGGGACCAAATAGTGGTGGCCGTGGCCCAGGGTCTCCTCAGCGAAACCGAGTTCCAGGAGGTAAGGGCGGCAATTGGCCGTTGACCGGGACGACGTCCATTCCGCTCTTACCCAACTCTTTTCTCCAGGTGGTGCACTGGAAACGCCACCTTCAGAACTGGCCCTGTACTTCGATGACTTAGCTATAGCGCGCACCGCTAAGGCATACATGCGTCTTCAGGACGATGTGTCAACGGGCGGCCATGCGGTGGTAGTCACGGCTGGTCCGCCTGGTGCGGGAAAGTCGGAGGCAAGAGAGACGATGGCGCTTCAGAACACGAAGGTGGCACGGGAGGCAACGTGATCTTGACCTCGGTGGGAGGTTCGTTGCCGAAAAGGTCATTCAGGGTTACTACGAAAATCACTCATGGCAATCTTCGTGCGCGGCCAACGCCTTGATTCTGGCCGAGCGTGCGGCAGACGAACTGGGTGCCGGTAAGCTAAGCCGGTTCGACGTAGATCCTGCAACAGGGGTTGTGACCTTGTCTTCTGAAACGGTTTTCAGGTAGCCATGCCACGGTCGATGTCGAACCAAAACCCCTGATGATTGCCAGAGACCGCAGAAGTTCGAACTCTGCAGCCATCGGGCATGTGCGGTGGGGCCTCCCTTATGCCGGCGGGAGTTCCAGCGTGTAGACCACCAGCTGCACCTTTGGCGCGGGGCGCTCCTTCTCACGCTCGGGACGTCGAATATAGCCAAGGCGTCGGTAAAGGCGTTGGGACGCTACATTGTCGACGGCGGTGTCCAGCACCACGCGCACGGCACACTGTGCGGCGGCCAAGCGGGCGGATTCGTCCAGGATTTTCTGGCCAAGGCCTGTCCTGCGCGCGTCCGGGTGCACAGCCAGCAACCGCAGTTCCACCTCGCCTTCCTCCGCCTGACGGCTGAGGCGTGAACCAAAGGGGAGGAGGCTGGCGGTGCCCACCAGTCGCTTGGTTTCCAGGTCCTCGGCGACCAGCAGGAGTCCTTCGCGGGCCCGTGCAGAGGCGTCGAGCAAAAGCTCCAGCCGTTGTTCGTCCGGTTGGCGGGCGCCAGGGAGGTGATGGCCGAAGCCTTCGTACGTCAGCCGCCCCACGGCGTCGTACTCTTCGGGGCGGGCTTGGCGGATCGCGTGGGTGCCGGTTGTGACGGTCGGTGTGGTGGTCATGGTTGTCCTTTCGGCTGCGGATCGAGTCCCAGATGCGATTTCAAGGTGGTGCCGGCGTACTCAGTGCGCGCGAGCCCGCGTTCCTGGAGCAGCGGAATGACGCCCGTGGCGAAGCGCTCCAGGTCCTGGGGGAGGAGCGAAAACATGAGGTTGAAGCCGTCGGCTGTGCCCTCAGCGTGCCATCGCTCCAGGGAGTCAGCCACGTGCTGCGGGGTGCCGATGAAGTCGTGGTTCCGTTTGTCGCCCGTGAGGATTGAGTAGAGGTCCTTGAGCGTGACCTCGTCTTCACGCCCACTGATCTGTTCGCCGGCGGAACGGAAATCGGTCCGGGGTTGTGCGATGGTGGGGATCCCGGACTGGTTCACCGTGGCGTCCGCTCCGAGGCCTGTGAAGTCCAACTGGCCTGCGAAATACTCCTGCAGGAAATCCAGGACCTGCTGATCCGTGATGAGGCTGTCCAGTTCACGGATCCGTTCCAAGGCCTCGTCCCGGGTGTCTGCGACTATCGGCGAGATCGCTTGGTAGACGTAGATTTCGTCGGGATTCCGGCCGAAGGCCTTTGCTTGGGCCCTCACGGAATCGCGGTATTGCCTCGCCTGCGGAATGTCGGGATGGCTGGCGAAGAGGGCGTTGGCGAACCGGGCGCCCAACTGCTGTCCTGGCACCGAAGTGCCCGCCTGGGCCAGCAACGGAGAGCGCTGCGGGGAGGGGCCGATGTTGAGCGGACCTGCAACCTTGAAGAACTCGCCCTTGTAGTCCAGGCGGCGAAGTTTGTGGCGGTCGAAGAATCGGCCGCTGTCCTTGTCATAGAGGAAGGCGTCCGTGTCCCAGGAGTTCCAGAGTCCTTGGGTCACCTCAACGAACTCCTCAGCGCGGCGGTACCGGAGACTGTGGTCGAAGTGTTCATCGGCGCTGAAGTTGCCCGCAGTGCTGTTGGTGAGGTCTCGGGTTGTGACAATGTTCCAACCGACGCGGCCGCCGCTGATATGGTCCGCGGTGAGGGCAGCCCGGGCGAAATTGAAGGGCTCGTCATAGGACGTGGACGATGTCGCGATGAGGCCGATGTTTGTGGTGACCGCCCCAAGGGCCGTGACCAGGCCAATGGGGTCAAAGCGGTTGAGGATGCCCGGGTTGGACGTCTCATCGATCGCCAGGGAATCGCCCAGGAAGATGGCGTCGAATTTCGCGTCCTCGGCTGTCCGGGCGAGGCTTACCTGGTGCTCAAAGTCGATGCTGGCCTGGGGAAAGGCCGTTTCGTGCCGCCAGGAAGCCAAATGGATGCCGGTGCCCACGAGGTAGGCGAAGAAATGGATCTGCTGGCGTTCACGGGTGAGTGTCTGGTTCATGGCCTGTTCCTGGATGCCGTGAGGGGTGCCCGCCGCGTGGCGGGCACCCTTGTGCGGCTACTTGGTCTTCTTGATGGCGTCTTCTTCGGCGGTCAGGACTTCCTGCAGCTTGGCAGCGGTCCAGTCAGCCTTGAACTGCAGGTTGCCGTCGTTGAGCTTGGTGACCGCAGCTTCGACTTCGGGCGTGTGATAGGCGTCCACAATCTTCTTCCAGGTGGGATCATCCTTGCGGTCAGCCTTCACCACGAAGCCGTTGATGTATGGCGCCAGGGACTCAGAGTTGAGGTCTTCCTTGAAGATGATCTTGTCATCGCCAAGTCCGCCCTTCTGCGCCTGGGTGTTGTTAACAACCGCTGCTTCAGTGGTGCCCTTGAGCGCATTGACTGTCTGGTTGCTGTCCACCGGGACGACCTTGATCTTGCTTGACGTAATTTCGGCGGGCGTGGAGAGCGAGTTGCCGCCATCCTTGAGCTGCAGCAAGCCTGCCGTCTGAAGGTTGAGCAGGGCGCGCGCCTGGTTGGTGGGGTTGTTGGGGATGGCAACCTCGGCATCGGCCGGAAGCTCCTGCACGGACTTGAACTTCTCCGAGTACAACGCCAGCGGGTAGACGGCAGTAGCTCCGACTGGGACCAGTGTGCCGTTGCTGTTCACGTTGAACTGCGACAAGTACTTCAGGTGCTGGAACAGGTTGATGTCCACCTGCCCCTGCTGGGTTGCCGTGTTGATCTGGGCGCCGTCGGTGAAGTTCTTAACCTCAAGGTCGATGCCCTGGTCCTTGAGCTTGTTCTTCAGGATGGTCCAGTGTTGTTCGGCGCCGTCGTCGACGCCGATAACCACCTTGGTGTTCGCAGAGGTCGTGGAACCGCTTGACGCACCTCCGCAGGCCGAGAGCGATAGAGCGGCGATGAGGCCGACGGCGGCGACTAACAAGCGGTTCTTCATGATGCTTCTCCGTACAAAGGGTCTGATGCGAATGGAAAGGTACGGGGTGTTCCCCCTGCCTCACGCTAGGCAGGGTGACCGGTGGGAATCGAACGCTTTCGCAACACTCCGACGCGCGCCGTTAAGGAAAGAAACCGCAGGTCACGGGGGGTCACTGGGTTCGATGAGCGCCTCAAGACGCTGCTGGAATGGGCATTCAAACAACCCAGAAGGAGGCTCCGGTGAGCGCGATCGTTTCCCTGCGCGGAGTCAGCAAGCTGTTCCCTGTCCAAGGAAGCAAACGCAGCCACCGCGCCGAACCAGTGCGTGCCGTTGATAGCGTCACCTTGGACATCGAAGAGGGCACGGTGGTAGGCATCGTCGGGTACTCCGGAGCCGGAAAATCCACTTTGGTGCGCCTGCTCAATGGCCTGGAACGTCCCACCGAAGGCCAGGTCTTCGTCAAGGGACAGGAAATCTCGTCCCTCCCCGAAAGCCGGCTGCGCACCGTCCGCAGCGGCATCGGTATGATCTTCCAGCAGTTCAACCTGCTCAAGTCCCGCACCGTCTACGGAAACGTCGCATATCCGTTGAAAGTGGCTGGCTGGCCCAAGGACAAGATCAAGCCCCGCGTGAATGAGCTGCTCGAATTCGTGGGCATCGCCGACAAAGCAGGCTCCTACCCCCGGCGGCTGTCCGGCGGGCAGCAGCAACGCGTGGGCATCGCCCGGGCACTCGCCAACGCCCCGGATATCCTGCTCGCCGACGAGGCCACCAGCGCACTGGATCCCGAAACCACCCGCGACGTACTCCGGCTGCTCCGCCGCATCAACAAAGAACTCGGAACCACCGTGGTTGTGATCACCCACGAAATGCACGTGGTCCGGGAAATCTGCGACACCGTGGTGATGATGGAATCGGGCCGTGTGGTGGAGTCCGGGCCCACCTATTCCGTTTTCGCCGATCCCCAGAGCAGCTCTACCCAGCGCTTCGTGGCCACGGCCGTGCACGGAACGCCGGAACCCGACACCGTCAGCCGCCTCTCCGCTGCGCACCCCGGGCTGCTGGTGTCCGTCGGCATCTCCGAAGCCGCCCCCGCACCTCTGGTTGCGGCCACCTTCGAGCGCCACGGTGTCGGCTCCAGCGTGGTGTTCGGCGGCGTCACCGAAATCCAAAACAAGATCCTCGGCACACTCACGTACGAGCTCACCGGAAGTGGCGCATCCATTGACGCCGCCCTCGCCGAACTGGGCGAGGTCACCGCCGTCGAACGCCAGACAGCCGCCGCCGATAGTGCCGTACCGCACCTGCCCGTCCCCGCGAACGCCGGAGAATAGCCATGACCGACTGGACAACCCTCCTGCCCGTCCTGGGCGAATCCTTCCAACAGACCATCTACATGGTGGTCATCACGGTCCTGCTCAGCGGTCTTGCCGGGCTCGCGTTGGGGGTCACGCTCTACGCCACCCGGCCGGGCAACCTGTTCGCCAACAAGGCCGTGTTCTCCTTCCTGAACTTCCTGGTCAACATCATCCGGCCCATCCCGTTCATCATCTTCATCACGGCCATCGCCCCGCTGACGCTGATTGTCATGGGAACCACCATCGGCACCACGGCCGCGATCCTGCCCATGGCGCTCATGGCCGGCGTCGTCATTGGGCGTGTGGTGGAACAAAACCTGGTCGCATCCGATCCCGGTGTTGTGGAAGCCGCCCGGGCCATGGGTGACAGCCGCCTGCACATCCTGTGGTCCGTGGTGATTCCCGAGTCGCTGGCGCCGCTGATCCTGGGCTACACGTTCATGATCATCGCCATCGTGGATATGTCCGCCATGGCCGGGTACATCGGCGGCGGTGGCTTGGGCAACTTCGCCATCATGTACGGCTACCAGCAGTTCAACTGGGAAGTCACCCTGGTGACCGTCCTCATCATCATCGTCATGGTGCAGGCCGCGCAGTTGCTGGGCAACTTCCTGGCCCAGCGCATCCTCCGCCGCTAACTCGTTTTAAGGGAGAACCACAATGCCTATCGAATTCCTCGGCATGGGTGCCGGCAACGATTCCACCGAGACGTCGCCAGCCACGACGTCCTTCTTCGATCCCCAGTACGCTGCCCGTATCGCGAGGATCCATGAGGACAACAACTGGGACCACGTCCTGTTCGCTTACAACTCCACTACCCAAGACCCTTCAGTCCACGCAGCGTGGGTCGCCGCTCATACCGAGCGGATTCAGTTGCGGCTGGCGCACCGGCCCAACGTTTCCCACCCGACGTTCGCGGCGCGCTCCTTCCTGACGCTCGACCACATCGCCCAAGGCCGACTGACCGTGCACTTCATCACCGGCGGCAGCCAGGCGGACCAAGCCCGCGAAGGTGATTTCCTTGCCAAGGATGCCCGGTACGGCCGGACGCAGGAATACATGCAGATCGTCCGGCGGGCATGGTCCGGTGATTCGTTCAGTTGGGACAGTGAGCACTACCGGTTTGAAGACTTCGCTTCTGGTCTGGCGCCCTTTGCGGGGAAACGCCCGGGTATTTCCTTTGGCGGATCCTCCGAGGCTGCCTGGTCCGTGGGTGCCGCGGAGGCCGATATCTATGCGCTCTTCGGGGAGCCGTTGGCGGATGCTGCCGGGCAGCAGGAGCAGATCCTTGCTCGGGCCGCTGCCCTCGGACGCACTCATCCCCTACGCTGGCAAATCGCCTTCAGGCCCATTGTTGGGCCAACTGATGAGCTCGCGTGGGAGAAAGCACACGCCATCCTGGGCACCTTCGAGGCGCGACGGTCGGCCGGCGAGGTGATTGATCCTGTCCGCCACTACAACCAGAAGCCCGAGGCCGCCGGCACCCAGCGACTCCTCGCTGCAGCCGAGCGCGGGGATCTCCACGACCGCGCGCTGTGGACGGCCCTCGCCAAAGCGGCAGGTGGCGGGGGAGGAAGCGCGACGGCGTTGGTTGGCTCCTACGACACCGTCACCCAAGCGATCCTGGACTACCACGACCTCGGATTCGAGATCTTCGGACTCCGGGGTTACGACTTTGTCCCCGACGCCATCGAGTTCGGACAACACGTGATCCCGCAGTTGAAGCAGGAAGTGGCGCACCGGGAGCGTACGGTTGCTCCCGAAGCCCTCCGCGCGGCCCACGCCGACGCCCGCGCCCGCCTCCTCCGCCACTGACCCTCGCTCACGTTCCACCTGTTTGGGGCCAACGCTCCCTCACGTTCCGCCTGTTTGGGGCGGTCGCTCTCTCACGTTCCGCCTGTTTGGGGCGGTCGCTCTCTCACGTTCCGCCTGTTTGGGGCCGTCCCTCTCGCACGTCCCACCGGTTTGGGGCCGTCCCTCTCGCACGTCCCACCGGTTTGGGGCCAACGCTCCCTCACGTTCCGTTGTCACAGGTCCCAGGAGTTCGGTTACCCGGGGGATGGGATGCTGCATCCTACAGGGCGTCGCGCTTCTGGCCGGCGGACTGGACTGGCTCCGCGAGGTGCGGCGGCCCGCAAACGAAAGTGCCGTCGTCGTGATTCCCAGTAAGGAAAGCACGACGACGGCAACGGAACCGGCCATAGCCGGTCCGGTAACGCCAGGCACGACGGCGGGTGGCAGCCAGCGCCCGGAAGTCACCGAGTCGGTGGACGCCTAAGCAGTTTCAGCCGGCGGTGCGGTGGGGCCGGTGGTGGGTACGCCGGCGTCGCGCAGGGCGGGGAAACCGCCGTCGACGTGCACGGCATGGTCGTAGCCCAGCACCTTGAGCTTTTCCGCGACCGGACGTGAGCCGTTCACGGAACCGCAGAAAACCACAATCTTCTGCTCGGTCCCGGTCACCTGGCGAAGGCGATGGGTGGACTCCGGGTTGAAGTCCTCCTCCACGTGCTCGCGGTTGACAACTACGGCTCCGGGGACGGCGCCGGTGCTGGCACGACCGCCCTCACTGCGGACATCGATCAGCAGGGCACCCTGCTCAATGAGCTTGGCCGCTTCGGCAGCCGTGACCAGCTGCGCGTCTTCCTGGACTGTGGTTTCCGTGGCTGTGGTTTCGATGGACATATGTGCTCCTTTGTTGGTGAGTGGAAATCGAAAAAGCTAAAGGCCCCAGGCCTCGGCGAGCAACTGGTAGGAGTTCACCCGGTCTGCGGGGTCGTGGGCGATGGTGGTGATCAGCAGTTCCTGAGCGCCCGTGACACGCTGCAGCGTCAGGAGATGCTCCCTGACCTGATGCGGATCCCCGACGAACCTGGTGTCCAATCGGTCTTTGACCAAGGCCAGGGCTTCGGCGTCCAAACCCCGTTCCAATGCGTCTTCCGGCGAAGGGTAGGGGATAGCACCCTGGCCGCTCCGGATTCCATGAACCCATTGCCCAAAACCGCGGGCGAGCCGCTGTGCCTGACGTTCGTCGGCGGCTACCAGTACGTCCGCTGAGACGATCACATGGGGTTCCTGCAAAGTCACGGATGGCTCAAAATGGGCTCGGTACTCGGCGATGGAGTCCAGCACGCCGGCAGGTGCCACGTGGTAGTTGGCGCCGAAGGGAAGCCCGAGCTTTCCGGCCAGCCGGGCACTGGGGCCGGCGGTGGAACCGTGAATCCAGAACTGGGGTGACTCACCCAGAGCCGGCGTCGCGGTGACCTCCTCCCCGTGCTGCGTCCGGTATTCCCCGCTGAAGAACCCGATGATGTCCTGGATGTCGTTTTCGAAGTTGTCCGTGTCGCCAGGGAATCGGCCCAGCAGTTCACTCTGAAGCCGGAATTTCCGCGGCAAAACGGCGCCGAAGATCGGGCGGGCCGCAGGGATCAACAGCCCGTCCACTACTCGGTCTGTCGCCTCGGTCGAGGCGACAGGCGGCACCACGCCCGGAGCGGGGTCGCTTGAGGACTTTGGCGGGCCGGAGCGTCCGAAACCGAGATCCAGGCGGTCGGGGAACACTGCGGCGAGCGTCCCGATGCTCTCGGCAATTTGGAGTGGCCGGTAATTCCCCAGCAGGGTGGCTGCAGTCCCCACCCTGATGGTCTTAGTGGCTGACGCTACCAATCCGGCCAAGACGTGTGGGGCCGAGCCTGCAACCCCAGTGTTGAGATGATGCTCGGCCAGCCAGTACCGCGAATAACCGGAAGCCTCGGCAGCAGCGGCAAGGCCCAGCGCGCTGCGCAACGCCTCGCCGGGTGTCTGCCCGGCGGACACCGGGCTGAGGTCTAGGACGGACAGGGGAGTGACTGAGGGCTTCGGCATGGCACGACACTACGGAGGCCCGTGTCTGCGCCCAAGCTGCGCCGTCACCGCGCTCAACTGGAGTCAATGTTGCTCAACGGGGCGCAATCCACCGTCACATGGGAGGCCGGGTGGGATGTGAGTGGGGGTTGGGTTGAAGGGGGTGGGATGTGAGTGGGGGTTGGGTTGAAGGGGGTGGGATGTGAGCGAGGGTTGGGTTGAAGGGGGTGGGATGTGAGTGAGGGTTGGGGCGGCACAAAAGTGAACATCAAGAAACGGAAACTCACAGTTATTTTCTGTCACACCCTTGACCGCCCAGTTGAAACGCTGATAAACCTTGATGTCGGAAAGCGTTTTCACTTACCGCAAACCCCCGTCACTCGCAAAGGAGGGACTTGTCGGTCCAAATAGTGAAACGTTCCAAACTGCGAGGGTGCAGACCCACTGCGCCCCGGCATCAAAGGAGATGTTGCATGGCTTACCCCTCAAAATGTTCCCCGAGCTCCCGACGACCGGCCCTCTTGCCCCTGACGGTCACAGCGACACTGGCGGCAGCTGCCTTGGCCTTCACCGGAGTTCCGCTCGCCCAAGCAGCGCCACCCGAGGCGTCCCGGACTGTACAAGGCAACCAATCCGCCGTCGTCAACGACGCGAAGGACCCGGCGGCACTCAAGCGGCAAGTGGAAAACCTCGACCGCGCGCCCGTGGCCGTCCTGACGGACCAGGGTGTCACCGTGAGTTGGCGCATGCTGGGCCTGGACAAGGACAGCATCGGCTTCCAGGTGCTGCGCGATGGTGTCAACATCACTCCAGAGCCCATCCGCAACGCCACCATGTTCGTGGACCCCGCAGGCACGGCACAGTCCAGCTATGTCATCAAGACCGTCGGAAACGGACAGGGCCAGGACAAGCTGACCGAAGCCGTGACGCCAATGGCGCAGAACTACCTGGCCATCAAGCTGGACAAGCCTGCCGACGGCGTTACCCCGGATGGCAAGCCGTACACCTACTCGGCCAATGACGCGACGGTGGCGGACCTGGACGGAGACGGTAAGTACGAAGTCATCCAGACCTGGTCCCCTTCCAACGCCAAGGACAACTCCCAGTCCGGCTACACGGGCAACGTCTACGTTGATGCGTACAAGCTGGATGGCACCAAGCTCTGGCGCATCGACCTCGGCCGCAACATCCGCGCCGGCGCGCACTACACTCAGGTTCTGGCCTACGACTTCGACGGCGACGGTAAGGCGGAGGTTTCGTTCAAGACGGCCGACGGCACCCGCGATGCGGCCGGCACCGTGATTGGAAACGCCGACGCCGACTTCCGCAACAGTGCGGGTTACGTCCTGAATGGTCCGGAATTCCTCACGGTCTTTAAGGGTGAAACCGGGACCATCATGGACACTGTGGCTTACGAGCCTGAGCGCGGGTCGGTGGCCAGCTGGGGCGACAATTACGGCAACCGCGTGGACCGCTTCCTGGCAGCCGTGGCGTACCTCGATGGCCAGCACCCATCCATGATGTTCAGCCGTGGTTACTACACGCGCACAGTGCTGGTGACCTACGACCTGGTCAACGGCAAGCTCCAGAAACGGTGGACGTTCGACTCCAATCAGGCGGGTGACGAATATAAGGGTCAAGGCAACCACAACTTGTCTGTGGCAGACGTTGACCAGGACGGCAAGGACGAATTCGTCTTCGGTTCCATGACCATTGACGACGATGGCAAGCCGCTCTACAACACCAAGCTCGGCCATGGCGATGCGATCCACACCGGCGACCTTGATCCGTCCAGGCCCGGCTTGGAGACCTTCGCCGTCCACGAGAACATGGGTGCCAGCGGCAATCGCGGGGCAACTTTCCGTGACGCTGCGACAGGCGAGGTGTTGTGGAGCATCCCGGCCATTAAGGACACAGGCCGCGGCGCTGCAGGTGACATCGATCCGCGTTACGCCGGGGCCGAGGGCTGGGCCGTGGGCGGTTCCGCTGCCTGGGATTCGCCAGTGGGTCAGCTGATGTCCGCAAAGGGTGAGCTGATCGCGGAGAACATCCCGGCCGCGAACTTCCTGGCTTGGTGGGACGGCGACCTGCTCCGTGAGATCGTGGACCACGATTACGACGCCACCGTGTCCCGCGGCGTTCCCACCATTTCCAAGTGGAACTGGGAAACGGAAACCAGTGACCGGCTCCTGACCGCTGAGGGTGCCCGCAGCAACAACACCACAAAGGGGAACCCGTCCATACAGGCTGACATCCTGGGCGACTGGCGCGAAGAGATCGCGTGGCCCTCCACGGACAGCTCCGAGCTGCGGATCTACACCACCACGGCTCCCACCGAGGTCCGTCTCCGGACCCTGATGCACGACACCGTGTACCGCACGGCGGTGGCCCGGGAAAACGTGGCGTACAACCAGCCGCCGCACCCGAGTTTCTTCATTGGTGAGGGCATGCAGGCACCGGCGATGCCCGCCGTCGTCTACACCGGCAAGAAGTAGCCCACACAAACAATGCCGCCCGGGTCGTGTTGACCCGGGCGGCTTTTGGCGTCGGCGGACCTAGTGCTGTCCCGGCAGCCATCCGCTCTGCGGCGGTATGAATCCGGGACCGCGGTCTGCGTCGTCGTCCCCACGTTCCGCGGCGCTGCGGGTATCGCTTTCCGCGGTTCCGTCCGAGTCGCCGTCGTCGTCGGCCAACCCGTTCGTCTGGTCGAAGGGATGGGTGACAGGATCTACGATCGGCGTCGTGTCCGTTGCGCTGGTGTCATGCCCGACGGCGGTGGCCGCGGTTCCGGTGGCGGTCGCCGGAGTCGGGGTGCCGGTCGCCGGAGCGGCAGTGGTGGTCCCGGCAGTAGACGCGGTTTCCGGTGCCTGCTTTTCGATGTACTCCTTGAACTTCTTCAAGTCCGACTCCGCCTGCCTTTCAATAACGTGCAGCTTGTCGCCCAGGAACTCCAGGACGCCGTGGGGTTCGTATTCCAACGACAGGTGCAGGGACGTCTGGCTGGGCCCGGCTTCCTTGAACTCCACCCACCCTGCGTTCTTGACGCCCTCGACGGCGGCCCATGCCACGGCCCGGTTGACATCCTGCTGGACGATCTTTGCTTCCCACTTGCGGTGGACGCCCGCGATTTCGGCGACCCATTCCAGGCGGTCGTCGCCAAGCCGCGTCACCCGTTCGACTCCGCCCATGAAATGCGGGAATTCTTCGAACTGGGTCCACTGCCTGTAGGCCGTACTGATCGGAACGTTGACCATGATTGTCTTGTTCACTTTCGTGGTCATGGTGTCTTCCTCCTTGACTCGATATTGATCAGCATACTTACATTATCGGGCTTTTTGGAGGGTAAAGACAGGTCTTTTAGTCTTGGTGACGTAGGACCTAAGAGATCACGCGGCCGTTCTGGATCAGGTGTTCCAAATGCTCGGAGATGTCGGCAAGTACGGAGATGTCGGCCACCGGATCCGCGCCCAGGATCAGCATGTCCGCGTCCGCGCCAGGTGCGATCACGCCAAGTTCACCTTCGCGCTCAAGCAGCTGGGCCGCCGTCGTGGTTGCTGCGCGGATGGCGGCGATAGCCGGCTGGACCTTGCCCAGCAGCCTGAACTGTTCGTTCTGGTGGCGGTGCATGCCACCCAGGAGGTCGGAACCGAAGGCCATTTTCACTCCGGCCTCGTGGGCGCGGGCGATTGCTTCAAGGCCGCTGGTGAGCACCGAGTCCACCTTGGCCCACATTTCTTCCGTGAGCCCAAACTCCTTGCCCTCTTCCTTGAGCGCCCAGTAGGTGACCAGGGTGGGAACCAGGAAGGCGTCCTTTTCGAGGAACAGCTTCAGGCTTTCGTCGTCCAGCAGGTTGCCGTGTTCGATCGAGCGGACACCAGCTTCCAGTGCGCGGTTGATGGCGCGTGCAGTGTAGGCGTGGGCGGCGACGTAGCGGTTTGCGGCCTGGGCTTCTTCCACTGCTGCACGCATTTCCTCCATGGAGTACTGGGTGGAGTCGATGCGGTCAGTAGGTGACGAGACCCCGCCGGATGCCATGATCTTGATGTGGTGGGCGCCCTTGCGGATCTCGTCCCTGGCGGCCGCGCGGACGGCATCCACGCCGTCGGCCACGCGACCTATTCCGCAGCAGTCGCGGCCGTTGGGGTCATGGTCTTCGCCGGGGAGGCGCATGTCGCCGTGGCCGCCGGTCTGGCTCAGCGCGTGGCCGCAGAAGTGGATCTTCGGACCCTCCAGGAGCCCTTCTTCCTGGGCCATCGCCAGGCCAAAGTCGGCACCTGAGAGGTCGCGGACAGTGGTGAAGCCGCGGCGGAGCATCTCGCCCATGATCCGGGCGGTTTGCGCATAGACATACGACGCCGGTGTGTAGGTGAGGGAGCGGAAGTCGGCGCTGGAAGCAACGACGTGGACGTGGGCATCAATCAGGCCGGGGATCACGAACTTGCCGGTGCCATCGATGACCCGCGCACCTTCAGGAGCGTCGGCGTTCGGCCCGACGCTGCTGATCTTTCCGTCAACGCTGACGACGTCGGCGGTGGAGTACGTGCCTGCGTCGACGTCCAGGACGCTGGCGTTGCGTATAACGAGGGGTGTGGTGCTCATGTTAAACGGTGTCCTTCGCAGGTGCTTCAGTGGATTCGGGGACTTCGACTTCAGTGGGATGGGCTTCGAAGGCCTGTATAAGTTGTGCCTGGTTTGCGTTGACGAGGCCGACGGCGGTGTCCACGCTTTGCTGCGTGTACTTGCCTTCTGCGTCGAGGAGGGCAAGGACGCCCACCACGTTGCTTTCCGGATCGAGGACCGGCACGTTGATCACGGCACCGCAGCCGAGTTGTTGGATGAGCCCGGAGTCGGCAAAGACTTCCTTCAGCGCGTCCAGGTCTGCCGCGAGGAACGGCTTCTTGTCCTCAATGACGGTTCCGAGCCACCCGGGGGAGATCTCAACTGTCTTTTCGCCGCCCACCGGATACTCTGCGGGGTGGCTTGTGAAGAGGCGCTTCAGGCTGGAGCGCTGGGGGATCCATTGAAGGGCCGTAAAAAGGACGACGCCTGGGTCCTGCTGCAGCGCATCGAAGGCCTGTTGGAAAGTAGTGTCCGATTCCATGAAGCTCATTTGGTGACCGTTCCTGCGTGGTTGTCTGGCGCTGCGTCATGCTCGGCGCGGGCGTTGATGTCCTCCAAGGACTTACCGGCCGTGGAAGCTCCGAAGATCACGACGCCCAGGACGCCGATGGTCAGCACCACCGTGGTCATGGTGAACACGCCGCCGAAGCCGAGTGAGGCTGCGAAGATGCCGATGATGGATGGTGCCAGGATGCTGCCTATGCGGCCAACGGCACTGGCCAGGCCAACGCCGGTAGCGCGCATCCAGGTGGGGAAGAGCTCCGGGGTGTAGGCGTAGACGCCGGCGTAGGTGCCGTTGAGGAAGAAGGACAACGTTGCGGCGGCCAGCAGGATCATGCCGGAATCGTTGGACTGGCTCAGCCAGAAGGCACTGATGGCCGATCCTGCCAGATAAAGGGCGATGGTGTTTTTGCGGTCAATCCGGTCGCACAACCAGGCGGCGGAGAAGTACCCGGGGATCTGCGCAAGGTAGATCAGGATGGAGAACTCGAAGCTCTTGGTGACCGTGATCCCGCGGCCGACCAACAAGGTGGGAATCCAGGAGAAGAAGCCGTAGTAGGAGAACGTGATCACGAACCAGATCAGCCAAATCACCGCTGTCCGGCGACGCATCGCCTTTGACCACATGAATTTCAGGGCATTCCAGACGCTGATCTTCTGCTCGTGTTTGGTGATCTCTTCGGTACCGGGTACCAAGGGTGTGAGTTCCTTGCCTGTGGCTTTCACAACGCTCTGCTCGAAGCGTTCCACTACGGCCGTTGCCTCCGCGACGCGCCCCCGGCTGATCAGGAAGCGGGGTGATTCGGGCAGTCCCCGGCGCCACCAGAGCAGGAGGAGGATGGGGATTGCGGTAAGGACCTGGGCCCAGCGCCAGCCGTCCTCGCCCATGGGAACCACGAACCGGCCAATCAATGCTGCGGCGACAAAGCCGAAGGAGAAGAATCCGGCAAGGGTTCCAATGAACCAGCCGCGGCGCTTGGGGGGAATGAACTCGGAGAGGAACGGTGCGATGATCACGCTTTCCGCGCCTGCGCCGAGTCCTGCAAAGATCCGTGCAATCAGGAAGATTTCGAAGTTCGGGGCCATCGCCGCAATGATCGACATGAGGCAGTAGAAGGCCAATGCCCACAACATGACCTTCTTGCGGCCGAAGCGGTCGCCCATCCAGCCGGACAGGATCGCGCCGAAGAAGAAGCCGAAGGGGGCTGCCGAACCTACCAGTCCGAGGCTGGCGGTGCTGAGGCCCCACAGTTCCTGGATGCGCGGGAGCAGGAAAGCAACCACTGCCCCGTCCATGCCGTCGAACGAGTAGCCGAGGCCTCCGATGAGGAGAAGCTTGTAGTGTGGTCGACTGAGAGCCAGACGATCCAGGCGTGCTGTGAGAGACATGGTGATTCCTGCCAAAGTGGGCCAAGTTGTACATTTTTAGGATTATGCACGGATCTGTGCAGAAGTGATGTATCGAAGTTACGGCCAAAGTGTGAGGTAGGTCAATAGGTGGAAGAAGATTTCGACTCGTCAACATTGACCGAGTGGCTGGACGATCGTGTCCAGGGGCGGAAGCTCGCGGCCCGGCAGATGCAGGTCATCGGCATCCTCCGGTCCCAGCCGCGGCTCGCCTCTTATGGCTCCGTCAGCGACATCGCCGCGGTTGCTGCTTCCAACGCCTCCACGGTGACCAGAACCGCGCAATCATTGGGATTCAAGGGTTGGGTGGATTTCCAATTCGAGCTCAGGTCGCGGTTCCTGGCATCACTTAGTGCCGTGGAAGTCGCGGCCGAACACAACGGCCACATCAGTAGTCCTGCACAGGCTGCGGTCTCCACGGACCGGGCCAATTTGGCGCACTTCGAGCGCACGCTGGATGCCAACACTGTTCATGAAATTGCGAAGTTGATCGCGGGGGCGCGGCAGACCTTCATCATCGCGGCAGGCAGCTACGCCATTCCCGGCAAGGCCCTGGAGCACAACGCCATCATTGCCGGCTACAACGTTCGGCTCCTGGATGCCGACGTCGCCGCCCTCACCAACGCCATAGCCCGGCTCGGCGCCGAAGATCTGGTCATCGCGATCAGCCTTTGGCGGGTCTACGACAGCACCATGAGGGCCGTCGACATCGCCCACAACCTGGGCACGCCCATAGTTTCCATTACTGATAGCGCGGGATCACCGGTGGCGGTGCACGCGGACCACAGGATCGTGGTGCCCACCGAGGGTGCCGGGTTCTTTCCCTCCCTGACAGGTGCGGTGACCGCGGTCCAGGCGATCGCCGTCGAGCTGGCATCCCTGGACCGCGAACGGTCAAACCTCAACATCGCCGCGTCGGAGCGGACTTGGGACCAGATGCGGATCATGCATCCGCGGTCAACGTCCTAGGCCCGCCTCCCGAAGCAGCATGACTTTACGACGCCGGTTCCTCCTCCGGCGCCTCGGTGGACCCCGGCAGCCGGTCGCCGATCAGGGCCAGGTTCTGGATGACCGCGAGCCCAAATTGCGCGGTGTCATTGGTGGATACCGTCGGCGCTTCATCGACAGGCTGAAGCACGTGCGGCGGCAGGATCTTCCTGAGCGTAAAGGCCTCGGCGTGGTTCAGGTTTTCTCCGCCTTCGGCAAAGCTGTCCCACGCCAAGACGGCCAGTTCCGGAGACGCCAGCTTCGCGGCCGCGTATGCCGTGAGGCGGCTGTGGGCTTGGGTGAGGTAGATGCCAGCCAGGGGTTGGCCGACTTCAGCGGCCTGTTCCTCCGGGGTCGCCAGGAACAGGCGGCAATACTGCATCCAGGCCCTTTCGAAGGCGGCATCAGGCACCAGGCGGATCAGTTCGCTGCAGATTTCCACCAAACCGAACACGGCACTCAGGTGGGAGACACTGATGACTTCCCTGCCGGCGTCGAACCTTCCCGTGTCCAAGTCGTAAAGCGCTTCGCCGGTCAGGAAACCGTACTTTAGTGCGCCGATATCGGCCATGGTTCCCAGCAGGCGATCACGGGAGCGGGGATTGCCCGTGCGCTCCCAGTCGGTGAGCCACGTGGCGGCAAGTGAACCCCAATCGGTCCCCAGCCCGACGCCCAAGGCGCCGCGGTCCGGGCGGTACGTATCGGCGTCGGGCCTTACTTTGCGGACAGGGTCCAGCCCCAGGAAGTTCTGGTCGCTGTCCACCAGTTCGGTGAGGAGGTCGCCGGTGCGGTCGTCGGCGGTCAGGTAGTAGTAGAAGCGCCGGTAGGCCGGGGTGCTGATGCGCAGCTGCTTGGCGCTGCAACCCCAGTGCTGGACGTTGTGCCGCGATCCCAGGCCCCGCCAGGGGCCAAGGTGGTAGACATCCACCTCACCGGTGTGGCGGGTCATGGCCTCGGCGTAGCGGAAGACGTCTGCGCGGCCCGTGCGGAGGTACATGTACCAAAGCCAGAGGTCGGGTGAGAGCTCGGAGTTGTCCCACGCATAGCCGCCCACGTCGTAGCGCCAGACATGCCGGTCAGTGTCGTAGGTGTGCATGACGTCGCCGTAGTTCCAGAACCCGTACCAGCGGCGCTGCTCCGTCTGGCCCTGGTAGAAATCGAACAGGAAGTCCAGCTTGTCTTCCAGCTCTGCCCGGACAGGGGTGCTGCGGTCCACGGGAGCCCAGTCACCGAAGACGCCGGCTTGGTGAAGGTACTCCGGGGAGGGCTGCAGCAGCGGGGGAGTGGAGGCTGCCCGTGCGTCGGCGGCGAGGCTCTCCGTGCTGGGCGTTGAGTCGTAGGCGTACAGCGTGAGTTCGTGCGTCCGGGCGATCCCGGTGGGGTTTCCGAAGCCCGGCTCGTAGTCCTCGTAGGTGATTTCAAGGCCCTCAAGCTGGTCCTCGAACGTGTCCTGGCCCAGGCCGTCGTGGTAGAAGCGGAGATCCATCGGCTGGGCTTCGGGGGAATAGAGCCAAGCGGTCACTGTCGCGTTGCTTGTTGCGGCGCCGCGGATATCCAGCTGCCCCGGGTGCGACTGCCAAAAGTTCCTCACTCCGATACCGAAACCGCCGCGTAGATCGCTCAGCGAACAGCAACCAGCTGACCGGGTTCCGCCGGAAATGCCCACCCAGCCGTGGCCGGGCGCCGTCCGTTTGCGCAGCTCGAAGCCGTCAGCAGACAGTTGGGTGAGGGTGTAGTCGTTCCAGCTGGGTATGAGGCGGAGGCGCTCCGAAACCAGCGGGCTCCACTCACTGAGCGGCGGGGTGGCCTCACCGGCAATCTGCGCGGCGCGGACAGCTTCTCCCGGATCCCGGCGCAAACCAGTCAGGCCCCGGACCGCTTCGACCAGGAATCCGCCGTCAGCACCGGCGATGCGTACGTGGCGGTCATGCAATTCACTGGCAAGCGGTACCGTGAATTCAACACCGAGACCCGCAAGGAAGTCCTCCTCCGCATTGCCGTCCCAAATGAACGAGTGCATCATCCGTATGCTGCTGGCGCCCGCGTAGAAGTACAAGCGGACAGTGAAGGGGAGCCATTCCCTGCTGCCATCCTTGGCACTGTGCCGCCCCTCGATCCGAACTACCGCCCGGACCGGGCCACGCTGTTCCACTGTGACGCCTGAAACCTGGCTGGTGTAGGCCTCGCGTGGAGCGCTGCCTGCTCCCTCGGCCAGGTTGTTCTGCAGGAGGCTCACCAGCCGGGCATCCTTGGCTACGGCCTCGCCGGCGCGACGGAGTTCGCTGAACAGGGTTTCCCCGCGCCTTGGGATGACCATGTCGAGCACGCCCGTGGAGACGGTGACGGCGTCGTCCGTTTCGGCGACCGTCACCCCGGGTGAGTGTTCGACGGCGGCTGCCGGGCCGCCGTCGTGCCTATCGGTTGAGTGGGTGACCTGGTAGGCGTCGGAGGGCTGATCCGTTGCTCCAATGGCGATGCCGGCCCATTTGAGGGAACCGTCGGGCCACGTGGCGAGCGGCCAGGCCTGGGCATTGACGGCAACTCCATTCATGTCGCGCACCTGGAGGTGGTCCGCGCCCGCTGCGGTGCCGCGCTGGAACGGCATGCCCCAGGTCGTGCCACTGCTGAGCCTGGCGGGCGGTTCGGCATCGATCCACCTGAGCTGAGTCATGTTCATTCCACCTAAAGTCTGGGAAAACGCTTTCTTTGAGACGTTTCAATAACTTACCCGCGCGTGCGAATGGCTGCAAGGGGCTGGTTGGATACTGGGATCGATGAACCAACAAATTCGCGTGACCCGGGCGCTCCGACCTGCCGCGGGCGTATGGTTTAAGTCCCGGCCGCCTCTCGAAACGGACCAGACTCATGGCGCGACTGATCATCATGGGCCCTCCCGGTTCCGGCAAAGGCACACAGGCGGAGCACATCGCCAGGCACTTCCGGATCCCTGCCATTTCCACTGGAGACTTGTTCCGCACCCACGTTCGCCAAAAGACGGAGTTGGGGGCCGAGGCCAGTGCGTACATGGATCACGGCGAGTTCGTGCCGGACCATGTCACCACTGCCATGTTGAAGCAACGCCTGGACGAAGATGATGCCGGAGAGGGGTTCCTCCTGGACGGCTATCCGCGAACGGTCATCCAGGTTGCTGCCCTGGACGAGATGCTCACCGATCGGGGACAGGCGCTTGACGCAGCCCTCGCGTTGACGGTCGACGATCATGAGTTGCTGGACCGGATGCTCCGCCGCGCCCAGGAACAGGGACGCAGCGATGACACTGCGGCGGTTATTCGTCGCCGTTTGGAACTCTACCGTGAGCATACAAGGCCGGTTCTGGAGGCCTACTCAAACCGTGGGATATTGCTGACGGTGAATGGATCCGGCGAGAGGGAAGCGATTACTGAGGCCGCGATTGCCGCCATCGAAGGGGCCTTGGCGAATAAGGCCGTAGGAGCCTAGCTCCCTGTCGCGGCAGGAACGTCCGCGCCCAGTGCCAGCAGATACGCTGCGAATCCCTCGGGTGCCCGGGCCTCAGTCCGGCCGGAGGTGAGAACCCTGATGGAATCCGTGGCAGCCACCCTGAATCCTTGGTGACGGGTGCGCTCCACCAGGCGCCTGTCCTCATGGGCCCGGAGATGCGGGAAACCCCCTGCGGCGAGGTACGCCGAGGCCCTGATACCCAGGTTGGCGCCGTAGATGTGCTGATGGTTTTCGCGAAAGGGGTGTAGTTCCAGCCATCGACGAAGCACGGCCGGGTCCACATCGTAGGCATCCGGTTCCACCGACCCCAGAATGACGTCAGCGCCGCCGTTGGCCAACCCGACTTGGCGTACCAGCCAGTTCGGCGGGACCACCGAGTCGGCATCGGTGTTGGCGAGCCACAAGCTCCCTGTTGCTTCCGCCGGATGGGGGAGCAGGGCCGTCCGGATGCCGTAGTCCCGGCAAGCTCCCGCGCTCCGCAGTTGCACGCTGACGGAGGTGAAACGCGGGTCCGCCGCGACGTGGGCGGCGGTGATCCCGGCCGAACTGTCGGTGCAGCTGTCCAGGACCACAGTGACAGTGGCAGGCATACCCGGATGCTCCCGCTCCAGGGTGTCCAACGCTGTACCCAGTGCTGCCAACGCCCTGCCGATGTGCTGTTCCTCGTCGTGGGCGGGCATGGTGACCGCGATGCGTTGGATCCGCTGCCTGGTGCCCCCGGTCATGTCGGTCCGTCACTGACGGCCGGGGCCGGTGCGACCAGGGTTTCCAGCACGAAATCCTTCTCGCGGTAGACCCCCAACGTTGGCCAGGCAAGTTGCTGCCGGGCCATCGAGTGAACGGCTTCCGCGTCCAACTGCCAGCCTGAGATGGGGTGGCGCCAGTGGCACAGGAGCAGCGTGCCGCCCGGTTTCATGGCGGCCTTGATGTGCCCGAAAACGTCAGCCAGCTCTTCCGGTGCCAGGTAATAGCCCATCTCGGAGAGCACTACCAGGTCAAAGGAGCCCTCGGGCCACTCATGGGGGATGGTGAGGTGCCGCGCTTCGGCGGAGGGGTACGCGGAAAGCCGCTCGGCCGCCTTTTTGGCCGCAATACCGCTGGCTTCAACACCGAGGAACGCCTGGCAACGTTGAGCGAGTTCCTCGCTGAGGGTGCCGATGGAGCAACCGAGTTCCAGCCCGGATTCGTACGATTCCTCCGGGAGGGCAGCCAAGGTCAGTGCGCGTTTTCGGCGCTCGTACCAGCTGGTTGTATAGGCCCAGGGGTCGTCTCCCTTGGCGTGGACTTCGTCAAAGATCCGTTCAGCGTCGGCCGCGGTGTTGTTGCCTGCCTTCGACGGTTGCCAGGCGAAGGTTTCCCACGGCCTCTCGAAGTGCTCCAGGAACGTCCCCGACAAGAGTGTTCCGTCGCCGGGTTCCTCCGACAACGGTTCGATCTGGGACGTGTGGGCGCCCATGGCCTTTCCCTTCGTTTCCAGCTCACGCCCGGACAAAGGCACCCGCACCCAGGATTGCCATGCTGGGTCGTGCAAGCCCGCCCACAACCAGTACCAGATGGGGTATTCCAAGAGGCCGTGGCCGTCCTCTTCAGCAACCTTGGCTGCTGTTGCGCCGAGAACATCGTGGTCGGTGTGGCCGTCCTCGCGGTACGGGGCAACGATGACGATGTTCTCCGGTGGCCGGTTGTGCGCGGAAATGGCGTCGCGTATGGCCTCGGCAATGCGGCCCGCGTTGGCGGCCAACTTGCCGTCGGGCAGTCCCAGGAACTTCCAGGTCGCGCTGGGAGCCAGCCCGGACACAGCCGCGTCGAACTCAGCGAGCCGGACGGCGGCAAGCTGTTCCGGCGTCGTGGTTGGTGATTCCGGGTGCGATGCTTCACCGGCCGTACACAGCAGGAGTTCCACCGCAGCTCCGGCTGAATGCAGTTTGGCCACGAACCCGCCCGCGCCCAAGGTTTCATCGTCCGGGTGTGCGGCCAGGACGACGAAAGCCATGTCCGCGAGTTCGTCCTGGCCCAAAGGGAGCTCGGGCAGCGCAGCCACGCCGCTGGACAGCCATTCCGCCTCGGTCGTGCCTATGTCTGTGTGCGAAAAAGCTACCACCGGCGGTCCCCCTTCAACGCCAGCGCCCCCAGCTGGGCGTCGTCCCGCATGGCGTGATGCTGGCGGACATAGAGGGACAAATCCGCCATCCGCTTGCCGTACTGTTCGTTGAACGCCAACGGCCCGGGGCCCAGATTTTGCGTCACCAGGGTCTGGACGCGTTCGACGGCGGAGGCAACAGTTCCGCGGACGCGCAAGGCTTCGGGCCAGGGGCTTTCGCCCGGTTCGCCTGGTTCTGCGAGGTCGCCGGCGTCGATGCGCTCAGCCGTTTGAGCCAGGTATCCGGTGACGGACGCGATGATCCGGTCCACCTCGCCCAATGAAGCAAGGGCGATCTGGTCCGGTTCCCGGCCGTTGTCCGATGCCCTGGCCAGGGAGTCGCAGAAGTCGCGGGCCACGGCTACTGCGCCTCCAAGCCAGCAGGCGGCGACTCCCATGCCACCCCAGGCGAAGCCGGGGCGCTCGAAATACCAGCCCGCGCCGCCGACGGCTGTGGCTGGGACGTGGTCGAAGTGCACCGTTCCGCTCGGGATTTCCTTGAGTCCGCGGCTGGTCCACTCGGGTGTTTCGGCTTTAACGCCGGAGTGCTTAAGGTTCACCGCGAAGGCGCCCCGGGTGTTGTCCCCAGCGACATGGGCGGTGACGACAGCCCCGTCCAGTTGTGCAGCGAGGGAACACCACGGCTTTGAGCCACTGAGCACGTAGCTGCCGTCAGCTTCCTGCTTGGCCTCGAGCTTCAGGCGCGGACCTTCGGCTGCGAAAACTCCCCATGCTCCCTCGGGTTGAGGCTGTTCCGCCTGGGCCAGGATTCCGACGGCGTCAAGGTGCGGTTCGAGCACGCGCCCCGCCGCGACATCCACGGACGTGACCGAGGCCAGGAGTTCCCAGAGCTTGACCGTGTTCCCGCTCCCGGGCGTAGGAGCTGTCTGTCCGATGTCCTCGGCGATAGCCAAAAGGGCTGGAACGTCGCCGACGGCTGCGCTCACCTTTCCCAGTATGGGATCCAGTGCTTGCAGCTGTACGGGCGCGGAGCTGATGCGTACGGGCTGCACTTCTGTATTGCTCATGGACCCAGCCTATTCTAAGGAACCTTAGTTTTGGTGCGCCCGGCAAGTGACGACGACGGCGTGAGTTGCCCGCCGTCGCGTTCTCGCCTCGAGGACGTCGCACCACGGACCCCTCCAACGCGCTGAACCCCCGCGAAAGTTCCCCTTGGTCCCAAGATGAAGCGCATCTTCACAGCTTTTGTCATGCTTGTCACATGTTGTTGTCATTAAGCGTGACAGGTTCCGTAGCTTGGAGGAGTCAGTACTCCCGAGCCAAAGGAACACCATGCCGCAGTCCAACGAATCCGCCACCATCCCCACCGATTCCCACAGCCCGCCGGGACGAACCAAGCCAAGCTTCCTCAGCAACCTGGGGGCGGATCTCCCCGCGTCACTGGTGGTGTTCCTGGTCGCCCTTCCCCTGTCCCTCGGCATCGCCGCAGCCTCAGGGGCTCCCATCATGGCCGGGCTCATCGCAGCCGCGGTCGGAGGAATCGTCGCCGGCAGCCTGGGTGGTTCGCCACTGCAGGTGAGTGGCCCAGCCGCCGGCCTGACCGTCGTCGTCGCCGGCCTGGTAGCCGAGTTCGGCTGGCAGGTGACCTGTGCGATCACCGCTGCGGCCGGCGTCGTGCAGTTGCTGATGGGTGTGAGCCGTATCGGCCGGGCAGCGCTGGCAGTGTCGCCGGTAGTGGTCAAGGCCATGCTCGCGGGCATCGGCATCACGATCATCCTGCAACAACTCCATGTGCTGCTGGGTGGCCAAGCCGCGGGGTCCGCCGTCGAAAACCTGGCGGGCCTGCCCGCGGCCATCACCAACGTCGAGCTGCATTCGGCGCTGCTGGGCCTGGCCGTCGTCGTGATTCTCCTGGCCTGGAAGTACCTTCCCGCGATGGTGCGGAAAGTTCCCGGGCCGCTGGCCGCCGTCGTCGCCGTGACAGCGCTGTCAGTAGCAGTGGCCCCGAGCGTTGAGCGCATCAGCTTCAGCGGTTCAATCCTGGACGCCGTCGCGCTGCCCAGCCTGCCCGACGGCAACTGGCGCGCCGCAGCGATGGCCGTCATCACTGTGGCGCTGATCGCGAGCATCGAATCGCTGCTGTCCGCCGTGGCCGTTGACAAGATGCACGGCAGTTCGCGGACCAACCTGAACCGAGAGCTCGTCGGCCAAGGCTCCGCCAACATGGTCTCCGGCATGCTCGGCGGACTCCCGGTAACCGGCGTGATCGTCCGCAGCGCCACCAACGTCGAAGCCGGAGCGAAAAGCCGTACCTCGGCCATCCTGCACGGCGTGTGGGTCCTGGTGTTCTCCTTGCTGTTCGCTGGCCTCATCCAGTTGATTCCCCTGTCCGTGCTGGCGGGTCTGCTGCTGGTGATCGGTGCCAAGCTCATCAAGGTCGCCGACATCCGCACCAGCCTTCGCACCGGCGACCTGCTGGTCTACGCGGTGACGTTGGTGTGCGTGGTGGCCCTGAACTTGCTCGAAGGCGTGCTCATTGGCCTGGCACTCGCTGCTGTTTCTGTACTGTGGCGGGTGCTCCGCGCTCAAATCCACGCTCACGCCCCGGCCGGTTCCGGACTGCCGTGGCGGGTCACCATCGCCGGCTCTTGCAGCTTCTTCGCCTTGCCGCGGCTCAACCGCGTCCTGCATTCGGTGCCCGAAGGCCATGATGCCGTAGTGGAACTCAACGCCGACTACCTCGACCACGCCTTCCGCGAAGCCCTGGTTGCCTGGCAGAAGCAGCACCGCAACACCGGCGCCTCCGTGGCCCTGGAAGAGCACGGCACCACTGCTTTCACCGACGCCGAGGACAACACTCCCCAGCGCCAGGACCCCCGTGAACTTCCGCTTCCGCCCAAGACGTCCTGGTTGCCGTCCGCCGGCGGCCCAACAGCGGACGACGACGGCGGGCGGCTGCCGCTGCGCTCTATCCTCCTGGGCATCGACAAATACCACCGCCGCCACGCGGACAAGGTCCGGCCGTTGGTGCAAGACCTGACAGAAGGCCAGAATCCGGACACACTGTTCGTTGCCTGCGTGGATTCCCGGGTCAATCCCAACCTCATCACCAGCAGCGGACCCGGCGACCTCCTGACCCTCCGGAACATCGGAAACGTGGTGTGCAGCGACGGTCGCGATGCTTCGATCGACTCCGCGCTCTCCTTCGCAGTCAAAGGGTTGTCCGTGGACTCGATCGTCATCTGCGGGCATTCGAACTGCGGTGCGATGAACGCCGTCATCGCCGACTTTGAAGGAGCTGCGCCTGCCTTGGGCGGCGGATTCGATACCTGGCTGGAACATGCGCGGCCAAGCTACACGGCCATGCTCTCCGGACATCCCGTGGCAGTGGCCGCGGCTGCCGAAGGGTACAGCTGCGTGGACCAGCTCAGCATGGTCAACGTGGCTTTGCAGCTCAGGAAGCTTGAGGACCACCCTGTGACCGGCCCGGCGCTTCTGTCCGGCCGGGTGCAGCCCATTGGCTTGTTCTACGACATCTGCACGGCCCGCGTAGTGCTGGTCACTCCCGAGGGCATCGAACAACTCGATCCAAGCATGGCGGTTCGGTCCTAGATCCGGAGCCGTACCTCCGACACCCACTCTGGGCCTACAAGCAGCCCCGACACCCCGCTTCCACGGCGTGCCGGGGCTGGCTTGTTTCCACACCCGGTGGCGGGGGTACAGGCCCAAGCAGGCGCCGTATGCGGAATACTGGGAATCAGAACCACGATGTCCGGCAGGGGAGGACTGCCGTGCGAGGAGGTGTCCACAAGTGAACTCCGGGAACAATGCCTTCAGGCGGAAACTCGAGCGCGGCGCTGAGTTGCGCGCTGTCCGGGGCTGGGGTGGGAACGCGGAAGAAGACGCGGAGATCGAAGCTGCGGACGCCGCGGAACGGGAGAAACGCCGGAAGGTGGACGACGCCGCCCGGGTTGAGTACCTGATCCGGGACGCCATGGACCAGGGCAAGTTCGACAACCTCAAGTATGCCGGCAAACCCATTCCGGGCCTGGGCGAGCACTACGATCCCGATTGGTGGGTCAAAGGGCTCATTCAACGGGAGAAGCTCAGTGGCATCGGACCTCCCGCGATCCTGCTGCGGATCGAGGATTCCGAACTCGATGCCAAACTGGACCAGCAGTACACGGAGAAACAAGTCCGGGACATCCTCGAGGACTTCAACAAGCGGGTGATTGAGGCCCGACGGCAACTCCAGGGCGGCCCACCCGTGATCACCAAGCTCAGGGATGTGGATGCTGAGCTGGAGCGGTGGCGCGAGCGGAGGGCCGCCGAGGCTCCTCCCGAGCCCGAGGCTGGACCAGTGGCCAGGCGCACGTGGTGGCAGCGCATCTGGAACGGTTCAGGATGAAACCTTTGCGACGCAAACAGCAGCCGACGGCGGAACCCGGGTTCCGCCGTCGGCTGCTGTCTGAGTGTGGTGCCGTCAGGCGAAGCTGTCTTCCTTGACCTGTTCGGATTTCGGTGCTGCGGGCTTCCGGCCAATCAGCGCGGAAAGGTGCGCCTGCTGCTGGCGGAAGTGGCCGTGGGCGGTGAGCCCGAATTCGTAGGCCGATTCGGCGTGCTGGGTGAGGTCCACTCCGGTGACTTCGTGCTCCAAGGGAACCCGGAAGCCGATGGCCTTGTGGATGGCCCGGCCGATGACCAGGGTGCCCACGCCGGAGAGTGCGATGGTGATCAGCACGGCCATGGTCTGTGCAATGAGTTGTTGGGGACCGCCGCCGTAGAGGAGGCCGCCCGCGACCCCGTCCTGCGGGAAGGCGATGAAGCCCAGGGAGAGCGTGCCGATGACACCGGCGCCGAAGTGGACGCCCACGACGTCGAGGGAATCGTCGAAACCGAACTTGTACTTCAGGTCCACGAACACAGCGCAGGCGGCGCCGGCCACCAAGCCCAGGCCCAATGCGGCGAGCGGGGTGATGTTGGCGCAGGACGGGGTGATGGCCACCAAGCCCGCCACCACGCCTGATGCCGCACCCAGCGAAGTGGGGTGTCCGTGGCGGACCTTCTCGACGACGAGCCAGCTGAGCATGGCCGCCGCCGGGGCCACCAGGGTATTGACCCAGATGAGGCCGGCCTGCGCGGCGGTAGTAGCAGCGCCGCCGTTGAAACCGAACCAGCCGAACCAGAGGATGGCTGCGCCGATCATGATGAACGGCACGTTGTGTGGGCGGTGGTTGGGGTCCTTGGCGAAGCCGTGACGCTTTCCCACGATCAATGCGAGGACGAAAGCGGCGGTTCCGGAACTGACCTCAACCACTGCACCACCGGCGAAGTCGATGACCTGGCCGAAGATCTGAGTGAGGGCACCGCCGGCGCTCATCAGGCCACCGCCCCACACCATGTACGCCAGGGGGCAGTAGACCACGGTGACCCAGATCGGTACGAACAAGGCCCAGGCGCCGAACTTGGTCCGGTCAGCGATTGCACCGCTGATGAGGGCCACAGTGATGATGGCGAAGGTTGCTGCAAAGGTGGCCTTGATGAGGTCGGGGGATCCCATCAAGTCCTGCAGGCCGAAGTGCGCGAACGGATTGCCGAACAGGCCCAGGATGCCGTCGCCGGTGGTCATCGAGTAGCCCCACAGGACCCACACCACGCCCACGATGCCGGCGGAGATGAAGCTCATCATGATCATGTTCAGGGCGGCCTTGGCGCGGGTCATGCCGCCGTAGAAAAGGCCGAGGCCTGGGGTCATGAATAGCACCATCGCCGATGACAACATCAGCCAGACGTGTTGCGCAGAGATCTCCACCTGCGTTCCCTTCAAGCTTGTCCGAAACGGGGCCGTTGTTGCACGGCCCACACCTACCCCCCGATCAATATTCGGTGAGCTATGTTTCCGACTCCGAAGAGCTAAGTTGCAGGAAAGTTACAGAAATCCTTCGTTCGTGAAGATCACGTCACTGGCATGTTTCGGCAATGTTAACGGCGCTTCTCCCGGGGCCCGGCCGGGTAGCCGCCGCGACGACTGGCAATAATGATCACCAGCGCAATGGCAGTGGGAATCGCCGCGGCAAATGGGACCAGTTGCGCTCCGACGCTGGTGAGGGCGAAGGCCCCATAGACCGCTCCGACGGCGATACCCAGTTGGATGGTCACCACGGTGAGGCCGTTGGCTGCATCTTTGTGTTCTCCACCCGCACGCAGGATCGCAGCCTGGTTGTAGATACCCACTGCACCGAACGCGATACCCCACAAGGTCATGAGGCCGAACGCACCTACCCACGTGCCGCCCAGCGCGGGGAGCAGGGCGAACGCCAGCGTCAGGAGCCCGACGGCGGCAATCACCGAGCGTCGTGGGTGGGAGTCGGCGGTCATGCCGGCAATCCAGATGCCCACCAGGCTGGCAACTCCCACCACGGAGAGCGAGAGGCTCGTAGCGGATTCCGGGAGTCCGGAGGCGAGGAGGAACGGGGCGACGTAGGTGAAAAGTGTGAAGTGGGCCAGTAGCAGGAGGGGCCAGGCGATGGCTATGGCCACGACGCCGGGCAGTTTCATGGCTGCCCGGAGGGAGGGCGTTTTTTGGCTGGCGTGGTCGTGGGCACCGGGGAGCAGCCAGAAGGCCAGCACTGCCAGAAGCACACCCACTCCGGCCAGGACCAGGAAGGAAGTACGCCACGTCATGAGCGAGCCCATGAGCGTGCCAATCGGAGCGCCGACTGCCAGTGCGATGCTGTTGCCACTAAAGACCACAGCCATGGATTTACCTACGGAGTGGGCCGGGACGATGCGCGCCACGTAGGGAGCCATGCTGGACCACAGCATGCCGTGCGCGATGCCGCCAAGGAGCCTGGCCCCGATCGCCCACCCCAGAGCGGGGCTCAACGCCAAGAGCACATTGCTCAGGGCGAAGGCCAGCACAGTGGCGATCAGCAGGGTCTTCCGGGGAACCCTTCCGGCAAGGAACCGTGAAAGAGGCAAGGCCGTGAAGACGATGATGGCCGCATACACCGCTGTCAGGGAGCCCACGGCAGATTCGTCGACACCGAGGTCGCGGCTGATTTGGGGGAGCAAGCCCGACGGCAGGAGTTCGGTGGTCACCGCCGTGAAGCCCGCTGCTGCCAGAACAAGGAGTCCGCCCCACGGGATCTTCTTGGGCTGCTGCCTTTCCACTGCCGGCGTTTTGGGCGTTTGCGGTTGGACGGCCACAGGGTCTTGCTTCAAAAATTGCTCCTCCGGGGATGGGGTGTGCTGTTCATAGGGGGTCAAGCCAACGATATGCGGCGACACCGGCGCGAGGGAGTCACTGTTAGTCACCCCTTTACCCGCAACACACTTTGTCCGCCAGCCATTCCGCGCGCAGACTGTCCTTGTGAAGCCCTTCCTCCTGCTGGCCACCCGCGCCGAAGATGCCGCAGCCGATGACGAGTATCAGGCCTACCTCCGGTACTGCGGACTGAAACCTGAAGAACTGGTCCGTTTGCGCTTGGAATCCGAGCCGTTGCCGCCCCTTGAACTTTCCGAGTACTCCGGAGTGATCGTCGGTGGCAGTCCCTATACGTCCAGCGATCCTGTGGAAGAGAAGAGCGCAGCCCAGATTCGGGTGGAGGCGGAACTCTCAGCGCTGCTGGACCGCATAGTTGCCGAGGACTTCCCGTTCTTGGGTGCCTGCTATGGGGTCGGCACTCTGGGTGTTCACCAAGGGGCCACCATCGACCGCCGTTTTGGCGAACCTGTGGGACCCACGGAGATCAAGCTCACTGCTGAGGGGGAGCGCGATCCCATGCTGCGGGGCATTCCGCACACCTTCGACGCTTTTGTGGGTCACAAAGAAGCGTGCAGCAAACTGCCTGCCCACGCGGTTTTGTTGGCGAGCTCGGCCGCGTGCCCTGTGCACATGTTCCGGATCAAGAACAATCTCTACGCCACGCAATTCCACCCCGAGCTCGACGCCGACGGCCTCATCACCCGCATCAACATCTACAAGAACTCCGGCTACTTCCCGCCGCACACCGCGGACGAACTCATCGAAACGGCCCGGAGCTCATCGGTGACCGAGCCGATGCGGGTCCTGCGGAACTTCACGGAGCTCTACGCCCGCTAGCACCCCGTTGTGGGGCCCGCTCTGCGGGCTTGGGCCATGAGTTGCCGCGCAGAGCGGGCCTCGCATCGTGGGGTGGTGTGTTGTGGGGCCTGCTTTGCGGGCTTGGGCCATGGGTTGCCGCGCAGAGCGGGCCTCGCATCGTGGGTGGGTGCGTTGTGGGGCCTGCTTTGCGGGCTTGGGCCATGGGTTGCCGCGCAGAGTGGGCCTCGCATCGTGGGGTGGTGTGTTGTGGGGCCCGCTCTGCGTGCCTCGGCCATGGGTTGCCGCGTAGAGCGGGCCTGGCAACGCAAACGCCCGACGGCGGTAGTCGCCGTCGAGCGTTTGTGTCCCCCCAAGGTGCGGCTACGCGAGCCGGGCCGCGAGATCTTCCCCAACCGCGAAGGCCCGCGTGATCGCAGAGCCCAGGGTTGCCCCACCGCCCGGATAGTTGTTCCGGAAGACACCGGCCGAGACGTTGCCCGCAGCGTAGAGCCCCGGAATGGCTTGCTGCCGATGGTCCAGCACACGCCCGTTGAAGTCCGTGGCCAGCCCGCCCGAGGTACCCAGCACCCCGGCGTGGATGGGCACGGCGTAGAACGGGGCCGTGACCAGGGGTGCCAAGCAAGGGTTGGGCGTGTTGCCAGCGTCGCCCAGGAAACGGTCCTGCGGTGTCTCTCCCCGCCCAAATTCCGTGTCCACGCCCACGGCCGCGTCGGCGTTGAACCGAGCAACCGTCGACTCCAGACCGGCCGAATTGATGCCCACCTCCTTGGCCAGCAGCTCCAGGCTCGGCGCGGACACCATCCATTCAGCGGGTTCGCCGGGCAGAGACCCCGCCACTGGGTACTTGGCGAGATAGTCCGCATCGAACACCAACCACGCGGGATTGTTTTGCTGCCTGCCCGTGTGCGGATTGATGGACTCGAACACCCGGCTGGCATCGTGATAATTCAACGCCTCGTTCACGAAGCGCTTCCCGTCGCTGTTCACAGTGATGGAACCCGGAAGCGTCATTTCCACGTTCCCCATGCGGCCCGAACGCCGGCCGTCGTACTGATGGGCCGCCGTCGAAATAACCGGGACACCCCACACAGCCGACATGTCCTCCACAGCCGCACCGACCTTCAGCCCAAGTTCCAGACCGTCGCCCTCGTTGGATGGGGCACTGATCGGCGTCACGGGATAGGGCAGGAAAGCGCTGCGGAGCCGCGGGTTCCATTCGAAGCCGCCGGAAGCAAGCACGACGGCGGTCGCGGCCACCGACACCCCGGCGGCGGTACCGCCAAGGGTCACCAGCCACCCGGACTCGTCACGCGACAACTCCTCCACAGGGCTCGACACCACGATGTGGACCCCGCGATCCAAGGCGCTCGCAACCAGGCTTCCCACCAGTGCCCCGCCCATGGTTCGGATGCCCGTGGATGCGCGGTGCTCGAGCAGCGAAGGGTCAGCCGCTCGGCCGTTGAGTTCGTCCCGCTCGGTCATGGTGAGCAACGGAAAGTACGACGACGGCCGGATCAGCTCCGCCAAGCCCGGGTACTCCTGGGGGTCGAACGCGTTGTTGTCCAAGCCCCTGCCGCCGTTCGCGGCACCTTTCCACTCCATGTGGTAATCGGGGCGGGCGATGGGAACCATGGAGACTCTGGTGTTCGTGTTGAGGAACTCCACGGCTCGCGGCGCAGTGGAGACGTACCAGTCGATTTCCCCGGCCGTCATCACGTGGCCAGCCGCCTCTGAGAGGTAAGCAACGCCGTCGGCACGGCTGTCCTGGTACCCGGCCGCCCTGGCGAGGTGATTGTTGGGCGCCCACATGACGCCGCCGCCGGCCGCCGTCGTACCGCCCAAGAGCGAAGCCTTTTCAACAACCAGGACCCTTAGTCCGGCGTCGGCTGCGCGGGCGGCCGCCACTAGTCCCGCCGCGCCACTGCCCATAACCACGACGTCGTAGCTTGGGTTGAGCTGGCTGGTTTCGGTGAGGACAGGGGTACTCATGCGACACCAGCCGCAGGCATCCCGATGAGGATCTTGCCGATCTTTTCCGTGCGTCCCTGCATGAGCTGGAATGCCTGCTGGAGATCAGAGAAGGCGAAGCGGTGCGTCATGAGCGCCCGGGCTTGTTCAGGATGGCGTGACAACAATGCCAGACCGTCGGGAATGAGGTTCAGGCTCATGCGGCTGCCCATGATGTCCAGTTCCTTGTAGGGGATGTCCTTCATGGAAACGTTGGCCTGCCGGGGCGAAATACCCACTTGGACGATCCTCCCGGCGCTGGCAACAAGCCTGATCGCGTTTTCCAGTGATGAGGGCACGCCCGTTGCCTCCATGACCAGTTGTGGCCCGTAACCGTCGGTTAGTGCGTTCAGGCGCTGAGTCTGATGTGCGTCCGGGAACTCGATTCCTGGAGTCACCAGGAGGGTGTCTGCAGCCCCGAAGTCGATAGCGAGGTCCAAGCGGTGCTGCTCGGTATCGGCACAGATCACCTTGACGCCCAATTCCGTCAGGTAGAGCGTGGCCAGCAAACCGATAGGCCCGCTTCCGAGCACCAGCGCCGTCTCCCCGGTCTCGGGCCTGCCCCGGTTCACCGCTTGCATGGCGATGGAAGCAGGTTCGCCCATGGCTGCGATGTCCAAAGGCAGTTCGTCGGGAACAGGGTGGAGTTTGCCCAGCGGGACGCTGATCAGTTCAGTGAGCGCACCGTCGGAGTAGCAGCCCAGGCAACCGACATTCCGGCAGACGTTGTACCGGCCGCTCAGGCACGGGCGGCACTGGCCGCAGGAGATGATGGGGTTCACGGCAACGCGATCACCCACAGCGATGCCTTCGCTGTTCCCAGGGGCAACCGCCTCCACAACCCCGGAGAACTCGTGGCCCTGGATCAGCGGCAACTCCGTGGGGTAGTCGTCCTCCCAAATGTGGAGATCGGTGCCGCAGAGGGTGACGTTGTGGACTCGCACCAGTGCATGGCCGGGTTCCATTGAAGGCTCGGCGGATTCCCGGAATTCGATGGTTTCCCGGGTGACGGTGATGGCTGACAGCATGGGGAAACCTCAGTTCCGGCCGGCGGGCTGCGCGGCGGGTTGCGCTGGCTGCGCCGGCTGTACGGCGTCGGCGCCGAAGAAGATGTTCCACTGCCTCACGGTGCGCTCTTCAATGAGGCCGGCTTCGTGGAATGGATCCCGGTTCATGAGGGATTCGACGTCGTCCTTGGATTCACCGGCAATGATCAGGAGGGCGCCCGGAGCTTCGTCCGGTCCGAAGGGACCGCTTTTGAGGAGCCGACCGTTTTCGAACTGGGCTTTGAGGAACTCCACGTGGGCAGGCCGGACAGTGTCCCGGCCAGCGGACGTGGCGTCTGAGTAGGTGTAGGTGACAGCAAAGGTGGCCATGAGGGTGTCCTCTTCATTGAGTTGATGGGGCTCCCTCAATGCTGGGCAACGTATTAGGCCTTGTCCAATACTTAGTTGGTCAAGAACTATGTGAAAATTCTACATAGTGGGGCCTTAGCCCGCCGGAGTGGGAAGTACTTCCTCGGCTACTTGAAGGGCGGCGCGGAGAGCCGGAGACAGACCGCCCGGGTTCCATGCCAGACCGGAGAACAGCAGCACATCGTCGCCGTCGAGGGGCAGGAACACGGTGCCGGTTGGCATGATCCCCTCGATCGATTCCGGCATGAGGCTGATCCCCACCCCACTGGCCACCAGGGAAAGTGCCGTGTAGGGATCGGCAACCTCCTGGCTGATCCTTGGCCGGAAGCCCGCGGCTGCGCAGGCAGCGAAGGTCACCTCCCGCAAGGTGGACCCCTGTGCAGCGGGCATGGTGATGAAGGGGTCCCCGGCGAGGTCCGTCAGGCCCACTGAGGAGCGGGCTGCCAGCGGGTGATCCGTGGGCAAGGTGGCGCCCAAACGCTCAGTGGCAATGCGGCGGGTGGCCAAGGACGGGGCGTCCACGGGAAGGCCGATGAATGCAAGGTCCAACGCCCCGTTACCCAGTTGCTGGAGAGCTTCCTGGGTCAGCAATCCACCGTGCAGCGTCACATCGAGTTGGGGATACTCCTGGCGCAAGGCGCGGGTCAGCGGGGGCAGCGTGGTGTGGTTCAGGGCACCGGAGAAGCCGATGGCCAGCTTGCCGTAGACGGTTGCGTTGCCCGCATTTACGGCCCTCTGCGCCAGATCTACTTCTTCAAGGATCCTGCGGGCATGCGGGAGCAGTGAGTGACCCGCAGTGGTCAGCGTAACGGACCTGGTGTTCCGCTCAAAAAGTGGTGCGCCCAGGCCTTTTTCGAGTTTCTTGATGGTCTGGCTCAGCGGTGATTGTGCCATGCGGAGCCTCTCAGCAGCCCGGCCGAAATGCAGCTCCTCGGCCACAGCCAGGAAGGCCTCAATTTGCCGCAGTTCCACAGTGCCTCCCACGTTTTACGGATCCAGTGCAAGGCTATATTGGGTTCTGGTTCCGGGTGAAAGCAGCCGGACGGTTCAACGGAGGCACCATGGCTAACTCGGCGTCGGGGGAGTCCGTCATTGAGCGCGTTGTGAAGATCATGGATGCGTTCTCCAAGGGCCAGCCGTGGCTTCCCCTGAAGGAACTCGTCCGGATTACCGGGATGTCCAGCAGTACGGTTCATCGCTTGGCCATGGACTTGGCATCCAACGGCCTCCTTGAACGCAATGAAGCCGGCGAATTCGGCGTCGGCATGAAGATGTGGGAGCTGGCATCCCGCAGCAACCCGCTGGAGGAGTTCCGGCGTCGTGGCCTGCCGTTCCTGGAAGGTGTCCATGCGGCCGTCCGGGAACATGTGTCCTTATCCATCCCGGATATCGAGTCCAACAGCGTCCTCTACCTCGAACGGCTGGACCGGCACGGGACGGTGATGAACCTGGCCGAGGTCGCTGGGCGCCTGGACATCCACACCACGTCCTCGGGAATGGCCATGATGGCGCACATGCCCGGCTGGGTCCAGGATCGTTTCATTGCCGGGAAGTTGGAGAAGACAACCCCTGCAACGGAGACAGATCCTGCCCGCCTCAGGAGCAACCTCGCCCTGATCCGCGAGCGCGGCTATGCCCGTCTGGTGGGTGTTCTGGTGGCTGAAAACACCGCCTTTTCGGTGCCTGTGTTTGGCCAGGGCCAGGCAGTCATAGGTGCCATATCCGTCGTCGTGCCTTCTGTCGATGAAGATGCCGGGCTGATCCTGCCGGTGTTGGTGGCCGCAGGCCGCGGTCTGTCCAGAACCATGGGTGCCGAGCGCCGGCCCTACGGCTCCCGGCCGTGGTTGTCGCAGGCTGGTTCTGCGTAGCAACAGGCAGTATCCACAGGGGGTATCCCGTTCAACGGGAAGTTCGTCCATGCGGTGTGACCTGGGTCCTACAGTCGATCCCAGAGGAACAATCGTCAGTGATCTGGAGCACACATCCGGAGCCGTTATCAACGGCAACATGATGGGCTGCACAACAAAGCGGCAGCCGGCGATCCGGACCTCATCTAATTCTTTGCCGGGCAAGGCACCATGGCGGTGCCACTTCCCGCGGCACTCAATGAGGAGACAGTATGGGACACGTGCAGCAGCACTCGCCCTCGGATGTAAACGAACCGGCAGCACCGCTTGGAACCGCGCCGCTTGGAACAGCGCCGGTTGAACACGTCAAAATGCCCAAGAAAGCGGCACTTGCCTCCTTCCTGGGATCCACCCTGGAGTACTACGACTTCTTCATCTACGGCACGGCCGCAGCGCTGATCTTCCCCAAGATCTTCTTCCCGGGAGGCGACCCCGTGGTTGCCTTGCTCGGAGCCATGGCGACGTTCGGCGTGGGCTACCTTGCCCGGCCGCTGGGCGGGCTCGTGATGAGCCACTACGGCGACAAGATCGGACGCAAGCAGGCGCTGATGGTCACGCTGGTGATC
Organism: Paenarthrobacter sp. UW852; assembly: GCF_024608385.1. NCBI lineage: Bacteria > Bacillati > Actinomycetota > Actinomycetes > Micrococcales > Micrococcaceae > Paenarthrobacter > Paenarthrobacter sp. UW852. Next base: position 350,183 of record NZ_JAMSGY010000004.1, read on the forward strand.
ATGGGCCTCGCCTCGATCGGTATCGGGTTCCTGCCCACGTACGGGCAGATCGGCTACTGGGCAACAGCGCTGTTGCTGGTAGGCCGCCTCGCCCAGGGCTTCTCCGCAGGTGCCGAATCCGCTGGCGCCTCCACCCTGACCATGGAGCACTCACCGGAAGGCCGCCGGGCTTTCTTCACCAGCTTCGTGATGACCGGCTACGCCTCGGGAATGGTGTTGTCCACCATCGTGTTCATCCCGCTCGCAGCCCTGCCCGAAGACCAGCTCCTCAGTTGGGGGTGGCGGGTGCCGTTCTGGCTCTCGGTTGTGGTGCTGGCTGTGGCGTACTGGATCCGGACCCGTTTGGAAGAGCCGCCCGTCTTCGAAGAAATCGTGGAGACCAGCAAGCCCAAAGCCATCCCCGCCGTCGCGGTCCTCAAGACCCAATGGCGCGACGTCCTGCGAGTCGGCGTGGTGATGCTGTTCTCCGTCATGCAGACCACTTTCACCGTCTACGCCCTGGCATACGCAACCGGACCGGCCGTGGGCATCGACCGCACGCTCATGCTCACGGTGAACGCTGTGACGATCGGCCTTTCGATGGTCACCATCCCGATCTCAGCCATGATCTCTGACCGCGTTGGCCGGAAGAAGGTCCTGCTGGTGGGTGCCCTCGGCTGCGCACTGACCACGGTGGGCTACTTCTGGGCCATCAGCGAGCAGAACATTGCCTTGGTCTTCCTGTTCGGCTTCCTCAACATGACGGTCTTCTATTCCTGCTGGAACGGCGTGTGGACGGTCTTCTTCCCGGAAATGTTCCCCGCCGCTGTCCGCTACTCCGGCATGGCAATCGGCAGCCAGATCGGCCTCATCCTGGCCGGTTTCGCACCCGCTATCGCTACGCTGCTGGCCCAGCCCGGACCGAACGGTTGGATGCCCGTGGCGGGCTTCACCATCCTCTGCCTGGCGGCCTCGGCCATCGCCATCATGACGGCCCGCGAGACCTACAACGTTCCGCTTGGGGATCTCGGCAAACCGAGCAAAGCAAGCAAGTAAGCGAACAAAGCACGACGCCGGGCGGCACCTTCCAGCCGCCCGGCACCCCGCCGCCGGCGCCAGCCGGCTTCCGGCCCGGCGCCGCGCCGTCCCCGCGACGTGCCGCAACCACCAAGCAACCACCCAGTCCCGAAAGTTGGATACCCCATGACTTCCCCAGCACCGGCAACCCGCACCTTCCGCGTTGGAATCGCGGGTTGCGGCGCCATTTCCCGCAATCACCTGGAGGCTTTCAAAGCCCTGGACAACGTCCAGGTGATCGGCGTCTGCGACGTGGATGCAGACCGCGCCGCGGCAACAGCGAGAGCCTGGGACATCCCCAACGCGGTCACCAGCTTGGATGAGCTCCTGGCGCTGGAGGTGGACATCATCTCCGTCTGCACGCCGCACCCCACGCACGAGGAAGTGGTCCTGAAAGCCGCAGCTGCCGGTGTCAACGTCCTCTGCGAGAAGCCCATCGCCACCAGGCTGGAGTCCGCCGAGCGCATGGTCGCAGCCTGCGAGGAAGCAGGAGTCCAACTTGGTGTCCTGTTCCAGCGCCGCTTCTGGCCGGCGTCGCAGAAGATCCGTGCAGCCATCGACGACGGCACGTTGGGCAAAGCCATCATGGCGCAGTGCTCAGTGATGCTTCACCGGGCGCCGGACTATTACAACCGTGACGCCTGGCGAGGCACCTGGGACAGCGACGGCGGTGGGGTCCTCATGTCCCAGGCTGTCCACCAGATCGACCTCCTCCAGTGGTATCTGGGGGACGTGGCCGAGGTCTATGGCAAGGTCAACACCTACCGCCACGGTGACTACATAGAGGTAGAGGATTCCGCGACGGCGGTGATCACCTTCACCTCAGGTGCCATGGCTACCTTGGAGGCATCCACCGCTGTATCGCCGAACCTTGGGATCCAGCTCCGTATCACCGGCGAAACAGGTGCCTCGGCTTCCCTGACGGAGTTCCCGGAAGGCAGCGACGGACGGTTGGACCTGTGGGCGGTGGGCGAGCGGATCGTCGTCGAACCTGTCCACCCGGAAGGCGTGGAGCCGAACGTCGATCTGTCCGCCATCAACGGCCAGCTGATTCCGTTCCACAAATTGCAGGTCCAGGACTTCGTCCAGGCACTCGAGGCTGGCACCGAACCAGCCATCACGGGTAAGGACGCGTTGAAGTCCCTCCGCATTCTCCTCGCCGTGTACGAATCTTCACGAACCGGCCAACCAGTCCGCTTCGCACCCGTTCACCCCGCACACCAGGCGATCCCCGGGCTCCGCGACCTCCAGAAGGTGGCTGGCTGACCATGGCACAGACACGAATCGCCGGAACACCCGTGACCCTTGGCCGCAACGGCCGCACCCCCAAGACCCTCCGCAACCGACTGGCCTCCGCGCCCATGGAGCGCAACTACGGCACCACGGACGGCTACATCACGGAGCAATACATCGACTACCTGGTCACCCGTGCCAAAGCCGGACTGGGCCTGGTCACCACTGAGGCCACCTACGTCCGGGCCGACGGCAAGGGCCGCACCCACCAACTTGGCCTGCACACGGATGACATGATCCCCGGACTTCGCCGGCTCAATGAGGCCCTGCACGCGGAAGGTGCGCTCGCCGCCGTCGAACTTAACCATGGCGGCCGCACCGCGCAGGCCGCAGTTTCCGGTTTCAAGAACCTCGCGCCGTCGCCCGTTCCATGCCCGACGGCGGGAGGCGAGGTTCCGCGCGAACTCACCGCTGCCGAGTGTTACGAGCTGGTGGCAGCCTACGCGGCCGCGGCCCGCCGCGCTGTTGCCGCCGGGTTCGACGTCATCAACCTCCACGGCGCGCACGGGTACCTGATCCACCAGTTCATGTCGCCCATTTCCAACCACCGCACGGACGAGTTCGCGGCTCCGGAGTTCTTCTTGAACCTGGTCATCGACGCCGTGCGGGAGGCCGTGCCTGACACGATCGTGGGCATGCGGGTTTCGGTGGTGGAAGGGCCGGCCGACGGTATCAGCGCCGAGCAGCAAGTGGCCATCGTCGCCAAGGCACACCTGGACAAGCTCGACTTCCTGGACATCTCGGCGGGCAGTTACGACGCCGGTGAATGGATCGTGCAGTCGGGGGAGTGGAAGCCCGGAATCCTGGCCGATTATGCCAAGGCCTACCGCCAGTTCGGGCTCCCCTTGGGCATGGCTGGGCGTTTGAATTCGCCGGAGATCATTGAGGAAGTCCTGTCTCAGGGCACCTGCGACTTCGTGAGCCTGGCCCGTGCCATCCATGCAGACCCTGCCTTTGTTGGCGGCGTCCTGCGGGGAGAACGTTACCGGCCCTGCATCGCCTGCAACGTCTGCATCGACAACCTTGGTCTTGGCCAGGTCACCTGTACGGTCAATCCAGCCGTCGGACGCTCACGGGTTCCAGTTCCGACTGCCGCTGTCCGTCCCGACTCGAAGGTGCTGGTGGTGGGGGCCGGACCCGCTGGCCTCACCGCCGCCCGGGAACTCGCCGAAGCCGGTGCCCGGGTGACTCTGATGGACGGCGGCGTGCGGCCCGGCGGGCAGTTCGCGATGGCGGAGCGGATGAAATCGACGCCGGACTTCCACCGTTTTGCGGAGTGGTCCAACTCGGAAAACGAGCGGCTGGGCGTGGAAGTCCGTTTAGCAGCACGCGTTGATATCTCCGACGCCGGCAAGCTGGCCCGCGAGGTCGGCGCCGATGCCGTGGTCCTTGCTACCGGTGGGCTGCGGCCGACGCCAGGGTTTATCGGGGCCGACTTGCCGCAGGTGTCCGATGTCCGGGACTGGCTGTCTGCCCATCCGGACATCCTGGACGGCGATTCATCGGCTGCTGTTCCCGAGGCTGTGACCATATGGGGTGGGGACTCCGTGGCCATGAGTGTGGCGGACACCCTCGCGTCCCTGGGCACTGCCGTGCTGATCGTGGGCCCCCAGGCGGCGCTGGCTCCTGAGTCGGGGCGCCGTGCCAAGATCCTTGCCGTGCCACGGCTCGAAGCCAACCCAAAGGTGCGGATTTTCCTGTCCAGCACCATCGAGGAGTATGACGGTTCCCGGGTCCGAATCAGCCGAGCGGGTGTTGAGGACCAGTGGGTTGAGGCTCCGGGCGATCTCTTGGTTTCGCGTTCCGTGCTGCCGCTGGATGGTTCCATCACGCACGAGGAACGGGAAGCAGGGCTCAGCCTGGCTGCGTCCGTACCGGTCGCGCTGGCCGGGACGGTTGTGGATACCTCCCCGGCTATCGTGTCCAACGCTGTGAAGAGCGGGTACGACGCTGCGCAACGCATCGCAGCGACGTTGGCCGGAAGCGGCATGGGAGCCGAGTTCGCCGGAAAGGTGCCAAGTCGCTGGAGCTCTCCAGCGAAGCCGCACGATTCCGGCGAATTCGGCGCAGAGCAGAGCGAGCGTCAGCCCCGGCGGCTAGGATTGGCCCAGCTTTCCCTTGTCGGCACCGCGCCCCCGGACCTGGTGACCATCGCAGCCCAGGCCGGATTCGACTTCATTGGCGCACGGGTCCGGCCGGTTACTGCTTCCGAGCGGCCCTATGACCTTCAACCGGGCTCGCCCATGCTTCGGGAAACCCTGGCCCGCATGGCTGACACAGGGATCACGGTTGAAGACATCGAGTTCCTGCTCTTGGACGGAACAGGGTTGCAGAACGGGACCGATCAGCGCCAGGCGTGGCTGCAGATGATGGAAGCCGGCCAAGCCTTGGGTGCCTCGACCCTGACGGTGGCATGCGCGGACCCGGACCTTGATCGCTTTGGGGACCACCTCGCCCAGATGACCCTGGATGGCAAGGCCTACGGCATCATGCCCACCTTGGAACCCATCGCCTACCAGGCAGTCCGTTCCATACCGCAGGCGGCAGCGCTGGCTCGCCGGGCGGGCTGCAAGATCGTGGTGGACGCCCTCCACATCAACCGTTTCGGGGGTTCCTTGGATGAGCTTGCTGCCACCGCGGATCTTGTTCCTTTGATCCAACTTTGCGACGGACCTTCATCACCGCCAGGGAACAGGGAGGGACTGGTCAAGGAGTCCCGTTCCGAACGCGGCGTCCCGGGAGAAGGCGAATTCGACCTTGCGTCCCTCGTAGCTGCGTTCCCCGCGGGTACTGCGGTCAGCGTCGAAACCCCATCGGACAGCCGGGTCGCGGCACTGGGCGAATCCGGATGGGCCAAGCACCTCAGAGCGGCAGCCGGAGCTGTCCTCACCACCCTCACAATCAACAACGCAGCACTTACCGGGAGCACCAAATGAACACCAAACAACCTCTGGCTACTGTGGACTGCGACGTCCTGGTGATCGGCTCAGGGGCCGGAGGCCTTTCAGCGGCAGTGACGGCCGCCTATCACGGGCTGAAAGTCATCGTGGTGGAAAAAGCCGACGTGTGCGGCGGTGCAACGTCCTGGTCCGGCGGCTGGGCCTGGGCGCCGGGCAATCCCCTCGCCAAGAAGGAAGGCGTCAACGAGGATAAGGACACCTTCCGAACCTACCTCCGCGGGGTCCTCGGGGATGACTATCAGGCCGACAAAGTGGATGCATTCCTCGAAGCTGCTCCACACATGGTGGGCTTCTTCCACGAAAAAACATCCCTGCAGTTTGTTCCCGGCAGCAAGATCAACGACATCTACGGCAAGCTGCCCGGCGCCGGTACAGGCAACCGGTCCGTGGGACCCAAACCCCTGAACGCCCGCGCCATCAAACCCACCGTGCGCGCCATGATGCGCCACCAACTATATGAAACATCGTTCCTCGGCATGGGCATCATGGCCGGTCCGGACCTGGGCAAGTTCCTCTCGGCATCACAGGGAAACCCCAAAGGACTGTTCCATGCGGGCTGGCGTTTCGGCTTCCACCTTTTGGACGTCCTGACGCACCGCCGCAACATGCAGCTGGTCAACGGCACAGCGCTTACCGGCCGGCTCATGAAATCGGCTGATGACCTCGGCGTCGACATCCGCGTTTCCACGCCAGCCACAGCGTTACTCAGCGACGACGACGGCACGGTGACTGGCGCCGTCGTGCGTCCACCGGAAGGTGAGCTGCAGATCAACGCTGCCCGCGGCGTCGTGCTGGCGTCCGGCGGCTTCCCCAACGATGTGCAGCGACGGAAAGAGTTGTTTCCAAAAACCCCAACGGGTCGCGAGCACTGGACGCTGGCGCCGGGGGAGACCACCGGTGATGGCATCAACCTGGCCCAGTCTGTGGGGGCCAGCTTCAAGACTGCGGTGAAATCGCCTGCCGCGTGGTGCCCGGTGTCGCTGGTGCCCTACCGCAACGGCAGGACGGGGGTGTTCCCGCACATCATGGACCGGGCCAAGCCGGGCAGCATCGGTGTCCGCGCGGACGGTCAGCGGTTCGTGAACGAGGCGAACGGCTACTACGACTACGTCGAGGCGCTCCTGGCCGCGACGCCCGAAGGCGAAACTGTGGAGTCATGGCAGATCGCGGACAGCCGCTTTGTCCGCAGGTTCCCGCTGGGCATGGCCAAACCTTTGCCCGTGCCCCTGTTCCCGTACCTGCGCTCGGGATACCTGATCAAGGGCAGGACGATCGAAGAACTGGCGGAGAAGTGCGGCATAGACCCCGCCGGTCTACGTCGAACAGTGACGAGGTTCAATGCCAACGCACGGGCCGGCGTGGACCCCGACTTTGGCCGTGGAGAGACCGCCTTCAACCGGTACGGCGGCGATGCCGGCAACAAGCCCAACCCGTCGTTGGGTCCCATCGAGAAGGGCCCGTTCTATGCCGTGCGGGTGGTTCCCGGCAGCTTCGGGACCTTTGCCGGCGTTGAGACCGACGGGCGCGCACGGGCACTTGACCTCCACGGTAAGCCGATTCAGGGACTCTACGTTGCGGGCAACGACCAAGCCAACGTCATGGGCGGCCACTACCCGGCAGGCGGCATCAACCTCGGTCCCGCGCTGACGTTCGGCTACATCGCCGGAAGGGATCTCGCCGGCGTGGATACCTACCGCGGCGCGGTAGGTGCAGGGGTGACCGGAGCAGGTGGGGGAGCCGGTGCAGGGAAGGGACCGCTGGGGTAGAGCGCAGTGGCTTCCATCATGTAGTTTGCCCACTGTGGACCGGCGATCATGTAGCCGTCCAGCGACCTGTAGAACTTGCCGTTGATGGTGACGTTCTGGCCCGCCCGTTGCTGGCCCGCCGAGGTATCCCCGAAGAACGACGCCGTAGCCAGCGTGGTGGTGAAGCCGGCTACCCAGGTGGCTCCGTTGTTGTTCGAGGTTCCGGTTTTTGCAGCGACAGGGACCTGGTTCTGTACCTTGGGTTCGATGTAGACGCCGGAACCCATCTTCAGTACGTCCTGCAACACAGCGTTGACTCCGCGGGCAACGGCAGGTTTGACGGCATCCCGGCACTCGGGTTGCTGGGCATCGTATTGCCGCCCCTGGGCGTCCTTGATTTCTGTGATGGCGATAGGGGCGCAGTAGGTGCCGTCGTTGGCGAAGGTGGCGTAAGCGCTCGCCAGGACCACGGGCGCCACGCCGATGGAACCGAGCAGGTTGCCGATCTGGTGCATGTTGACCGGCGCGTTGTCCAGGCCGCTGTGCAGGCCCACAGTGTCCACCATCCGCTGGATGCCGCAGAAATCCAGTTGCGCGGCAGTGGCGAACGTTGCCGTATTGATCGAGTTGTAGAGCCCGTAGTTGATGGGCATGGGACGGTAGTAGCCGGGGTCGTTGTTTTGCAGGTCGTCGTCGGCGCCCAGGTTGGCCGCTTTCTGGGCCGTGCTGTAGCCACCCATCACTTTCCCGCAACTGTCACGCCACGGGAAGCCCACCGGGTAGACCCGGCGGGAAGCATCCACCACCGCGGTTGGATTCTTGCCCTCATTGAGCCACTCGGCATAGATGAACGGCTTCATGGTGGACCCGGGTTGGAAGCCGCCGGCCCCGTTGAGGTCGTAGCCGTTCGCATCCTTGGCGTCCACGTTGAAGTTCAGCTGGGTATCGTACTTCCCTTCCTCCGGGACGAACACCGTGTTCTGCGCCATCGCAAGGATTTTGCCGGTACCGGGCTGCACCGTGGTCATGGCCGCGCCCCACTTGTCAGGATTGTCGCCTGCTGAGGCATCGACCTGTTTTTGCGCGGCGGCCTGGAGCCTGCTGTCCAGCGTGGTGGTGATGGTGAGGCCGCCGCGGAACAGGAGCCGCTCGCGTTCCTCCAACGTTGAGCCATAGGCGTCGTTGTTGAGGATGAGATGCGAAACGTAGTCGCAGAAATACGTGGCGATGGTGGCCCCCGCGCAGCCCTGCATGGACGGGGTGATGTTGAGTTCCAACGGTGCCGCCACTGCAACACCGTGGTCCACGGCGGTGATCTTGCCCTGCTCCAGCATCCTGTCCAGCACCAGGTTTCGTCGGGCGACTGCGGCGTCCGGGGCAACGGTTGGATCGTAGACGCTGGGCCCGTTCACCAAGCCGGCCAGGAGTGCGGCCTGCGGCAAGGTCAGGTCCTTGGCGGACGTACTGAAGAAGTAGCGCGACGCCGCTTCGATGCCGTACGCGTTCCGGTTGAAAAAGACAATGTTCAGGTAGCCCTCAAGGATTTGGTCCTTACTGAACCGCTTTTCCAGTTCCAGGGCCAGCTTGATCTCGCGGAGCTTGTCTCCCATGGTCTTTTCGCCGCTCAGGACCACATCCTCCGGACGTCCCTGAGTGAGCCGCGACTCGTTGAGGACATTCGTCACGTACTGCTGCGTCAGCGTGGAGGCACCCTGCCGGGTTCCCTTGGTCAGGTTTGAGGTCAACGCCCTCATGATGCCTTGGGCATCCACACCAGGGTGCTCGTAGAACCGGCTGTCCTCAATGGCGACGATCGCTTCCCGGATGAACGGCGACATTTCCTCCAGCGGAACCTTCACCCGGTTCTCGGCATAGAAGGTGGCAATGTGTTGGCCGTCCGCCGTGACAACGGTGCTGGAAAGGGACGGCGAGTCGACGTTGAGTTCGCTGGGCAGGCTCTCGTAGAACCCGATGGATCCACCCACCGTGGTGCTGGTGAAGGCGACTACGGGCACCACGAACCCGGAGATCAGCACACCGCAGAGGATGCTCACGGAAAAGAAACCGAAGATCCTGAGCAGGACCTTTCCGAGAGTTGGCTTCCGACCCTTGTTCCGCGCCATTTTCGATGCCATTCCGTAGGGACATGAGGCTGAAAAGTAGGTACAGAATACGTCCGGCACTGCCGCCGATCCATGGGGTGGAAGCCTAAATAAGGTCCCAAATAGGACTCAATCCAGAGGAAGGGTGACCCTCACGCTGGTGCCCCGTCCAACCTCGGAGTCGATGTCCACTGTCCCGCCGGCGTCGTGCACTGCGATCGACATCATGAGGAGCCCAAAACCGTGGCGACGTCCGCTGGGCGCAGCATGGATTTCGAAGCCGCTGCCATCATCGGTGATAGTGAGCTGGATGCCGTGGTACACCGCGTTCAGGCGGATGGTGAGCTCGCTGGCTCCCGCGTAGTTCAGGGTGTTGCTGAAAGCTTCCTGGGCCACGTGATACAAAAGGGCCGCCGCGGAGGATGAGATTTCGATTCCATGGTGCGGGGTGTGCCAGTGCACTGTCACACCGGCCCTGCGAAGGGGAGCAGCCAGCCGGTCGATGCATCCTGCGACACCCAGCGCGTAGAAATCCACGGGGTGCTGATCCTGGATGATGCCCTTGACGGCCATCACCTCACTGAGAGCTGCTGACTGGTCCATTGGGTCCCCCACATCGTTGTGATTCATACCGGAAATTCGTTGCCGAAGACTCCGTGTATTGGTGCTTCGACTGCTTCCAGCGTGGCGCTGATGTATCAAGGAACCTTTTCGATTAGCTCAAGTTCGTATCAAGTTTGCGGGGCGGACTTGCGCCGGTGGAAGCTCCCGCATAACAGCGCCCGACGGCGGCACGTGAGTACCGTCGTCGGGCGCTGCCAGGGTGTCAGCGGTTGCTGTGGCCAGCCTCCACTGCTGCTTGCTCGATGCGGGCCCGGTACGCCGCCCATTCCTCCGTGGACTTTCCGGGCACGTTCGGATCCCCTGGCCGCTGGCCTGCCGAACCGTCAATGAGTTCACGGAGAATATCCGCATGCCCGGCATGGCGGGCCGTTTCGACGCACATGTGCACCAGGATCTGGTGAAGCGTTACGTTCTTCTTTGCCTCGTTCCACCAGGGCACCACGCCCGCCGCGTCCAACGGCAGTGCCTCGATGGTGGCGTCGCTGTGTTCGGCAGAGAAACGGTGGAGTTCCATGATCTCTTCGCGGCTTTCGTTGGCCGGAACCCACATGTCCCCATCAGGCTCGGCACCATCGGCAAACCACGGAAGTTCCCGGCCACTGGGCCGCCCGAACGTCACACCGAAGTAGTCCAACTGGACGCTGGCGACGTGCTTCACGAGCCCCAACAGATTAGTGCCGGTGGGCGTCATGGGCCTGCGGGCGTCGTACTCGCTGAGGTCCTCGACTTTGCTGAGGAGATCCTCCCGCCGATTCCTGAGGTATGTGAGCAGCGTCGCTTTGTCATCCATGTGCTGCACTCTACCGAAGGGGTCCGACAGGGGTTCGCGGGAAACGTGCCAAAACGCTGGGAATGCTTCGGCGATTTCGCCGCGTTCCAGCGAACTCGCTTGGCCTTACGAATTCGCACGCAGGTTAGACTCGGGCGCATGGGGGACAACAACACGGGGCGTCAGCACCGAGTCCGCCGGAAAACGACGAAATCGCCGGAAAACTCCAGCGAACTGGCAGCTTTCCGGCGATCTCGGCGCAAGCATCAAACCTAGGTGAGCTTCACCTGGCGGTTCATGTCCTTGTACAACAGGTACCGGAACTCGCCCGGGCCGCCGGCGTAGCAAGCTTGCGGGCAGAACGCGCGCAGCCACATGAAGTCGCCGGCCTCCACCTCAACCCAGTCGTTGTTGAGCAGGTACATGGCCTTGCCCTCCAGCACGTACAGGCCGTGCTCCATGACGTGGGTTTCCGGGAAGGGGATCACGCCGCCGGGCTGGAACGTAACGATGTTGACCTGCATGTCGTGGGCCAGGTCGCTGGAGTCCGTGAAGCGGGTGGTCTTCCATACGTCGTTGGTGTCCGGCATGGAGGTGGGCTCCACGTCCTTCTCATTGGTCACGAAGGACTTCGCTTCGAAGCCCTCAAGCCGTTCGTAGGCCTTGCGGATCCAGTGGAAGGAAACGATGTCGTCGGAGACGTTCTCCAGGCCCCACTCCGCACCGGCTGCGAGGTAGGCGTAGCCGCCCTCTTCGAGGTGGTGCAGCTCGCCGTCGAGGGTCAGGTTGACCTGGCCCTTGGTCACGAAGATAACGCCTTCAACGCCGGACTCGAACTCGGCCTTGGGAGCGCCGCCGCCCGGGCCGATCTCCACAATCAGCTGGGAGAACGTGGTGGCGAAGCCGGAAATCGGCCGCGCGATGATCCAGGAGCGGGTGTTGGAGAAGCCCGGCAGGTTGCTGGTGACGATGTCCGTCATGACACCCTTGGGGATCACCGTGTAGGCCTCGGTGACGATGGCCCGCTCGGTGGTCAGGTGGGTCTGCGGGGGCAGCCCGCCCTCGGGGTAGTAGTACTTGCCCATGCGAAATGCTCCTATCAGTGGGAAGTCGGTTGTGCGAGCCGCGGGTGCGCCAGCGCGGTCAGCTGTGAAAGTTCGACGCCGGCAAGCGCCTTGACCTCGTCGGTCCCCACTGCGCCGCACTGGACGCCGCGGAGGACGAAGCCAGCCAGCGCGCGGGCCGTGGCGGGCTCATCCATGACGCCGCCTTCGGTGCGCTCCACATAGTTACGCAGGCGCAGCGCCGCGGCGGGCAGGCCTTCGCGGTAGAAAGCGTACGACGCCGAGAAGCGGCTGGGGAGCTGGGCGGCGTGGAGATCCCAGCCCTGGTAGTAGCCGTTTTCCAGGGAACGACGAACCAGGCGGCCGTGCAATTTCCAGGCGTCCTCCACCGCGTCACCGACGGGGATGATGTTGGTGGAACCGTCGGACAGGCGGATGCCTGTGCCGGCAACGGCCAGTTGCATGACTTGCTTGGCGAAGTCGGCCACGGGGTGTTCCATGGACTGGTATTCCGCGGAGATGCCCAGCGACGCGCTGTAGTCGTAAGTCCCGTAGTGCAGGGCGCTGATGCGACCGGGTACCACGTGGGGGAGCTGTGCCACCGGCGAGGTTCCATCCGCGCCGATGATGAGCTGCGGGGTCTCCACCTGCACCTCAAAGCGGAGCCGGCCAGCGGGGAGCCCAAGGACTTCCTCCAGGCGGGACACTGCGTAATCCATGGCCTGGACCTGGGCCACCGTGGTGACCTTGGGCAGGGTGAGGATCAGGCCGGCCGGGAGCTCCCCGGCTGCTGCGAGCGTGGACACGAACAGGTCCAGGGTGCGCAGGCCGCGGGCGCGGGTGGGGGCTTCGAAGCACTTGAAGCGGATACCGATGAACGGCGGTGCTGTTCCGGCTGCGACAGCAGCTGCAACGGCGTTGGCGGCAGCAACGGCGTCGGCGTCTTCTGCCTCGTCGCCGCGGTCACCGTAGCCGTCTTCAAAGTCCAGGCGAAGGTCCTCAATGGGCTCGGAGGCCAGCTTGGAAGCTACCCGGGCGGCAACGGCTGCAGCCAAGTCGGGCTCCTGGCCCAACAGCTGTCCAAGCTTTTCGAGGCCGCCGTGGGCCTCCGCCGTCGCGAGTGCCTGGGCGCCCCAGTCCGCCAGGAAAGTGGGCGTGAAGCGGTCCGCCGGAATGTAGACGGTGTGGATGGGCTGGCGGGAGCCGTCGTCGCCGGGGTAGTTGCGGTCCAGCAACTGGTCCGTTGCGGTCAGCTGTTCCTCGATGTGGGCCAGGTCAGATGAACTCAGTGAACCCATCTCAGCCCACCAGCTCATACGCGGGCGTGGTCAGGAAGTCCGTGTACTCATCGGAGAGACAGATGTCCTCGATCAGCTTGGACGCGGGCTCGTAGTACTTGGTGAAGTTCTCGTCGCCGAATTCGATGCGCAGGCGCTCGGTCTCTTCGCCCAGGATGCGGGTGACCAGTTCGCGGGTCACTGTGTTGCCGGTGTCCGCGAGGATCGACTTGTTGCGGAGCTGCTGCCACACCTGCGAGCGGGAGATCTCCGCAGTCGCGGCGTCTTCCATCAGATTGTGGATGGCCACGGCACCACTGCCGGAGATCCACACGCCGGTGTAGGCGACGGCGACATACAGGTTCAGGCGCAGGCCGGCTTCGGTGACGGTACCGCCGGCGGACGCGACGTCGATCAGCTGCTCAGCGGTGACGTTCACCTCGGGGCGCTGCTTATCCAGCTGATTCTTCTTACCGCCGTTGGCAGGGTCGCCAAGCACGGAATCGAAGACTTCGCGACAGGTAGGCACCAGGTCCGGGTGGGCAACCCAGGAACCGTCAAAGCCATCGTTTGCTTCGCGGGTCTTGTCGGCGCGGACTTTGTCGAAGGCTGCGGCGGTGACGTCCGGCTGCTTGCGGTTGGGGATGACGGCGGCCATGCCACCCATGGCGAAGGCGCCGCGCTTGTGGCAGGTCTTGACCAGGAGCTCGGTGTAGGCACGCATGAAGGGTGCCGTCATGGCAACGGTGGCGCGGTCCGGGAGGACGAACTCTTCGCCGGCATCACGGAAGTACTTGATGATGCTGAAGAGGTAATCCCAACGCCCGGCATTGAGGCCGGAAGCGTGGTCGCGCAGTTCGTAGAGGATCTCGTCCATCTCGAACGCTGCCGGGATGGTTTCGATCAGCACGGTGGCGCGGACGCTGCCCTGCGGGACGCCGAGGTAGTCCTGGGCGAAGACGAACACATCGTTCCAGAGGCGTGCCTCCAGGTGGCTCTCCATCTTGGGCAGGTAGTAGTACGGGCCGTGACCGTTTTCCAGCAACTGCTTGGCGATGTGGAAGAAGTGCAAACCGAAGTCCACCAGCGCACCAACGGCGGGTTCGCCGTCGAGCAGTACGTGGCTTTCCTCCATGTGCAAGCCGCGGGGGCGGGCAACAACGACGGCCAGGGGAGCGTCCGTGCGGAGCCGGTATTCCTTGCCCTCGGGGGAGGTGAAGCTCAAAGTGCCCCGGGCGGCGTCGCGGAGGTTCAGGATGGCATCGACGACGTTAGGCCACGTCGGCGTCGAAGCGTCTTCGAGGTCGGCAAGCCATACCTTCGCGCCGGAGTTCAGGGCGTTGATGGCCATCTTGGCCGGGGTTGCCGGACCGGTCATCTCAACGCGGCGGTCCTGCAAAGCCGCAGGAGCCTCGGCGACTTTCCAGTCGCCGTCGCGGATTTCCTGGGTTTCCGGAAGGAAATCAAGGCGGGACGTATCCGCAACCTTCTGGCGCTTGACCTTCCGTGCCTGGAGAAGCTCGTTGCGGGTGCCGGCAAAGCGGGTGTGCAGTTCTTCGATGAAGGCCAGTGCCTCCGGGGTGAGGATCTCCTCGGCGCGATCGATCGGCCGGGGATCAGTGACTGTAATAGCCATGTGAGCGGATTCCTTCTTCTAGGGTGCGCTGGTGCTACAGCGCGCTGGCGGCGTTTGCGTGCGCGGCGGCTGCCACCGCAGCAGCAACATCGGCAGCAACGTGGGGATCGAAGACGCTGGGGATAATGTAACTCGCGTTCAGCTCATCGTCAGCCACCCGGTTGGCGATCGCCTCGGCGGCGGCCACCAGCATGTCAGGCGTAATGTCCGATGCCCCTGCGTCCAGTAGCCCGCGGAAGAATCCGGGGAAAGCCAGCACGTTGTTGATCTGGTTGGGGAAGTCACTGCGGCCGGTAGCTACGACGGCGGCGTGCTTGGAAGCGATCACGGGATCGATTTCCGGCGTCGGGTTGGCCATGGCGAACACAATCGCATTTTCGGCCATCGAGGCGACCTGGTCCTCGCCGATCACGTGCGGTGCGCTGACGCCGATGAACACGTCAGCACCCTTGAGGGCATCGTGCAGGGTGCCGGAGAAGCCTTCTTCGTTGGTGTTCGCGGCGATCCAGCTGCGGTGCTCGTCGCTGTATTCCTCGCCCGAGTGGATGGCGCCCGAGCGGCCCGCGGCGATGATGTGCTGCGCACCCTGGGCCTTGAGGAGCTGGATGATGGCGGAGCCGGCAGCACCGACGCCCGAAACCACGATCTTGACCTCGGACAGCTTCTTGTCCACGACGCGCAGGGCGTTGACCAAGGCTGCGAGCGTAACGATCGCGGTGCCGTGCTGGTCGTCGTGGAAGACCGGGATGTCCAGCTCTTCGCGGAGGCGGTTCTCGATTTCGAAGCAGCGCGGTGCGGCGATGTCTTCAAGGTTGATGCCGCCGTAAACGGGGGCCATGGCCTTGGCGATCATGATGATCTCTTCGGTGTCCTGGGTGTCCAGGCAAACCGGCCAGGCGTCAACGTTGGCGAACTGCTTGAACAGCGCCGCCTTGCCTTCCATGACCGGAAGTGCGGCCGCGGGGCCAATGTTGCCCAGGCCCAGGACGGCGGAACCGTCAGTGAGGACAGCAATGGTGTTGCGCTTGACCGTGAGGTTGCGGGCAGCAGCCGGGTCTTCTGCGATGGCCATGCAAACGCGGGCGACGCCGGGAGTGTAGGCGCGCGAAAGATCGTCGCGGTTGCGCAGGGCTACTTTGGGGACGACCTCGAGCTTGCCGCCGAGGTGCATGAGGAAAGTGCGGTCCGAAACGTGCTGGACGGTGACGCCGTCGAGTGCGTTCAGGGCGTCCTTGACGCGGGCTGCGTGGTCGTCGTCGGTGGTGTTGCAGGTGACGTCGACAACGATCTTCTCGTGGTGGGATTCCGTGACGTCCAGGGCGGTGATTGCTGCACCGGCTGCGCCGACGGCTGCTGCCAGTTCGCTGGTAGCGGTGAAGCTCGACGGTGCGGCGACGCGCAGGGTGATCGAGTTTCCGGGGCTCGGATTCGCCATTGAAATTCCTCCTGTTAGGCCCGTTCCCGGGCCGCCGTTCCTACAAAATGTTTTCGTATTATGGATATTATTATCTACAAAGTGGAAACACAACCCCTTGCTTGGTCATGTTCGGTGTCATCGCGCCGCTTGCATGCGTGCTGTATGTTGGGTGTTCTAAGCAATTCTTTTCACGATGCGGATAAGAGTTGTCGGAATCTGAGTCATTGGAGACAAGGGAATGGCTGAAAAAGCCTCCGGAGGCGTGCAGTCCGTTGAGCGCGTCTTTGAACTGTTGGAACTGATCACGGACGCCGGTGGCGACGTCACCTTGAGCGAGCTCTCCTCGTCCACGGATTTGCCCCTGCCTACCATCCATCGCCTGCTGAGGACCCTGGTCTCCCTCGGCTACATCCGCCAGCTGCCTAATCGCCGCTACGCCCTGGGCCCTCGGCTCATCCGGCTCGGCGAAGGTGCCAGCAAGCAACTCGGTGCCGTAGCCCGCCCTCAGCTCAAGACCCTCGTAGAACGACTCGGAGAGACCTCCAACATGGCGGTCCTGGACTCGGACATGGTCATCTACGTGGCCCAGGTTCCGTCCATGCACTCCATGCGCATGTTCACCGAGGTTGGCCGTCGCGCCCACACGCACGATACCGGCGTCGGCAAGGCCATCCTGGCCCAGCTGGATGACGAGGTTGTCCGCGGCATCGTGGCCCGCACCGGCATGCCCACCCCCACGGCCAAGAGCATCGGGGACATCGACTCTCTGCTCGCTGACCTGGCATTGATCCGTGAGCGCGGCTACTCCATTGACGAGGAAGAGCAGGAGCTCGGCGTGCGCTGCTTCGCCATGGCCGTCCCCAACGCGCCCACGCCCACTGCGATCTCCGTTTCCGGGCCGATTACCCGCGTGGACCAGAGCTTCGCCGACCGTGCTGTGCCAATGCTGAGCGAGGCGGCCAAGGCGATCTCCGCGGAGCTCAACCAAAACTAATCCCTGCCAGATGGCACTAGATGGCAATGTTCCCCGCGAACATTGCCATCTTTTGTTATCTGGACGGCCCCTGGAAGGTGGGCGGCGCGCTCTGGGCGAGTGCCGCCGTCGTGCGCTTCCGTGGCACCGCGAAAGGCGGCAGTGTCCCCCAAGGAAACACTGCCGCCTTTCATCCGCGGAAGAGTGGTCAGTGCTCTGACGCGCTGGAAGTCTTGAGCGGGACCTCGTTGCCGTCGGCGTCGATCAACTTGCCGTTCTCAAAGCGGTCGCCTTCGCTGAGGCACTTGATGTCCTCTTCGCTGACAATCCGGTCCGTTCCTGCAACGAATACCGACTGGTTGTCCGAGTTGCCGGCCTTGAAGTGGTTGAACAGGATGTTCAGCAGGATCGCCATGACCGCGGCCGAGCTGATGCCGGAGTGGAAGATCGTGGAGAACCAGGACGGGAACTGGTCGTAGAACTTCGGGGCGGCGATCGGGATCATGCCGAAGCCGATCGAGGCCGCCACGATGATCAGGTTCATGTTGTTCTTGTACTCGACCTTGGCCAGGGTGCGGATACCGCTCGCGGCAACCGTACCGAAAAGTACGACGCCGGCACCGCCCAGGACGGGCGTCGGAACCGCTGCGACCACGCGGCCGAGGATCGGCAGGAGGCCCAGGACCACCAGGATGAGGCCGCCGGCGCTGACCACGAAGCGGCTCTTGATGCCCGTGATGGCAACGAGGCCAACGTTCTGGGCGAAAGCGCTCTGGGTGAAGGAGTTGAACAGGGGGGAGATGGCGCTGGAGAGCATGTCGGCGCGGAGTCCGTCACCGATGCGGCGGGAATCAACCTTGGTGTCCACGATCTCGCCCACCGCGATGATGTCCGCGGAGGTCTCGGTGAGGGTCACCAGGATAACGATCAGCATGGAGATGATGGCTGCGACTTCGAAGGTGGGGGCACCGAAAGCGAAGGGTGTGGGGAATGCGACGACGTCGCCCTGGCCCACCTTGGAGAAGTCGGCCATGCCGGCAATGAGCGCAATGATGGTGCCGATCACCATGGCCAGCAGGATCGAGAGCCGGGAGATCGCGGCGTTGCCGACCTTACTCAGGAGCAGAACGATGCCCATGGTTGCTGCGGCCAATCCGATGTTGGCCATGCTGCCGTAGTTGTCAGCCTTGGCGTTGCCGCCCATGGCCCAGTTCGCGGCCACCGGCATCAGGGTAAGCCCAATGGTGGTGATTACTGTGCCCGTAACCACAGGTGGGAAGAATTTGATGATTTTCGAGAACAGGGGAGTGATGGCCAAACCGATCAGCGAGGCCACGATCACCGAGCCGAACACCGCCTGGATCCCGCCGCCACCCTGGACGATCGCCACCATGGTGGAAACGCCGGCGAAGGACACGCCCTGGACCAGCGGCAGCTGCGAGCCGAACCACGGGATGCCCACCGTCTGAAGGATGGTGGCGAGCCCGCCTACGAACAAACAGGCGGCGATCAAAAGGCCGATGTCCTGTGAGTTCATGCCGGCCGCTGCACCGATGATCAGCGGCGGGGCAATGATTCCGCCGTACATGGTGAGGACGTGCTGGAAGCCGTAGGCAAACGTGCTTCCGATGGAGAGGCGCTTGTCCTCGGGCCGTTCGGGCTTGTTCGCGCGGTCCGTCCGGGACGAGGTGGTATTCGCGGGGCGGGATTTCTTCTTGATGTTCATGGCAGACTTTCTGGGTTCATGGCAGACGTCTTCGTCTGGCTAACTGTGTCTGGCTAACAAATCTTGGGGTTTTAGGGGTCGGGTTTGTGTACAGGTGATGCCTTTAAAGGGGCTCTTAGGGACAGCACCTGTACACAAACCCAGGGGTTGGCCTTCGCCGGGTGGTTAGCAGAAGCCGGCGATGCCGCTCCATGCAACGGGTGCAGCGTCGATGTCTTCGCGCTGGACGGTTGCTTCGATGAGGCCGTACGGGCGATCAGCCGCGAAGAAGACCTCGTTGGGGTTGTCCAGGCCGAACGGACTCAGGTCAACCAGGAAGTGGTGCTTGTTGGGCATGGAGAACTTGATTTCGTCCACTTCGCTGTGTGCTTCGAGGACCTTCTTGCCCATGTCGAACAGCGTCTGCTGCAGGGCGTGGGAGTAGTTCTCGGTGAAGCCTTCCAGCAGGAGCGCCCGGATGTCTTCGTAGCTCTTGTTGAAGTCCGTGCCAGCGACGTCCAGGTTGGTGTTGTAGCGCCAGCGGGCGGAGACATCCGTTGCGAGGATGCGGTCCGTGGTCTCCGGCAGGGTGGTGTACTTGTCGCGCGGGTAGCCGACAAAACCTGACTGAGTGGTCTTCAGGACGGTCAGGTCCTTGAGGCCGGAAACAACGTGGGTGGTTGCGCCATCACGGACGACGACGGCGGTACGCACCTCTTGTCCGTTGCGGACGAAGCTGTGGTCGTGTCCCTCGCCGTGTGCCTGGATGCGATCCCAGCTGTAGGCCTCGGCTTCCCAGCGGCCGCCGGTTACCCAGTCGAACCCACCGGTGAAGTGATCGGCAAGGCGCAGGAGGAAGGCTTCGGGGGAGCCGATGCCTTCACGAGCGAAAGCGTAGACCGTGTTCTTCTGGGTGTCGGTGGCAACGACGTGGCCGTTGTCTCCTTCGAGGTGGGCTGCCTGGAAGTCGCCCCGCAGCTGCGAGGTGACGTTCAGGTCTTCGATGTGGTGGCGGTCCGTATCCCGAGTGACTTTGACGACGCGGACTTCTGCTTTGCCGTACTGGTTTTCGCCGAGGACGATGTTGTTGCTCATGGTCATATCCCAACTTCTGTGAGGTGGAACCTAGGTTCCATCAATGAAATTAAGCGCGTGTTTCCACCGCGTTTCTGGTGGAGCCGACCCAACAAAAAAGAGCCGACATCCATTGATGCCAGCTCATTACGACCCTGCCTGCTGCTCTCAGGTTACGTGACCTACGCCACGAACTGATTCGAGAGTAGCGCATGGTTTCGGCCTGTGTATACGGGTTCCCAAGGATCGTTATGAACTACCCGAATGTGACCGGGGCAACTCACTTTGCTCCGGAGGGGCTCTTGACGCCCAGTTTCCCAGCTGCCTACACTTTCCACGTAACAATAAAAGTTTTCCGAAGTACGGAAACTGAGTGCATGAGAAAGAGGAGGAACAGATGGACTCGAAGGATACGAACAACGTCGTGGAATTCCCGGCACCGGGTCAGGAGCTGTACCTGCCCTTCGGTGCAACAGATCCGGACTTCTATATTCCGGCCGACTGCGACCGCAAAGCCGGAGGGTTCTCCCGTTGGCTGCGCGCGCTCCCGGTATTCGGCCGGCAGCGCCCCTGATTTTCCTGCATCACGGGCGCGGACTCTGCGCAACAGAGCCAAGGAAGCGGGCGATGCCTGGGGAGGTGTCGCCCGCTTTCCCGTGCGCCTGGGCATGCCCTTTTTCGCCCGCGCGCCCACGCTTCCCGCGCGCCCTAACCCACCCCGCCCTTCCGTTTAGACGGTTCGCTGCATATTAGACGGTAGGAGTCGTCTAATACGCAGGTATTCGTCTAATCGGGATTATCCACATAGGGAAAGTCAGGCATGCGCTCCCTGTGCGGACTCCACGAGGCTTGTGGAATGACGGGATAGAAGGTGCGGGAGCTCCCCGCTGGCGTTGACTTATGGCGGACCAGTGAGCTGGAGGACGCAGGTTTCAGCGCGCGGGCCATAGCTGCCTTTGGTCCGGTCTCGTCACTTGGTCAGGCTTCGGAGGGGCTGCTACATCAGGGGGAGCGTGTGGTCTGCGCAAAAGCCGGGCGTGAGAAGCCGCCAACTCGTCGCTGCCCACGCTCATGGGACGCTGGCGACTTCGGGTGGAAGTCTCGTCTACAGCCATACTTCAGCGGCGAGGCTTTACGGGCTGTTCCACTGGAATGTTGACGATCGCAGTCATGTCACGCAGAAGACGCCTCCTTCGCCGGTTTCGCACGGCATGGATGTGGTGCCGCATACCCGACTCCTTGACCGGGCCGAGATTGTCCAGCGTTTCGGATTGCCTTGCACGTCACTGGAGCGCACGGTGGTCGACTGCTGCCGGATGTTGCAGTACGGGCAGGCCTTGATCGTCATGGACCACGCTCTTCGCATGGGTGCCAGCGAAGCCAAACTGTGGGACATGTGCCGCTCGATGATCGGACGAAGTGGAGTGGTGACTTTGCGGCGGGTGCTCGAGACGCGGATGCGAGGTCTGAGTCGCCAGGGGAGGCCCTGACCGGGGCTCTCGTGAAAAAACTTGGCGTTGAAGCTCCTGATCTGCAGGTGGAGGTGCCTACGTCCGAGGGTGTGTACCGCATTGACCTCGCGTGGAGGGGGGGAGATGGTGGCCCTCGAATTCGACGGCAGGGTCAAATACTTCGACTATGAGCCAACTGGCCAGGTCATCTACAGGGAAAGGCAACGGGAGAACGCTTTGATGGAGCAAAGGTGGGTCTTCATTCGCATCCAAAGGCGGGACCTCTTTCAGGAGCAGGCATTCAAGACCCGGCTCCTCCGTGCCCTGAGCCGCGCCAGTTAGACGACTTGCTGCGTACTAGACGATTTCAACCGTCTAGGGTGCAGTGCGGCGTCTAATTGGCCGAAAATGGGCCGCGTCATATTTCGGTGGGGTGTGGCGTGGGTCACGTATGCTGGAATGGCGGCCGCCCGATGGGGTCTTAAAGGTCGCCGTGGCCCGGCGTTTGGGCCGCACTTGCTGGCTTGATGGCGCCGGACAAAGGTCTGCAAGCGTCGTACTGCAGCAGCACGAGCGATAGCTGCCGCTCGTCATCGAGCCGTGCCGGGACACGGATACCTGGCTGATAACGCCTGCCGCGGTAGGTCTCAAAAAGAGCCGGATCTGGGGGGCTGGCGCCGCACAGCAGCAATCAGGCTGCTTTCCCCAAAGGAAACATTGTCATGAAACGCACCTTTGTCACACTCGGGGCGGTGATTGTGGTGGCCCTTGCCGGATGCACGGACCCCGGCACCCCGCCACCCACCGAGAGCCCCAGCGCAACGGCAACAGTGGAACCAACCCCGACGCCGACCGAAACCCCGACGCCGACGGTGACACCCACTGTCACCCCGACGGTGACACCGACGGTGGCACCCACTCCGACAGAGACGCCTACTGTCACCCCGACGCCGACGGCGACGCCCACTCCGACAGCGACGCCTACTGTCACGCCGACGCCGACGGCGACGCCCACTCCGACAGCGACGCCTACTGTCACCCCGACGCCGACGGCGACGCCCACTCCGACAGCGACGCCTACTGTCACCCCGACCCCGACCCCCACCCCCACTGAAACCCCCACCCCCACGGGCAGCCTCGCCAACCTGGCCCGGGTCCCTTGGGATGGTGGCCCGGCCTACTGGTCGAAGTTCCCGGGTGCGGCGCGGCTGAACAACCCCAGCCTGTTCCCCGTGAGTGTTTTCTTCGGGAAACCGGAGCACGCTGCGCAGTTGAAGGACCTGGGCGTGAACGTCTACCAAGAGGCGGAACACGACGGCTCCACGTTGACGTCCATCACCAACACCGGAATGCTCGTCATTGCGGGCCAGGAGTGGACGCGGGCCGAAGTGGGGACCAATCCCGGCGTCGTCGCCTGGGCGACCTTTGACGAGTGCGACATGGGCCTTGGGTGCTCCGGGAGCAATACCCAGGAGAACCTGCAGCAGATGAACAATCTGGTGGCCAAGATACGTGCGTACGGTGATGGCCGCCCAATCAACGCCAATTATGGCAAGGGCATCCTCGGCACGTGGTGGGCCAGCGGAACCATGGACGACTTCCTGGCCGTGGTGGACTTCGCATCCGCGGATAACTACGCCTACACCAGCCCTCCTGTGGGAGATGCCATGAAGATTTCCCCTGCGTGGCCTGCAGGAGCGAACCCCGCCACGAGTGCAGCCTATGGGTGGCAGATTGACCAGATGCGATCGTTCCAGGCAACCCCTGGCATTAAGCCCAACTGGGTGTTCGTCGAGTCCGCACGGCCCTTCTTGTCAGAGTCGAACGCCAAGACCATAACCCCGGAGCAGATGGAGGGTGCAATGTGGTCGGCGATCATCCATGAAGCCCGCGGAATCAGCATTTTCCAGCACAACAATGATCCGGCGTACGGCAACTACTCGCTGGTGGACATCCCCGCCGACCGTAAGGCCAAGATCAAGGCCTTGCTGGCCGGGATCCAGGCGCTTGCACCTGTCCTCAACACCCAGAGCTATGTGTGGAACGCAGGCGCGGCCGGCTCTGACACCATGCTCAAAGCCAAGGACGGCAGCGCGTACCTGTTCGCAGGCATTGGCTTGAA
The DNA here is from genome assembly GCF_024608385.1 of Paenarthrobacter sp. UW852. Taxonomy (NCBI): domain Bacteria; kingdom Bacillati; phylum Actinomycetota; class Actinomycetes; order Micrococcales; family Micrococcaceae; genus Paenarthrobacter; species Paenarthrobacter sp. UW852. The sequence goes on from NZ_JAMSGY010000004.1 coordinate 373,451, forward strand.
TGGCACTACCGGTTCGAAGACCTTCACTCTTCCTGCCGGGATCACCGGTACGCAGGTGGAGGTTGTGGGCGAGAACCGCAGCATTGCCGTGCAGAACGGCAAGTTCACGGACTCCTTCGCCAACGAATACACGCACCACGTCTACAAGGTCACGATCTAGGGAAGGACAACCCAAACAACGAGTTCGCCGGAAGAGTGCGAGTTCGCCGGAACGCTCCCTGCGAAGTGGCAGCGTTCCGGCGAACTCGCGCAAAACCATAACCAACGAGCTACCCGGCCACCAACTTCCGCGCAGCCGCAGAGTGTTCCGCGATCAGCCCGGCCACGTCCAGGTCCGGGATTGCCCCGTCAACGACGCGCCAGGATCCGCCCACCATCACCCGGTCGGCCCGGTCTGCCCCGCAGAGCAGCAACGCAGCTACGGGGTCGTGGCTGCCGGAAAACCTCAACGAGTCGAGCTTGAACAGTGCCAGGTCCGCCTGCATCCCGGGAGCCAGCTGGCCGATGTCGGACCGCCCAAGAACTGCCGCGGACCCGCGCGTGGCCCATCCAAGCGCGCGTGACACGGGGACCGAGGCGCCATACCGCAAGCGCTGCAAATACAGGGCTTGCCGGGCTTCGAGGATCATGTTGGACGCGTCGTTGGAAGCAGATCCGTCCACGCCCAGCCCCACGGGAACGCCCGCGGCTTCCAGCTCCAGGACCCGTGCGGTCCCGGAGGCCAGGCGCATGTTCGACGTCGGGCAGTGGGCCACCGCTGTTCCGGCAGCTCCCAGACGCGCGATCTCCTCGTCATTGAAGTGGATGCCGTGTCCCAGCCAGGTCCGGGATCCGAGCCACCCCACGGACTCCAGGTAATCCACGGTCCGCAGCCCGAACATGGACTGGCAGAAGTCCTCCTCGTCGATGGTTTCGGCAAGATGCGTGTGCAGCCGGACGTCGAAGCGCTCGGCCATGGCTGCGGACTCGGCCATGATTTCCTTGGTCACGGAGAACGGCGAGCATGGGGCAAGGGCAATCTGGACCACAGCCCCATCGCCGGTCTCGTGATACCTGCGAATCAGGCGTTCGCTGTCCGCGAGGATTGCCTCAGGTGACTGGACCGTAGTCCTGGGCGGCAGCCCGCCGTCGTCCTCTCCCAAGGTCATGGACCCGCGGGTCAAGGTAGCCCGCATCCCCATGGACCGTACGGCGGACACCTCGATGTCGATGGCGTCTTCCATGCCGTCGGGGAACAGGTAGTGGTGGTCGGCCGCGGTGGTGCAGCCGGACAGGAGGAGCTCGGCAAGCGCTACCTGAACCGCGAGCTCAAGGCTGCGTGGAGTGAGCCGCGCCCACACGGGGTAGAGGTTCTGCAGCCACGGGAACAGGGGTGCGTTGGCCACGGGGCCCCAGGCGCGGGTGAGGGTTTGGTAGAAGTGGTGGTGCGTGTTGATGAGGCCCGGGAGCACGACGTGGGAGGACGCATCGAACACGGAACACGGCATGGAAGGCTCAACGCCGGAGGGCACCAGTTCAAGAATGGTTCCGTCGTCGGAGACCACCAGGCCGTTGCCGGCGTCGAGGTCGTTGGCGGTGAAGATACCCAGCGGGTTTTTGATCCAAAGCATGGAGGTCCTTGTCTGGTCGGCGTGTACGCGTTCCAGCTCAGTTAGGCCCTGTCTGCTGATCCAGGTTTCCGGTCCGCCAGAGAGCGGTACGGTCCCAACAGCGTAAAATGGGCGACGCCGGCCGTCAACGCCCGCACACGGGTTGCAGTCACATTCGGGCACCAAAAGCACGGCGCAACTTATTTCGCATGACGAAATTAAATTTTCAAAAAACTATGGCGCGGCTCACAACCCTGGTGCTACGCTCTAACTGCCAAAGGCGGGCACCCGGACTTCGGGAAGCTATCTACCAGGCGCAACTTAACCTTCATCGCACATGCTGAAGCCTGGTAACCAAGCTAACTGGAGCTCCTTTTTGCAGCGCGCTCAAACAGGTCACCTGGCTTCCACAGCACTAAGGAAGTCGCAACATGAGTACAACCGTCACGGCCGAGCAATTCCTGGCCACCTCCATTGAGCTGGCAACAGCCAATGTCCTGAACAGTGGTGGCCCTTTCGGCGCCGTCATTGTCACCGCGGACGGACGAGCCTTCGAAGGCGTCAACCGCGTGACCGCCACGAACGATCCCACCGCGCATGCAGAAGTCACGGCAATCCGTAACGCCTGCCGCGAACTGGGAACGTTCGATCTGAGCGGAGCAACCCTCTACACCAGCTGCGAGCCATGCCCCATGTGCCTGGCTTCCGCGCTCTGGGCACGCGTGGACCGCGTGTTCTTCGCCGCAGACCGTCACGACGCCGCATCCGTGGGCTTCGACGACGCCGTCTTCTACGAGTACTTCGAGAACGACAACCGGGACGCGCTGATGCCGGTAGCCAAGCTGGAACTGGGCGATCCCCAGGCTCCGGAGGCCCTCCAGCCGTTCACCACATGGAACACGCTTGATTCCAGGATTGATTACTAGGGCCCGGTGGCTGACATGGAAATCCTGGGTACCGCAGAAATGCACACAGCAGCTGAAAAGCAGGCTGCGCTCTTCCCCAACGGTGAGAACAGCGCAGAGCCCACAGCGGCAGAAGCAAAGCACACGGCAGCCGGCCTGGCAGGTGGCAACAAGAAGCCCCCGGCGTCGAACTCCTTCCTGGACAAGTTCTTCCAGATCTCCCAGCGTGGCTCCACACTGGCCCGCGAATTCCGCGGCGGCCTGGTCACGTTCTTCACCATGGCCTACATCGTCATCCTGAATCCGCTCATCCTGGGTGGCTTCTCGGCAGAGAACGCGCCAACTGATGTGGCGGGCGGTTGGTTGTCGGCCGCGCAGGTCGGTGCGGTCACTGGCCTCACGGCCGGCGTCATGACGATCATTTTCGGCCTGGTCGCCAACCTTCCCTTCGGCCTGGCCGCAGGTTTGGGCATCAACTCGTTCCTGGCCGTTGCGGTCATCCAGGAAGTCACATGGCCAGAAGCCATGGGCCTGGTGGTCATCAACGGCATCCTCATTGTCCTCTTCGGTGCTACCGGGGCCCGGACAGCGATCTTCAAGGCAGTGCCCAAGGAACTCAAGGCAGCCATCACCGTTGGTATCGGCCTGTTCATTGCCTTCATCGGCTTCGTGGACTCGGGGTTCGTCCGTCCCACAGCGGGTGGCCCACCGGTCCAGCTGGGTAACGACGGCTCCATCACCTCCCTCCCGACCCTCGTTTTCATCGTCGGTTTGCTTGCCATGGGCATCCTTGTGGCCCGCAAAATCCAGGGCGGCCTGCTGATCGGCATCGTCGCCACTACCGTCCTCGCCGCAGTTGTCGAGGCCGTATTCAAGATTGGGCCAGGCAGCGCCACCAATCCCGGCGGCTGGCACCTGAACGTGCCTATCCTGTCCAGCCAGTTGGTGTCCGTGCCGGATCTCAGCCTGGTGGGCCACTTCGATCTCTTCGGCTCGTTCGCCCGGATCGGTGGACTTGCCGCCACCATGTTGGTCTTCACCCTGGTGTTCACCAACTTCTTCGACGCCATGGGCACCATGACCGGGCTGGCGAAGAGCGCTGGTGTGGCTCACAAGGACGGCACGTTCCCCAGGCTGAAGTCGGCATTCATTGTTGAAGGCATGGGTGCCGTGGTGGGTGGGGCAACCTCCGGATCATCGAACACCGTGTACATCGACTCCGCGGCTGGTATCGGCGAAGGTGCCCGCACGGGCCTGGCGTCGGTGGTCACCGGCCTCCTGTTCCTGGGGTCCATGTTCTTCACGCCGCTCACTTCGGTGGTTCCGCTGGAAGTTGCTGCGGCCGCACTGGTTGTTGTGGGCGCGATGATGATGGCGCAGATCCGCGAGATCAAGTTCACCAAGTTCTCGGTCGCCTTGCCTGCGTTCCTGACCATCGTGACCATGCCGCTGACGTACTCCATCGCCAACGGCATCGGGGTCGGGTTCATCTCCTTCGCCGTGGTCAACGCCGCGTCAGGTAAGGCCAAGAAGGTGCATCCGCTCATGTGGGTGGTCACGGCCGGCTTCATCATCTACTTCGCACGGGGTCCCATCAACGCCCTGATGGGTGTTTAGCCAGGAACCCCAGCCCGCGCCGGCGGGTCATCATCCGGCACTCCGATCGACGGTCCCCCGGTTCCCTCCGCACGAATAGGCGCCCGCCGTCGTCGTCCCTGAAAACAAGGTACGACGGCGGGCGGCGGCAGGGTGCCGGTGCTCCGTCAGGGAACGGGGGCAGGGAGATGAAGCCCTTGCCCCCGTTCCTATGAACCCTTACTGACTGAACTTTTACTGAACAGCCGCGACTGCCCCTCAACAGCCTCTGCGAATGAGATTATGGGGCAAGATCGCGCACTGCTCCGGCCGGGCCACCTGGCCGGGACACCTGGAATAAGGATGTGTTGCCATGCTGGATCTGATGCCTTCACTGGGCGGCTGGCGGACGGCGGTCTCCGGCCAACGATGCGCTGTGGCCACGATCGTAGGGACCGGCGGCTCCGTGCCGCGGCCCCTGGGGACGTCCATGATGGTCTCCGAACACGGCGAAATTTTGGGCAGCTTGTCCGGCGGCTGCGTGGAGGGTGCCGTTGTGGAGGCGGCCTTGGAAGCCATGCGCGACGGCGGCCCCCGCCTTGAGTCCTTCGGCTTCAGTCCCGAGGACGCGTTCGCGGTGGGACTCACCTGTGGAGGGGAACTGGAAGTCCACATCCAGCCGCTGCAGGAAGGCTCGCCCGAACTCTCGATGCTGGCCGAAACCCGACGCCCTGGCGCACTCATCCGCCGCCTTGATGCTGGTGGTGGAGTCATGGTGGTGGATGATCCCGCACGGTTCCGTGCCATGGAATCCGAAGAACTGGCCAGACTGGTGGGGGACCACCCGGCTACCCTTTTCGCGGCAGCCGCTCAAGTGGAGCCCCTCCTCCAAGGGGGCCGCGCAGGCCTGGTCCGGCTGGCCCCGCCCGAGGGCTGCATCGATGGGTGGGTAACAACCGAGAGGTTGGCTGCGCCGCCCCGGGAAAAGGAAGAACCTCAACCCATCACCCTGCTGGTCGAAAGCAGGTTGCCGGCAGCGAGGATGCTGGTCTTTGGCGCCAACGACTTTGGTGCCGCGTTGCTTCCCGCTGGACAACTGCTCGGCTACGACGTCACGCTGTGCGATGCCCGGCCTGCTTTCACTCAACAAAGTCGTTTCGCCGGAGCCGACCAGGTGGTGACGGACTGGCCGCACCGCTACCTCGAAGCAGAGGCCGCGGCGGGACGGATCGACTCCCGGACCGTGGTCTGCGTCCTGACCCACGATCCCAAGTTCGACATCCCCTTGCTGGAGACGGCCCTCCGCCTCAACCTGGCCTACGTTGGCGCGATGGGTTCGCGCCGGAGCCACCGCCAACGGGTCGATGCCCTCCTCGAGTCAGGCACTCCCTCAGAGTCCTTGGCGCGGCTGCACTCACCCATCGGCCTGAACCTTGGTGCCGTGACACCAGCAGAGGTGGCGGTTTCCATTACGGCCGAGATCATCGCCGAGCGCGGACCCGGTACCCGGGGAACGCACGGCACGCCCGGTTTTCCGTCCCTCAAAGACGGCAACGGCCCGATTCACCCAGCACCTCAACACCTCACCCAGGAGGACCCATGGACATGAACACCATCGAGGCCGTGGTGCCCACGACGGACCCGGCCCTGTGGCGCGAAGGCGATGCCTGGCTCGCCGGCGGTACAGTCCTTTTCTCCTACGGAAGCACTGTCCTCAAACGGCTCCTCGACCTCGGCGAAGCCAACTGGCCCGCCGTGACCGTGACCGATGACGGCATCGAACTGGCTGCCACCTGCACCGTGGCTGAGCTCTACGCCTTGCCGGCCAGCGAAGAAGCAGCCCACCGCGAATGGCCCGGACTGGCTCTGATCCGGCCCAGCTGCGACTCGTTCGTGGCGTCCTTCAAAATCTGGAACATGTCCACGGTGGGCGGCAACATCTGCACGGGCTTGCCCGCAGGACCCATGACGTCGCTGTGCGCCGGACTCGACGGCCTCGCCACCATCCTCAGCCCGGATGGTTCCAGCCGCACGGTCCCGGTTGCCGACTTTGTGATCGGCGATATGCAGACCGTCCTGGCCCCGGGGGAGTTGCTCCGCAGCATTCATCTCCCCGCCGAGGCACTCTCGGCGCGCGTAGCATTCAGGCGCTTGTCGCTGAGCAACCTTGGCCGCTCCGGGGTGCTGCTGATTGGCAGGCTCGATCCCGTCTTCGGCTTGGTCATCACGGTGACTGCTTCGACCAAGCGCCCGGTGCAACTGAGGTTCCCGGCCGGGAAGGTTCCGGACGCGCGGACGCTGGCCGACGCCGTCGAACATTCCATTCCCTGGCCGCTGTACCACGACGATATCCACGGGCTCCCGGCATGGCGCCGCGACATGACGCTCAAGCTGGCCGAGGAAATACGGGCGGAGTTGATGGACGAGTTGATGACTGTCTCCGGCGATTTCTGGCCCCCGCATGCCACGTCGCCCCAGCCGTCCACGCAACCCGAAACCACAGGCACCCAGAAGGAGGCCTCCCATGGCAATTGAGATCAACGGCACTGCCTCGCAGGCCACACCCCGTCCGGGCCAATGCCTGCGCACCTTCCTGAGGGAGGAGGGCAACTTCGGCGTCAAGAAGGGCTGCGACGGCGGCGACTGCGGAGCTTGCACCGTCCACGTCGACGGAACTCCCGTGCACAGCTGCATCTACCCGGCAGTCCGCGCCGAAGGCAAGACGGTCACCACAATCGAGGGCCTCGCCAAGGACGGACAACTGCACCCTGTGCAGGAGCAGTTCCACCAGGGCCAGGGTTTCCAGTGCGGCTTCTGTACCGCAGGCATGATGATGACTGCCGCCACTTTCGACGACGAACAACGCGCCAACCTGCCCCGGAACCTCAAGGGAAACCTGTGCCGCTGCACCGGCTACCGCTCCATTGCGGACGCCGTCTGTGGCCACGGCGGAGGCCACGGCGGCCAACACCAGCACGACGCCGGAGCTGACGTTTCAGGCGCAAAGTCGCCTGCTGTTGTGGAGGCGACCCCCGGCCAACTTGGCGACAATGTCCCCGCCCTGGCCAGCGACGCCGTGATCACGGGAACGGCCAGGTACGCCCTGGACGTTCCGGCGGAGCAACTCCCCGGCTTGCTGCACCTCAAAGTGGCGCGCTCGCCACATCCGCACGCCCGGATCGTTTCCATTGACAAGGCTCCGGCGTTGGCCGTGCCGGGCGTGGTTGCAGTGTTCACGCACGAGGACGCACCGCAGCAGCTCTTCTCCACGGCACAACACGAGAATTTCACCGACGACCCCGATGACACCCGCGTCCTGGACAGCGTGGTGCGCTTCATAGGGCAACGCGTTGCAGCTGTCGTTGCCGAAACCGTGGGTGCAGCCGAAGCCGGAGCGCGCGCGTTGGCCGTGGAGTACGAAATCCTTGACCCGGTTTTCACGCCCCAGGAAGCCATCCTTCCCGGTGCCCCGGCGATTCACGGCGAGAAAGACGGCGTCGAGTCCCGTATTTCGCGGCCGCTCCAGAATGTTGTGGCCGAGGTCCACGCGGAACTGGGCAGCGTGGAAGACGGCTTCGCCGCCGCGGACTACATCCACGAGCACACGTACCAGACCCAGCGGGTGCAGCACGTAGCCATGGAAACCCATTCGTCCATTTCCTGGCTCGATCAGGAGGGCCGGTTGGTTGTCCGTTCCTCCACCCAGGTCCCGTTCCTGGTGAAGCGGACATTGAGCCGGTTGTTCAACCTGGCGCCGGAAACCGTCCGTGTTGTGGCCGGCCGGGTCGGCGGCGGTTTCGGTGGAAAGCAGGAAGTCCTCACCGAAGATTTGGTGGCTTTGGCAACCCTTGCCCTGAAGCGTCCCGTGCAGTTGGAGTTCACCCGGACCGAGCAGTTCACGGCAACCACCACCCGCCACCCCTTCACCATCCACCTCAAAGCCGGTGCCAACAAGGACGGATACCTGACGGCCCTGCAGCTGAACGTCCTGACCAACACTGGTGCCTACGGAAACCACGCTCCCGGCGTGATGTTCCACGGCTGCGGAGAGTCGTTGGCCGTGTACAAGTGCGTGAACAAGAAAGTGGACGCCCACGCCGTCTACACCAACACAGTTCCCGCCGGGGCTTTCCGGGGCTACGGGCTGAGCCAGATGATCTTTGCCATCGAATCGGCCATCGACGAGTTGGCCCTTGGGATCGGTATGGATCCGCTGGAGTTCCGGCTGAAGAACATGGTCCGGCCCGGTGACCACATGCTGTCCACAACTCCGGAGCCCGAGGAAGACGTCCACTACGGAAGCTACGGCCTGGACCAGTGCATCGCCTTGGTGCGCGACGCCCTGGACCGCGGGAAGGAACGCTACCGGGCCGCCGGCCTTGATGACCTCGGCCCGGAGTGGGTCACCGGTGAGGGGTCAGCCCTGTCCATGATCGACACCGTCCCGCCCCGCGGCCACTTCGCCCACACCCGGGTGAGCCTGGAAGCGGACGGACGGTTCGCCGTCGACGTCGGTACTGCCGAATTCGGGAACGGAACCACCACGGTGCACGCGCAGCTGGCGGCCACGGCGTTGGCGACCTCAGCGTCCAAGGTGACCGTGCGCCAGTCCGATACCGACCTTGTGGAGCACGACACCGGTGCGTTCGGGTCCGCGGGAACGGTGGTTGCCGGCAAGGCGACGCTCGGTGCGGCGCTGGAACTGGCGACCCGCATCCAGACAGTCGCGGCCTCGCTCACAGGGGTGGCGCTGGCGGACTGCCGGTTGGTGGATGGCGCTGTCCAGTGCGGCGAGCGTACCGTGCAGCTGACGGACATCGTCGACGCCGCCCGGCTGCAAGGCGTTCGGCTCGCCACCGACGGAAACTGGGGAGGGACGCCGCGTTCGGTGGCATTCAACGTCCACGGCTTCCGGGTTGCCGTAAACACGGGGACCGGTGAGCTGCGGATCCTGCAGAGCGTGCAGGCCGCCGACGCCGGAGTGGTGGTCAACCCGCGGCAGTGCCGTGGGCAGATCGAGGGCGGGATCGCGCAGGCCCTCGGTGCGGTGCTGTACGAGGAAGTGAAAGTGGACGACGCCGGCCGGGTCACCACGGACATCCTGCGGCAGTATCACATTCCGTCGTTCGCGGATGTGCCGAGGAGTGAGGTCTACTTCGCCACAACCAATGACAGCACGGGTCCCCTCGGGGCCAAGTCCATGAGTGAGAGCCCGTTCAATCCTGTGGCCCCGGCGCTGGCGAACGCCATCCGCAACGCTACCGGGATCCGTTTCGCTGAGCTGCCCATCGCCCGGGACAAGATCTACCTGGCGCTCCGCGACCGGAGCCCTGCCTCCGTGTAGCCCGCCTGCCCAATCGGGTTAGAGGGGGAGCTCCATGAAGACGCTGTTCGGGTCCAGGGTGTAGTCCGCAAAGGGCCCGCACTCCGTAAAGCCGTGCCTTTCATACAGACGCCGTGCCGGGGCGAAATAGTCCTCGGTGCCCGTTTCCAGGCACAGCCGCTGGTACCCGCGGCTTCGGGCGTCGGCGACGATGTGTTCCAGCATCAATGTCGCCACGCCCCGGCCGCGGGCGCTGGCCGTGGTGCGCATGGACTTGATCTCGGCCAGTCCACCGTCGTGGTCTTTCAGGGCACCGGATCCCAGCAGTTGTCCATCCTCCCTGGCAGTCCAGAACGTGATGGACTCGTGGGACAACGCGGAATGATCCAGCGCATGGACGCTCTCCGCGGGGGAGGTGGCGAACATGTCAGCCAGGTGTTCACTGAGGAGCTGATGGACATCCGGGCGTGCGGGATCGTCTGTTTCGATGCGGATCATGCACCCAATGTACCTGCCGCTATCCGTCCAGAAGATGCAGCTGATCCTTGGTGTCCAAGTCCTCACCCGAGCACAAATCACTGCAGTCCACCAGGTCCACCAGGCCCGGGTGCGCCTTGAGGAAGGACCGCGCGCCGGTGTCGCCATTGGCGGCGTCGGCGGCCTGTCCGCGAAGCCCGACGTCGAATATCACCGGGTGCCCGCGCTTCAGCCTTCCTGACTCGTCAGGGTAGGCGGCGGCGGTGACCCGCCCTGGACGATGGCTGCCCAGCAACCGGCTCACCGCCGTCAGGGTAAGCCCGGGCTGATCCACCAGAGCCACCATGATGTTGTTCCCAGGGGCTGCTGCTTCGATGCCCGCGCGGAAGGATCCGGCCACCCCCTTGGCCCAATTCTGGTTTTCTACGACGGTGTGCGCGCCCAGGTCTGTACTGTTCCGCACGTTTTCGGCTTCGGCTCCGAGAACCACCACCACCTCGCTGCAGCCGCCGTCGAAAAGGGTGTCGGCGAGTACTTCCACCAGCGTGCGTCCGCGGAAGGGCAGCAGCGCTTTGGGGCCGCGCCCCAAGCGGGTGCCGGCGCCCGCAGCGAGCAGGACGCCCGTAGTGGGCGTGCCGGATGGAGTCATATCCTCACCATACGCGCGGGGTTCCATGCGGTCTGTAGCTCCTCGGTTGCTTTCAAAGAGATCTACCGATATCGGTTGTAAATTACCCATCAGTAGGGCTTTTGGTGGTCGGAAATGGCCGTTAGGGTCGGTGGGGAGTTATGAAGTCAGCTCGTGTACGCAGCGACGCGTAAGGAACAGGGGAAAATGGCGGGCAGTTTCGAGATTCTCAAAGCAGGTACCAACTCATTCCGATTTCGGCTCACTGCCGAAGACGGCACGGTTGTGGCAGTGTCGCCACAGTTTCCGAATTTGAAGGCCGTTGTGGCCGGTATCAACGCAGTCCGCGAAAATGCGGCAACGGGCTTTGTCGTCGACAGGCGGAACCTGGGCACCTGACGTTGCCCGTCCTGGTCGGAAACAACAATCGGCGGCAGTGTTCATCACGAACACTGCCGCCGATTGTTGTTTGTTGGAGCTTTAGGCGTCGCCGCCTGCTCCGCCGGTGGTGCCGGCGTTCACGTCAAGCAGCTTGTAGCGGTCAATGGCGTACGACGGCGCGCCCTCCGCGACTTCGCCCCTCGCCGCCAGCAT